>JAJDBO010000185.1 GCA_029261305.1 Nitrospirales bacterium
AGCCGTCGTGATGATACCAATCATCACACTTGTTCGATTGATGCGAATATTCACGAAGGCTTCTTGGATGAGATAGAGAGGGCGTCTCATGCGGCGGGGCCTTTATCCGACACCATCCGCCCAGCCTGTAGATGCAGGACACGTCCGTTCATTTCTTCAACCACAGATTGATTATGTGTAGCCAACAGCACCGTGGTGCCTCGCGCGTGAATGGTTTTGAACAGCTCGACAATTTCCGAAGTCAACACCGTATCCAAATTTCCCGTTGGTTCATCGGCCAACAATATTATCGGGTTATTCACGATTGCCCGGGCAATACACACTCGATGTTGTTCACCTGCAGACATCACACCAGTTTGACTCGAGTGTTTATGATCCATCCCTACGGCTTTTAAGGCTTCCCCGACTTTTCGTTTGGACTCAGCCCGCGACACGCCTTGAATGATGAGCGGCAAGGCGACATTTTCAAAGACCGTTTTCTTTGGCAACAATTTAAAGTTCTGCAAAACAAACCCCATTGTTCGCCGCAGGTACGGAATATCCGCCTCTCGCAGCCTGGCGATATTTCGATTCTGGACAAGAATTTGTCCTTCATCTGGAATCTCGGCGCCAAAAATTAATTTCAGTAGGGTTGTTTTACCGGCTCCGCTTGGCCCCGTCAGTAAAACACATTCCCCCTTCTCGATTCGTACCGTGACATCATGCAGCGCTGTACACCGCTCAAAAAATTTCGAATCATGGAACAATTGAATCATGAGAATGTTGGGTATTCAAAACCATCATGAACGAAGCCATGGACTCGCATCTGTTCGATCACAACAATCGCTCATTGATAACACTGGGGGCCCAGTATGCAATATAATTTATACAGCAACGCGTCAAAACTGCTCTCTTCCCAGCGAAGGAGAACCAACCGGTTACCATCGAAGATCATCACCAGGGACCTCAAACGCATTCACCACATGCTCCAAATGTCCACCTTGCCGAACATCCTGCTGATACCATATGACATCAAATCTGGATGTACATTGAGACAATTGATGTTGAGCTAAATATTGCGCAGCCAAATGGATTAGACGCTGCTGTTTTTGAGGTGTGACGGCATACGAAGCCCCTCCAAACTGATCAGTGCGTCGAGCTTTTACTTCGACAAACACGATCGTGTCATCTTTTTTGGCCACAATATCAAGCTCTCCATTGGAGAACCTGACATTCCGTCCTAAAATTCGATAACCTTGGCGACGAAGAGAATTTTCAGCAGCGACTTCAGCTTCCTTGCCAAAGACCTGAGAATTGGATGTCACACATCCTCCTGATGAATGTGAAGAAGAGTTTTGATTGGTTGAAAACTACGCCGGTGAATGGGACTGGGGCCAAACTCTTGAACCAAACGCAGATGCGTTGGCGTGGGATACCCCTTGTGAATATGAAACTGATATTGTGGATATCGACGATGGTAATCTTGCATCAATCGATCACGATACACTTTAGCAAGAATAGAAGCTGCGGCAATCGAAAGAGACAATTGATCCCCTTTCACCACAGCACGTTGAGGAATCACGACCCTTGGTAGTGACGTGCCACCATCGATGAGTAAAAAGTCAGGCTCAACTGGGAGCTGCTCCAAAGCCCGTCTCCAGGCCAGCCTAGTGGCTTCCAGGATATTGATCCTGTCAATTTCCTGTTCTGTGGCGGCTCCTATCGCCCATGCGCTTGCCCCTTGTGTAATCCTCTCAAACAAGACCTCACGATTTTCAGGGCTCACTTGTTTGGAATCGTCTAATCCCTCCAACACAAATCGTCGTGGAAGAATAACAGCAGCGCCAACAACAGGCCCAGCTAGCGGCCCCCTACCGGCCTCATCTAGCCCAGCCACACGTCGATATCCGCAGACACGAGCCTCTTCCTCAAATAATTGAGTGGGCCCTTCTGTTATCAGTGCAATTGAGTCCTGTTCCACGATTGCCCTTCATCGCACGACACAGATATCTTGCACTTGAAGCGAATTACTCAGCAGTAGTCTCGCCTGCCACTGGTGCTGCCTGTGCAACCGCTGGAGCGGTTTTGGCCGAGGTTTTTTTTACCACACGAGAATATTCTCGTTCTGGAACCTTGGCCTTCTTCCCAATTTTATCCCTGAGGTAATACAACTTTGCGCGTCTGACCTTACCTTTCCGAACCACCTCAACCTTGGCGATGTTTGGAGAATTCACTGGGAAAATACGTTCCACCCCAACACTGTAGGAAATCTTTCTCACGGTAAACGTTTCACTAAACTTTTTCCCTTTACGGGCAATCACGGTGCCTTCGAACACCTGCACACGTTCTTTTTCGCCCTCAATAACTTTGACATGCACCTTGACATTATCGCCTATTTCAAAGTCTGGCAGGGTGTTTGTTGGATACGTTTGTTCAAGTTGCTGCAGCCGATTCATGGTCTTGATCCTCCCCCTCACGCACTAATTAAACTTGCCCACATTCTTGGGATATTTCTACTAACAACCGTCGATCTTCTTCTGTTAGGCATTCATCGCGTAACACATCTGGACGCTTACAATATGTATTTCGCAACGATTCTTTTCGCCGCCATAAACGAATAGCGGCATGATTGCCTGACAACAACACATCAGGCACACCATAGCCACGGACCCCTTCGGGTCTCGTGTAATGCGGATAATCAAGCAGCACGTCCGCAAACGAATCCTGTTCAACTGAAGCTGGGTCACCTACGACCCCTGGCACTAAACGTGCCGCTGCATCAATCATCACCATGGCCGGCAACTCACCACCGGTCAAGACATAGTCACCGATAGAAATTTCTTCTGGCTCCAACCGAGTGAGCACCCGCTCATCGATGCCCTCATAGTGACCGCAGATCCAGACCAACCGTTTCGACTCACGACTAAAATCCATGGCCAGTTGATGTGAAAACGGCACTCCCTGAGGAGAGGGAAAGACTAATCGTAACTCCTGACCTTCAGCCCGCAACGCATCAATGGCGCGAAAAATTGGTTCAGCTTTCATCACCATACCGCTTCCCCCGCCGTAAGGGGCATCATCAGCAATACGGTGCCGATCATCGATGTAGTCTCGAATATTATGCGCGCGAATCCGAACTCGACCGCTTTCCTGCGCACGCTTCAAAATACTTTGAGTCGCAATGCCTTCAATCAACTCTGGAAATAAGGTGAGGACCTCACACTGCATCATCACCAGACCATTCTTTCTTGGGTACCACGATCATCTCTTGGCCAGGGATATCAACCTTGACAAACATTTTTTTCAAGGCTGGCAAAAGGTACTCCCGACCCTGCCCTCGAATCACAAACAAGTGTTGAGCTGGAGTTTCAATGACTTCCTCTAAAACTCCCAGCACATTTCCTGATTCTTCCTTCACCGTAAGGCCAATCAATTCAAATTGGTAATGATGACCCTCTGGCGCAGGAGGAACCTCACTTTGAGGAATTTTCAACCAAGCTCCACGAAAGGCTCCTGCTTCCTCAGGCGAAGAGAACGCTGTAAACCTCACCAAGTAGGATCGTCCTTCACACTGAACATCAGCGACCTCAGTGATAAGAGTGTCACCGGAAACTGTTTCGAGTCTCACCTCACGTAAGTTTTCCAACCGGCCTGGGACATCGGTGAGGGAAAGCACTCGGACCTGCCCTCGCACACCAAATGGCTTCACAATTTTCCCAACAGTCACGAACTCAGTTTCGTGCATCATGTCACTATGGACAGCGGGCATGTCATGAATTCCAAGTAGGTTGGGTAGCCTATGTTTCATTAAGGCACTCCCAACTTTGTGGGGAGGGCAACCTATAGTAGAGGAAGGAACCTATGATTTCTTTTTTGATTCTTCAAAAGTCTTCCAAATACCAGACCGACGTAAAAGCGTTCGCACCGTCACCGATGGTTGCGCACCTTTTTGAAGCCAATCTAACACTCGTTCGGCTTTTAATTCAGTGGCTGCAGGCTCCTTCAAAGGATCATGCGTGCCTAGCACCTCAAGAGCCCGTCCATCCCGTCGCATCCTCGAATCAACAGCTACCACTCGATAAAATGGACGTTTGTGTCGGCCCATTCGACTTAATCGTAAATGTACTGCCACTAGCTGACTCCTCCTATTCTAATATAGTCCAGAATTCACAAAAGCTTGTCACTATACCTTATTTGGAATGAAAAAATATACTCATGGGGATTGAAGGGCCCGAATGAGCTTTCCACGCCTTTTTAGCTTCCCTAGTTTACCAGGTTTTCCCTTTCCGCCAACCAGGGATTTCATCATCGTTCTCGCGCCTAAAAATTGCTTAATGAGGCGGTTAATCTCCTGAACAGAGGTCCCACTCCCCTTGGCAATACGCTTTTTCCGATTCCCATTGATAATGGTATGATCACGACGCTCCTTGAGGGTCATGGAATCAATAATGGCCACAACGCGCGCCATTTCCTTTTCAGGGAGGCCCTGCTTTGACGCCCCACTCACCATGGATTTCAACTTCTCCCCACCAGGCAACATGCCCAGGATTTGATCAATGGACCCCAATTTATTTACCTGCTTAATCTGATCTCGGAAATCTTCCAAGGTCAAATTATTGCTGGTCATTTTCTGCTGAAGAGATTCCGCTTCCTCCTTGGAAATAGCATCTTGGGCTTTTTCGATAAGCGATAACACATCACCCATCCCCAGAATGCGAGAGGCCATCCGGTCTGGATGGAAGGGCTCTAAGGCGTCGGATTTTTCCCCAACCCCGAGATATTTAATGGGCTTGCCCGTTGCTGCACGAATAGAGAGCACCGCGCCACCACGAGCGTCACCTTCGATTTTGGTCAAGATCACACCAGTAAGGCCGACTTGTTGATCAAACTGCTCAGCCACATTCACGGCTTCCTGACCCGTCATGGAATCCGCAATCAACAGGACTTCCTGCGGAGTGACCGCCGCTTTGATGTCGACCAACTCTTGCATGAGTTCGGCATTAACCTGAAGACGACCACCAGTATCCAGTACCACGACGTCATAGCCATGATCACGACCGCGAGCCACGCCTTCAACGCAAAACCGGGTAATTTGGGATCGATCAACCAACGTCCCTTCAGCACGATGAACAGGGACATCCAAATCTGTTCCCAAAGACGCTAACTGATCCGCAGCGGCAGGACGACGAGGATCAGCCGCAATCAGCAACACCCGTTTCCCCTGCTTTTTAAAATGATGCGCGAGCTTGCCGCAGGTGGTAGTTTTACCTGCTCCCTGCAGGCCAACCATCATCACGACTGTTGGAGGTTGAGAGGAGAGCGACAGGCCTGAATGTTCGGTCCCCATCAAGTCTCGCAACTCTTCCCAAACAATTTTGACAACCTGTTGCCCGGGATTGAGGCTTTCGAGAACCTCTTTACCAACGGCCTTTACCTGCACGCGACCGATGAAGTCTTTTACAATCTTGAAATTGACATCAGCCTCCAAAAGCGCAAGACGAACTTCCTTTAAGGCCTCCGTCACATCTTGCTCGCGCAAGACTCCAGGGCCTTTGATTTTTTTCAG
>JAJDBO010000186.1 GCA_029261305.1 Nitrospirales bacterium
TCGATATAGCCAAAAATATATCATGATGACGTACGCAGATCCCGGTCAGCCAGGATGGCACCATGTCAATTGTCAACCGGAGTCCTATTGGATTGAGAAATTGGAACAAAATGGTTTTAAATTTGATCCCGAACTGACAAAGGAATCGAGAAGCCAGGCTGAACGTGGACATTATTATCGTAAAGGGCTGGTATTCGTGGCAGATTCGTAACCACGAAATCAAGATTCTCAGACAAAGATACCCAGCCACAAAGAAGTACACCTGAAAACGTACAGGCCAAAGCCATTCGCATTGTTGCCGATTCATCAACCTACGATTGCGATTGTATGAAGCGCAACAGCGCGGCTCACGATTGGCGAAGGAAGGCGTTGACCCAGGAGAACAGAATGAGCGATCAACCCGATGAGGTTACGCGTTACTACCTGGAAGAACGCGACGATTTCTTCGGCAACGCCCCGCTTGAGCACCTCATGGAAGCACTTTCGCCATGCATCACAGCGCGAACCGACAAGCGGTTCGTTCTCGGGGTGGACATTGGATGCTGTGTGGGTGGATTCATTGAGCGCCTATTGCGTGTTTGCCCGGAGGCGAACGCGCTGATCCTAGGGGTCGAGCCAAATCCCCTTAATGTCACGCAGCTGCGAGGCCGCTCCTTTTCGAGGCGAGTCGAGTTTGTTGAATGCGCCCTCTCGGATACCGAAGGGACGGCCACGCTGTCGACCATCTCGGATCATCCCGAGAACCGGCCGGGGTATTCGCTGGCCTCGCTGAGCGGCGACGGACACAGGATCGCCGGGGTTCCCGTGATCACGTTCGACCAATTGCTAGAGCGTAGCGGTCTTTCGGACGCGGTCATCCGTCTCGTCAAGATCGACTGTGAAGGACACGACACCAAGGTGCTTCGCGGCATGTACCATAGTCTGGCCTCCATCGAATACCTCGTTTTCGAGTCCAGCGACTGCCTCGACGATCGGCGGGGGCCACAAGAGAATGCACCGCTCGAGCGGATCGTCCAGTTTCTCGATGATCACGGCTTCGACACCTACAAGGTTGGCCACCGCCGACTCCTCCAGCAGAACGGTGCGGCGTGGCGCGATTGCTTCGAAGGAGTCAAATTCCATTCGAACAGCTTTTCGCTGCGTAAGGGGGACACGTTGATTCGAACACTAATTGACAGGGATGGATTCTTTCGGACTCCCAATGGAAAGTTTCCATGAAAGTCTTTCTGAAATTCGAATTTTAGATTTGTTTGAGGTAAAGTGGTGCCCCACGACAATTGGAGTCCAGAGAAAATTGTGAGGAATCAGGCATGAAAAAAGCATTGGTGTGTGGTGCCGGTGGCTTTATTGGAAGCCACATGGTGAAGAGGCTAAAACAAGAGGGATTCTGGGTACGTGGAGTTGATTTACAATACCCCAGATTTGCTCCTACAGCAGCCGATGATTTCATTGCCGGTGATCTGCGGGATCAATCCGTTTGTCAACGTGTGGTAGACCAATATTTTGATGAAGTCTATCAATTTGCCGCGGATATGGGAGGAGCCGGCTTTCTGTTTACGGGCGAGAATGATGCCGATGTCATGCATAATTCTGCACAGATAAATTTGAATATTCTAAACACCTGTCATCAAAAAAATATCAAAAAGATTTTTTATTCATCATCAGCTTGCGTTTACCCGGAGCATAATCAATTAGACCCGGATAACCCTCACTGTGCGGAGGATAGTGTTTACCCAGCACAACCTGACAGTGAATATGGATGGGAAAAACTGTTCAGTGAGCGCTTATTTCTTGCCTTTCACAAAAATTATGGCATGGAGGTCAGGATTGCTCGATACCATAATGTGTTCGGTCCTGAAGGCTCCTGGTGCGATGGAAGGGAAAAAGTCCCCGCGGCAATTTGCAGAAAAGTCGCTGAAGCACGTGATGGCGGAGAAATCGAGATCTGGGGTGATGGGGAGCAAACTCGATCGTTCTTATATATTGATGAATGTGTGGAAGGGACCCTTCGTTTGATGCGGTCCGATTGGACAGGACCAGTCAACATTGGATCCGATGAAAGGCTTTCGATCAATCAACTTGCAGATATGGTGATGGCCATGGCCAAAAAACAATTGAGCAAACATCATATTCCCGGTCCTCTTGGAGTTCGAGGGAGGAATTCTGACAATCGATTGATTTTTCAAGAACTAGGATGGAGACCAACCCAAAAGCTGGAGCAGGGTTTAGAAAAAACCTATCGCTGGATTGATGAACAAGTCCATCAGGCTGAGAAAAAAAGGCAAGAAAAAGATGGTGGCAAGGACCTACAAGGTCGAGTGGCCAAAATATTGTCAGCGGAACCTCAAAAATCGTAAGAGAAAAAACTCTTACCCGTCACCCCCGACGTTGGTTATCGGGGGTCCATCCTGAATGACACAATGGTAAGCCTGGATTCCCGATAACAGACGTCGGGAATGATGTAATCAGGATCTACAGGGCACTCAGAAATCTTCCTCTCGACTTGCCTAAGCCTCCTGAAACTCCAACATCCCCACTTCATTCAGCTTAGACAGGGCGGTGGTGATATCACCAGACAGGTCATCCTCGGCCTGCGCATAACGCTCCTGCAATGTTTGCGAAATCTCCCCCACCGTCCGGTTGCCGTCACACAGTTCCCAGATGGCTCGGCTCGATTGATTGAGCGAGAATGCCTGTTTGCTCCCAGGAGAAAGCAGGACCATCTCATCGCGGACACGACCCTCTAACACACTATCCCGGCGCTTGGGTCGCACGGTGCATCCAACCGTAGGCTCCTCAACAGCGGCAATCTCATCCATGGGTTCCTCAACGGTGACAATTTGATCCATTGGCTCAGGTTGCTTTCGTATCCAGCCATTGATTGTGAAGCGACTGTCGGCAAAGGCTTGCGACGAACATTGTATGGGAACCACCTCATGGTGATAGCAACTTCTGAACACCACCAGGCTATTGTTGCGCGGTTCGATGATGCGATAGGTGGTAGCCGGCACTTCGATATCGTTTTCGATTCTATGGTCGTAAAAGTGTAACTCCCCACCTGTAAATGGTTTCGGGTCTTGATAGAAATAGTAGACGAAGGTCAATTTACGCGATGCCGTCTGCTCACAGCCACCGTCGTTATGTAGCTTGAAGAAATCCCCATCGTTGGAAGCTGTCAATTGAATCTCGATTTCTTCAATAGGAAAGGGTGACATATGAAACGCTCGATGGATTTGCGGCAGGTGCGCATTCAGACACTCGAGGAAGCGGGTTGAATGTTCGGATTGGTTAAACGGAAAGGACACCAGCGAATGCCGGTAATCTGGCTCACCGGTTGTCACGGTACTTTCGACGAATTCAGATTGATGCTGTAGGGCATAAGTCAGGAGCTGGTGCTGTGCGTCCGGCGATAAGAAGTTGTCGATTTGCAAGTACGGTGACGCGAGGACTGGTGCCGGGGGCAATGCGGCATTCCATGGTGCCGTTTGGATCAACACCGGAGGTTCAGTCACCATGGAGACAAGTTGCGTGCTCTGAAATGAGCAAGCCGAACGACCATCCTCCAGAGGAATCTGGAAAAAAGTTGGCGGATGCTCCTCAGTGGACTGCCCGTTGGCTGCTAGGGCGGTCAACAGGTCTTGCAACAATGGAGAATCCGACAGTAATTTCAATGTGTGTTGATGCCCACTCGCAAGCGCAAGCTGGACTTTGACTGCACGCGGGTCCTGTAAACCTGTGGAAGATTCCATGGTGGGTATGACCTCCTCCTAATTTAAA
>JAJDBO010000187.1 GCA_029261305.1 Nitrospirales bacterium
TGTGTGTTTTTCTATCACCAGGAGGGAGAACCGAAATTAATGGAAAGTGCTAAGCAAATATCCTGTTTGACCTTACTCAAGGATCTCCTCATGCTTTGGAATTCGTCGGGCGACACCTGATTCCTGTGCAGCATTGGCCACAGCCTTAGCAATAGTCGGGACCACTTTTTTATCAAAGACGCTGGGAATAATATAATCTTCATTGAGCGCATCATCGGAAATGACGTTTGCCAATGCCTCTGCCGCGGCCAATTTCATGGCCTCGTTGATTTCCTTGGCTTGGACATCCAATGCCCCACGGAAAATTCCAGGAAAGGCCAGAAGGTTATTGCTTTGGTTTGGATAATCCGATCGTCCACTCGCATAAATACGGCATTTTTTTGATGCGGCTTCTGGAGAAATTTCAGGATCAGGATTCGCGAGGGCAAAGACAATCGCATCAGGCGCCATAGGATCCAAGTCTTCAGGTTTGAGAATATTCCCGGTGGATAGACCAATAAACACATCTACGTCTCTTAATGCATCCTGCAAGGTTCCTGTTGGCTGATCGTAGTGAATAAAGTTGGTCAAATGATCATTGGTCGATCGAAGAACATCCATACGTTCGTCCAAGACCAACCCTTTTTTGTCACATCCCGTGATCTGCCCCACGCCTGCCGAAATCAGCAATTGGCAACACGCCGTCCCTGCCGCCCCCAATCCATTGACTACCACCCTGGTTTGATCGAGCTGGCGATTGGTGACTTTCAATGCATTCTGTAAGGCCGCTAAGATCACGACCGCTGTCCCATGTTGATCATCGTGCATCACCGGAATATCGAGCGTGGCCTTCAATCGTCGCTCAATTTCAAAACACCGCGGGGCATTGATGTCTTCGAGATTGATACCGCCAAACCCTGAAGCAATATTGGTAATGGTCCGAACAATCTCATCAGGGTCCCGCGTACTCAGGCAAATGGGCCATGCATCAATCCCCGCGAACTGTTGGAACAGCATCACTTTCCCTTCCATCACCGGGAGAGCCGCTGCGGACCCGAGATCCCCAAGTCCTAAAATCGCTGAACCATCAGTCACGACAGCCACGCTATTCCTTTTGCTGGTGAAGCGATACGCCAAGGTTGGATCCTTGGCAATGGCTTGTGACACCCGACCGACCCCAGGGGTATAGGCCATGGAGAGCGTATTTCGGGTGGTGATTTGAAACTTACTCCCCATTTTTATTTTTCCACCGAGATGCAACATAAAAATCCGGTCTGACGCAGAAAGCACTGTGACGTCAGGAAGTTTTTCAAGCCGGTCGAGCACACGCTGCGCATGTTCTTCATTTTTGGTATCAAGCGTAATGTCTCGCACCACCTTGGTTTTCGTCGCGGAGACCATATCGACGGCCCCGATGCTAGCACCTTCTTCGGCCAAGAGATTGGCCAGAATGGCAAACACACCAGGACGCTGTGTGAGTTCAAGTCTCACAGACATTCGATAGTTAGAATAGGGACCAATGTCTTTTTCCGGACGATGGGAATCTTTACTGAGTCCAAGCCAGCGCCAAATCATAGCTCTCCTTTAGGTAGATGTTGAATCTCAGCTTGCCGTAGTAACTGCTCGGAGACAGGTTGGTATGACTTACGGAAGAGTAAGTGGCTCGCAGATGATAGAAAATGGTTTGAAAATTGAATGACAACTCGTTGCTATTGTCCAACATTATGGGACTTTGTCAAGGTAAAAGGGAAAGGCAACCGTGTTAGGCCTCACCAACCCTGGCTGCCCTAAGCAGCCAGGGTTTACACGAATAGGAGTGTAATCACACCCTTGACTATTTCCGGAAACAATTCAACCGCGTCTGTAAAACGCCTCACACAAATCAGAATACAGGATTCTTGCGAGTGGCATTTACAAATCCTTGGAGGACGTCACGCCTCGACACGATCCCTTTGAGAATATTGTTTTCGTCTACCACAGGCATTCTGATGAGATGCCTTTCCTCCAGCAAACGAATGATATCCATCGCTGGGGTATCCGGAAACACCGTGATAGGGCTCGGTGTCATAAGGTCACTCGCTTTCACATCTGTCAGTTCACGCTCCTCCAATAGGATTTTCAAAAGGTCGAATTCCGTGACAATCCCCAAGACTCGATGATGATCATCAATCACCGGAACACTACCAAATCCATACTCTGTCATCACGTTCGCTAACGTATCTCCTGTATCATCGAGATGATAGGCGAAAACATTGTCTTGCATAAATTGCTCGGCCTTGAGAGTTTTAAAATCGTGCTTTCCTACCAAATAATCAACGCGTCGCATGGTAGCTCCCTCCTTTTACCTCCTTTAAGAATATGAAGGGCCGGTCGGAATAACCTCCTTTCCCCTTCCGACTTTGTGCATGAACGGCCCCTGATGCCTGGCTTTGAGTTGGCAGGAGGCCAAACCAACATCATCGACGGGCCTGCGAATAAAAAAATCATCTGTGTACTTCCATGCCTTTCTAAAAAAGATAGGCCCTCCAGTCACAATCGGTTTCCTCTGAGGGCTCCCCACAAATAGAGCATATATGTTAGAACCGGCCTCTTCCCTACAAAAACGCACAAAGGCCCTTCAGATTATAAAAATCCGAAGGGCCTTTTCTTTTGTCTTCACACTGATATGTATGCAGGAGACTTTTTACCCCATTTTCATCTCCAGGGTATCAAGTTATTATTAAATAGCATGCTCCTTTTTCATTGGAAAAGTAAAGAGCAGAATTGACTCTGGAGGAGAAAGGAATCGAACCCTAGAATCCACTGAAATACGTCAAGAGTTTTAGAGGGTACTTATACTCATCAAAATGGCAGTTTAAAACCGCCTGGGAGTTTGTCAGGTAATCCCGTAGGTAGGACATTCTTGGAGAGGCCATTTTTGAGCAATTCTTCGAGAAGATTATTTTCTTTGGCCAATCGACCCGCAAGGTCTCCGCCAATGGAATCTAGTCCACCAAATGAGCCAGTGAGACTATCCAGGGGTTCAGCTACCTTTGTGGAAATGGCTGATTGCAAATCCTTTCCAAAACTAGACGCCAAATTCTTCACCATATTTCCTGCTGCGTCCTTTAAGATACGATCGAGTTCGGAATGAATCTGTACCTCATACTGCTGAAGCGTTCCCGTCACATCCGCTTCCACAGAGAGTGCGGAAATATCTGAGATCGCTACACTTAAGGCCTTGGTCAAGGGATTGACATCATCCGGTTTCCCTGCCGAAACTTGGAGGGATGATAACTCGGTATTGGCTGTAGCCATAATGGCTTGACCTTGCAATTCGGCATTCACAGTCAGGTCAGCAAATCCATGTTCAATTGCTACCGGCCAATCCGGTTGAGCAGACAACGCCACAGGTTGGACTCGATACTCCTTCGCGCGAAATTGCATCGTGTCCCTTGGATGAGCCGCATCACGATGATCCAACACCCCCTCAATGGTGATCCCCTGGAGATCTTTCAATTGCTCTCCGGTGAACGCATAGGTCAGGGGAATGCCAAGAATGGCTTGATCGGGAGTAATGTTTTGGAGAATACCACTGATTTCCCCAACATCCAAAAGCAATGAAACCTTTGCCGTACGAATGAGCACCTCGGGCAACGGCTCATATTCCGTAAAGTGAATATCTGTCCCCCGACCTCGCTTCGGTCCCGCGTTATCATTTGTTGAACTACCTGCAGACTCCACCCCTTCAAAATACGGCTGCACCATCTCATAATAGGCAAAAGCGTCTTTGAGCTTTTCCCCAATGTGTTTTCCCAATAAGGTTTGGCCGAGGTTGGCCAACCCTTGCGGAGACAAACTATATTTTTCTTTGAGCCGTTGCACATCACGTTGCGGGGCTGTCTGGACCTGATCCATGCGCTGATTCAGCAAGGCGACTTTTTCGTTGAACTCCTTTCGGGCCGATTTCAAGTTTTTGAGATCTTGTACAATCTCTTGCTTGATGGTTTTGAGTTCTTCCACGCCCCCTAATACTCCACTAACCCCTCCTTTGGTCGATGACTTCAGACCTTCAATGCGTTTCTGGTATTTGGCGAATTCCGCTTTCCCAGGCAGGGTCTCAAGGCGTTGTTTCCAGATCTCACGTTCCCGCTGAATATCGTCTTGAATGGCTCGGATGAGTTTCAGCGTATCAAGATTTTCCTGTTCTAAGATCTGTTGCACATTCGGCACTTCAAGAGGAGGCAAGGAAAATGCTGAATCCTCTTTCGATTGACCAGGAGCACCACCTTGCGCTCGATCATCAATCGCCCCTGAGGTCGTCCGCTCCGTTCCAAATTGCACGCCATTAACATTCATCTCATCAATGATGACCTTGCGCCGCAACAACTGCAGCCCATCCACATTCATCTTCAGACTCGCGATTTCGACCGAGTTTTTCATGGGCTCATCAGGATTAGTGACTTGAAGGCGCGTCAGGATCAAACCTGTTGGGAACAACGTGAGGTCAGCAGCCTCTACCTCGACCTTGGCCCCAACCGCGGCAGTTCCCTCATCTTCGATTTTGGATTTCACCACCCCATCGACTACCAAAAGCCACAGCGCGGAAATAGCGCCTACCAAGATAAGGAAGACCCCCAGCCCCCACCAGCGAAGGATGCCAGATTTCGGTTGAGTCACCCGCCACCTCCAAAGGTCGGGAGGGATTGATACAGATGGTACACTTTGCTGGCTTTGAAAAATTGCATCAGTCTCGTCTTTTCAATCCAAGCCAACACATGTTCCCGGTAGCGCAACACCAAACTATTGGAGAGAACGTACAGTGGAACAAAAAGCACAAGGGAGAAAGCGACACTTCCCATCACGATGGTGTTATTAAAGCGAGCCAATCGCCAAATGGTGGTGTTATAGAAAGAAGTCCACAGACCTTCAAAGGCAGAGGCCGTCAATATGAGAGTCCCATTCCACTCAAAAACTGGATCCAAAAGATAGGCCATTCCTGAAAACACGGCAAGCCCTAGCAGAAAAGCCGAAAGGTTCACCCGGAGAACTAAGACAAGGAGTAGTACGATCACATTATGCAGACTGAGTAAGGGCGTGAGCCCCGCCACCATTGCAAAGCAAAAGCCCATAGAGATCTGCCCAGGGTGGGTTTCAGAATTGAGCACTCGAAGCAAGCGGGCAATAAGTCTAAGCATAATTTCAGGAAGCCTAACAGGGTTGTGATGACGACCAGGGGCAAACCAGCAGCCCAAATACCTACATTAAATGCTCAAGATAAAAAGTCAAGATGTGGGATTTCTCCTTTTACGGGAAATAATCCAAGTCCAAGACTCCAATCGTCCGGTGTGGACTCGCAATGAACCAGAAATGACTCAAGGTCGCCATGGTCTTTGCGATACTCAATTCCATCCATTCATCCCCATTAAACGATAATAAACCATGATGAATAACCCTAATTGATAAAGATCAAAACGAAAATCACCGATTAAGGAACAAAGCGCTGAAAAAGTATTTCGAAATATTTATTTGGACCCACTTTAGCACTAGCCACACCCATGAATGGCGTTCTTTATACACGCAGAGGAAGGATATCAATATGAGCCGTGTTCTAATCGTAGACGACTCTCTCCTACAACGAAAAATGCTGAGTAGCATTGTTGTGGATGAGGGGTATGAAGTACAGGCGGCATCCAATGGCCAAGAGGGCTTAGACCTCATGCTTACCAATCCTCCAGATTGCGTGATTCTCGATATGTTGATGCCTGAGATGGATGGGATTCAAGTTCTAGAAGCCCTTCAATCCAAAGGAATCAATCTGCCCATTGTGGTCATTACCGCCGATGTTCAAGACTGGATGAAAACTCGGTGCTTGGAATTAGGAGCGCAACACTTTCTCAATAAACCAGCCAAACAAGAGGACGTGCGCGCCACATTGAAACTCCTCCTTACACAATCAACTACAGAGGGCGTCCATGCAACTCACTCCTGAACAAGAAGACGCCATAAAAGAGCTCCTGAATATTGGAGTAGGCCGTGCAGCAGGATCGCTCAATCAAATTTTAGAAAAACCAATTACGCTTCAGGTACCCTCTATTACCATTACGGATGCCGCGGAACTTGAACAAAAATTAGCACAATTGGGTGACCATACCCTCTCTAGTGTGCAGTTACCCTTCAAGGGTTCCTATGCAGGTTCCGCGACGTTGGCCTTTCCCTCAGAAACTGCACCGAAACTTGTCGAAATCCTCACTGGTTCATCAGTGGATGATGATGACTTAAACGCTATGAAAGTGGCCACGCTCACAGAGATCGGCAATATTGTATTAAATGGGGTTATGGGATCAATTGCCAATGTGTTAAGCGGGTCCATAACCTATTCTGTTCCCATGTATAACGAATCCACACTCAAAAATTTGATTCAATCGCCACCACAGGAAAGTTCGGCTGTTTTATTGTGGGCTCAAACTCGTTTCCAGGTGAAGGAGCATGATATTTCCGGCGATATTTTCCTGATGTTTGATTCCACACGCTTCGAGGCCATGCTAGAAGCGATCAACCTCTTGACTGGTCAAACCGCGTAAGTCCATGGATTCCATTGAAGAGACCAAACTGGCCTTTGAGGCTTTAAACCATATCCCGAATGGGGCGTTGGTCTTGCGTGACGATTTAACCGTCATGTTATGGAATGACTGCCTTGAACAGTGGACTGGAATTCTGAAAGGTCAGATCGTTGGAAAACCCATTCAAGAATTTTACCCTCATTTTGTCCAGCCAAAATATACATCACGCTTAACTCCACTTTTCCATGGCGGCCCCCCGGCAATCTTTTCTCCACAATTACATGGGCAATTAATCCCAAGCACACTTCCAGGTGGACAACCCCGCATTCAGCATACTATTGCGAAAAGCATGCAATCACCCAAGGGCATCTGGTATGCCCTCCTGGTGTTTCAAGACGTCACGGATTTACATCGCCAGGTTCAAGAACTGGAACAGTTACGAAAACAGGCCCAGGCAAATTTAGAAAAACGCAAGCACATCGAAACTGAACTGGCGATAGTCGTGGACAACTTGGCCCACAAAAACCTTGAATTGACGGAGGCAAGAGACCAGGCACTCGATGGGGCAAGGCTCAAATCTGAATTTCTCGCCATGATGAGTCATGAAATTCGTACGCCCATGAATGGCGTCATTGGTATGACGGGATTGTTACTGGACACTGAGTTGACTGAAGAACAAAAAGAAACCGCTGAGACGATTCGGCATTCCGGCGAATTGCTTCTTGAAATTATCAACGACATCCTCGACTTTTCTAAAATTGAGGCTGGCAAACTCGATTTAGAAATTATTAATTTTGATCTTCGCACGACTGTCGAAGAGGTTCTGGACCTCTTGTCCGAACGGGCTGAATTGAAAGGACTGAATTTCGTCGGCTTGATTTATGCTTCCACGCCCACAGCACTTTGTGGCGACCCTGGGCGCATCCGACAAGTCCTTTTAAACCTCTTGAGTAATGCGATTAAGTTTACAGAATCTGGGGAAGTGACGGTCCAAGTGTCCGCGATGGAAACCACAGGCACAACCACGACGATCCGCATGGAAATCAGCGACACCGGAATTGGCTTGTCCGAAGATGCTCAGGCACGAATCTTTGATTCGTTTAGCCAAGCTGACAACTCTACGACACGCAAATTTGGAGGAACCGGATTGGGCCTTGCCATTTGCAAACGACTAGTTATGGCCATGGGCGGTGAGATTGGCGTCATCAGCCATCAGGGAGATGGAAGCCAATTCTGGATCACACTTCCCTTTACACGACAGGAGCATGCCCCCATTACCGCTTCTACCACCACGGACCTCCAAGGAATTCGCACGTGCATTGTCGATGAGTGTGATTCAAACCGCCTCCTGTTCCACAATTATGCCGACGATTGGGGCATGCCGTGTGATAGCGTGACCACCGCCGCCGCAGCGCTGGACCTACTGAAGGAAGCCGTGGCTGAGGGGAAGCCATATTCCATCCTGGTTTCGGATATGTTTTTGCCGGACATGGATGGCATTGAGTTGGGAAAAGCCGTGAAAGCCGATCCCCTGCTCGACCAAACTCACCTTGTGATGATCACGACCTTAGGACGTCGAGGAGATGCTCGGGCGGCCCAAGATGCTGGTTTTTCGGCTTATCTCACCAAACCGATTCGTCAAGCACAATTATGCCAATGCTTGTCGTTAGTCTTGAACCCAGTCAAAAACGTGGAATCCGATCAGGGGGAAACTGCACTTTCACTAATCACGCGCCACACGCTTAAAGAAAATGAACCTTTTAAAAAGTTACGCCTTCTGTTAGCAGAAGATAATATTGTGAACCAGAAAGTGGCCGTGCGGATGTTGGAGAAATTAGGCTATCGAGTGGATGTGGTCGCCAATGGACAAGAAGCACTGGCCGCGATGAACCGCCTGCATTACCACGCGATTCTGATGGACTGTCAAATGCCGGAAATGGATGGGTACGACGCCACACGAGAAATCAGGACCCGGGAAATATCATCCGGAAAACGAATCCCTATCATTGCGATGACCGCCAACGCCATGAAAGGAGATCGAGAAAAATGCCTAGACGCTGGTATGGATGATTTCATCTCGAAGCCCGTAAAACTTGAAGCATTGCAAGAGGTATTAGGGAAGTGGATTCTCCCCATCCAAGAAATCTCTCACCGAACACCTACCCCTCACGAAACAACATGGGAGCAAGAATCTGTTTCTTTGCCTTCACTTTCTACCCAATCCAACCTCCACTCCTGAACTGCCTCCCATCAATCCAACCACACTTCAAGATTTACAAGTCATGGGGGGGCAAAGATGATCCCGAATTTCTTTATTTGATCGTGCACTCATCATACCAAGCACAACTCAAGACAAAAATTCCCTGCGGGCAGTCCGCACTTCAACTGGAACACACCCAAAGCGTTTCTTCCGTTTCTTTTGCCTAGTTAAATTCCAGACGATTCAAATTCCTCCCATTCCCTAAGCACAAAACATACCCGAAAACTGTTCGACAACTTTGGCAGATTGAGTCTCTTTCACAAAGTCGTTAGTCTTGGAAAAAAATGATGATTGAGGAGATTGACGTACCCTACCTCAATGGGCTTAATGCATAACCCTAGACTTTCCAACTGGCCACAGAGCCTTGCCTCGGCTATTCTATAAAAATAAGGATGCCTTCAAGCCATGACTTTTGTTTCCCAACAGAGTTGGACTGATTCTGCGCGTGTTTTTTTTCACCCACGAGTCCTCACTATGTTGTTTCTCGGATTCTCCGCTGGGATTCCGCTGCTCTTAATTTTTTCTTCCCTTTCACTGTGGCTACGGGAAGCAGGGGTGGAACGGGCTGCGGTCACATTTTTCAGTTGGGCCGCGCTGGGGTATTCATTTAAATTTGTCTGGGCCCCTCTGGTGTCTACTTTGCCTCTCCCAGTCCTTACACGGAGATTTGGCCAACGTCGAGGATGGATGCTGCTGGCACAGTGTTCTATCATTTCGGCCATTACCGGCATGGCTTTCATTGATCCTTCCCAGGGGACAAATAACCTGACACTCATGGCAATAGCCGCTGTTCTTTTGGGGTTTTCCTCTGCCACACAGGATATTGTGATTGATGCCTACCGAATTGAATCAGCAGAAACGGCACTACAAGCCATGCTGGCAGCCGCGTATATCGCAGGTTATCGCATAGGCATGTTGGTGGCGGGAGCAGGCGCCCTATTTCTGGCAAGTGCCTTCGGATCAACCGCTGAGACCTATAATTATCAGGCCTGGCAGTGGTCCTATTTCATCATGGCTCTAGCCATGTTGATCGGGATAGGCACGACACTCGTCATTACAGAACCTAACTCCCAACGGGCAAGAACATCACCCCATTCGACAAAAGACTACATCAGGTTCTTCTTCATGTTTGTCGCTGCTGCCACCGGCTTCATTCTGACCTTCTACTATACCGCCAACATCGCGAATGATTTCACCCTCATGCTCACGGAAATTGTTGGCACCCAACAGGTCGTCGCCTTTCTCATCGAAACACTCAGACTGGCTATGGGAGTACTTGTGGCATGGCTGATCTCCCGCGTAATGACTCGTATGGGAATGGTGAACCAGCACATGCTGGAGCACACCTACGTGGCACCAGTGAAAGATTTCTTTGAACGCTATGGTATGAAATCAGCCCTATGGCTGCTTGCGTTGATTGGGGTCTACAGGATTTCTGATATTGTCTTGGGTGTCATCGCGAATGTGTTTTATCAAGATATGGGTTTCACCAAAATCGAGATTGCGAGTGTAGTGAAGACCTTCGGATTGTTCATGACTATCGCGGGGGGATTTCTTGGAGGAATTCTTACAGTAAGATATGGAGTGATTCGCATCCTATTCTTAGGAGCCCTTCTTTCAGCAGCCACCAATCTTCTTTTTATGGTGCTTGCCTCAATGGGACACAATCTTGAAATGCTCTACCTTGTCATCTCCATCGATAATTTGTCTGCGGGA
>JAJDBO010000188.1 GCA_029261305.1 Nitrospirales bacterium
GGTGGAAATTGCCAAAGGATTGGCGGAGTTAGGCGCGTCGATTCTTTCTACCGGTGGAACGGCTAAGGCCTTGCGAGAAGCAGGTTTAGAGGTCACAGATGTCTCCTCGCACACCGGCTCTCCGGAGATTCTTGAGGGGCGCGTGAAGACCCTCCATCCAAAGATTCATGGCGGGTTACTTGGGCGTCGAGGAAAACCAGATCATGTTCAGCAGATGAGTGAGCAAGGCATTACGCCCATCGATGTGGTGGTAGTGAATTTGTACCCCTTTGAATCGGCCATCGCGAAACCGGATTGTACTTTTGAGAATGCCATTGAAAATATTGATATTGGTGGTCCTTCCATGCTGCGTTCCGCTGCGAAAAATCACGAAGATGTGTTGGTGGTGGTTGACCCTGGGGATTATTGTCGTGTGTTGGAGGCCTTGAAGTCAGGCACTGTTCCCTCCTCGCTTCGACGAGAATTGGCACAAAAGGTTTTTCAGCATACCTCTCGCTACGACGGATTGATCGCTAATTATTTGAGTGAACAGAATGCCGAAGGTGGCGCAGAGAAATTTCCCGCACGGTTTTCGCTTACCTATGAGCGGGCAGAGATTTTGCGCTATGGTGAAAATCCTCACCAGGAAGGCGCCTTTTATCGTGAGATTGGTGCGACAGAACCTTCGATCTCAGGAGCCAAGCAACTGCATGGCAAAGCCATGTCGTACAACAATTACCTCGACTCCAACTCGGCGTTGGAGTTGGCCAAGGAGTTTGATGAAACGGCCGTCGTCATTATCAAACACAATAATCCGTGTGGCGTGGCTTTGGGAACGAGCCCAGTGAATGCCTATGTGCGGGCTCGGGAAACGGACCCTATCTCAGCTTTTGGGGGGGTGATTGCCTGTAATCGACCTGTGGATTTGACGATGGCGAAAGAAGTGACGTCGACCTTTGTTGAGGTCCTCATTGCTCCTGAATTTACAGAGGATGCCTTGGCCGAATTGAAACGGAAAAAGGACTTGCGATTGTTGGAAGTTGGGTCACTCCAATGCCAAACCCAAGACGGCTATGACTTGAAAAAAATCATTGGTGGCTTAATTTTACAAGATCGAGATCTTGGCACGTTGACTGACTTAAAAGCTTTGAAAGTTCCTACCAAACGTCAACCCAGTGAAAGTGAGTATGCCGCCTGTGCCTTTGCTTGGAAGGTCTGTAAGCATGTGAAGTCCAATGCCATCATTTTTGCCAATGCGACTCAAACCGTAGGAATTGGGGCAGGGCAGATGAGCCGTATCGATTCTGTGAAATTGGCAGAAATGAAGGCGAACCTGCCGATCAAAGGGTGTGTGATGGCCTCGGATGCGTTTTTCCCATTTCGTGATGGCCTTGATGCCGCGGCGCAGACCGGAATTACGACTGTGATTCAACCCGGTGGTAGCATTCGTGATGAAGAAGTGGTGAAGGCTGCCGATGAACACAATTTGGCCATGGTGTTAACCGGAATGCGACATTTCCGTCATTAAAATTTCATGAAAATCCTCGTAATAGGTAGTGGTGGGCGAGAGCATGCGCTGGTGTGGAAGTTGGCACAAAGCCCTCGGGTGACCAAAATATTTTGTGCGCCGGGCAATGCGGGCATTAGTCAACAAGCCACATGTGTGCCGATTGCCGCTAATGATCTTCCAGGATTGCAAAAGTTTGCAGAGAGCGAGCGAATCGATCTCACGGTCGTTGGTCCGGAAGCCCCATTGGCTCTTGGGATCGCTGATCTCTTTCGGAAAAACAAACTCAAAGTCTTTGGTCCCACCAAAAATGCGGCACGCATTGAGTCGAGTAAAGCCTTTGCCAAGGACTTAATGATTCGCCAACAGATTCCCACCGCTGAATCACGAACGTTTGAAAACTCCCGTGCCGCAATCCAATACCTTGATTCTCGACCAGTGCCTATAGTCGTCAAGGCCGATGGGCTTGCTCAGGGTAAAGGCGTGGTGGTGGCTCAAACCCACGAGGAAGCAAAGACTGCGGTCCTCAATATGCTTGAGCAGCATGCGTTTGGAGAGGCTGGTCAGCGTGTCATCCTTGAGGAATTTATTGAAGGCGAAGAATTGACCCTGATGGCCTTTGCCGATGGGAAAACAGTGATGCCGATGTTAGTGGCGCAAGATCATAAGCGAATTGGTGAGGGAGATACGGGACTTAATACAGGCGGGATGGGCGCCTATGCCCCAGCCCCATTAGCGACACCGGCCCTTCGCTATTCGATAATTCGGGAAGTGTTGTACCCAGTCATTGAAGGGTTGTCGCGGGTGGGTAGCCCATTTTTCGGTGTCATTTATGCTGGCGTGATGGTGAGAGATGGCGTGCCCTATGTCCTCGAATTTAACGCACGGTTTGGGGATCCTGAAACCCAAGTGGTCTTGCCGTTATTAAAAACCGATTTGGTTGATGTGTTAGAAGCGGTCGTGGAGCACCGATTGGAACAATTGCACATTGAATGGTCGGAGGAATCTGCGGTCTGCGTGGTGATGAGTTCTGGTGGGTACCCAGGGAAATATTCCACGGGTGTGCCAATTTCAGGGATTCCAGATATCGGCATTTCGGAATCGTCGATGGTCTTTCATGCGGGTACTGCGTGGAATGGTGAGCAGATCGTGACCTCTGGTGGACGCGTGTTGGGAGTGACCGCCGTGAGCCCTAATTTGGCCAAAGCCAAGAGCCGAGCCTATGAGTCGCTAGAGGGTATTCGTTTTGATGGCCAGTATTTTCGAAACGATATTGCAAATCGAGTTCTGCGTTAATAATGTTCATTCCGGCCAAGGACCTTGTGGCCAAAATTCTTTCAGTTTCGGGTAACCCCTCCCCCAAGTTTTTCGATGAGGTGCGTGAGTGCACCATTCAAGGTGGAATCCTGGCCGTGGCCACGGAAAGTTCTTACGCGCTTGCGGCTCCGGCCTTGTCTATTGAAGCCGTCGAACGGGTGGCTGCCTTGAAAGGTCGTTCGGAGGATAAACCGTTATTGGTGTTGATCAATGAGCGAAGCCAACTCGATTTTTTCGTGACATCCATTCCTTCGTGGGCCGTTTCACTATTGGATCATTTTTGGCCTGGCCCGTTGACCTGTATTTTTCCTGCCAGATCAGACCTTCCGGTGCCCCTCACCGGTGGAAGTGGGACGATTGGGATACGTTGTCCCGGCGATCAACGATTACTCTCCATTTTGTCAGCAACAGGACCCATGACGGGCACCAGTGCCAATCGAACGAACTCTCCCCCTCTTTCCACGACGCAAGAGGTTCTCGAAGAGTTTGGGCAAGAAATAGACTTGATCTTGGACGGCGGACCTTCCCCAGGAGGATTGCCCTCAACCATCCTTAGCCTGGTAGGGCCTCCCCGTATTTTGCGAGAAGGGCCAATCACGTCTCAAGCGATTCAATCCGTGCTCGTACATGAAGGGATAACTCTTACTGACAAAAATGCTGAGTAACGTCTTCCACAGAAAGCAATGATGTGTTGAGCAGGCCTTGTGCTTTTGAAATATTGAGGGTGAGGTTATGCGGACGAACTAACCCCGATTCTTGAATGGTTGATGGCACGA
>JAJDBO010000189.1 GCA_029261305.1 Nitrospirales bacterium
CGGACGCTGCTTGACGATGTCCAACGCCGCAACTCGGTAGGTTTCAGCCATGGTGGGAAAGTTAAAGATATTTTCGACAAAACTGTCGATTTCGACTTGGCCCAGAAGTCCCATTTGCCCTATATGCACAAGCTCTGTCGCGCCTTCGCCAACGATGTGGACCCCAAGTAGTTTCTTCCCCTGTGCGTCGGCAACCAACTTTAGGAGTCCATCAGTCATTCCCGAGATCTGCCCACGAGCGATTTCCTGAAATCGTGCTCGTCCCACTAAGGCCCCTCCATGACGTGACACTGCTTCCTCTTCCGTAATGCCAACACTCGACATTTCGGGAATTGTGTAAATCCCCATGGGCACCATTTCAGCTGGATGGCCGGGATCAATTTCAAGGGCATGACAGACCGCCCGCCGACCTTGTTCCATGGAACATGAGGCTAAGGATGGCGGGCCAATTACATCGCCTACTGCATACACGTGTGGAAGCGCAGTTCGAAAAAATTCGTCCACGGGGATCAACCCACGTGGCGTGGGTTCAATTCCAACAGCCGAAAGATTCAGGTCTTCAATATTGGCCACACGTCCAAGGGCCATTAACATTTTTTCACTATCAAGGGTTTCTCCATTGCCAAGCCGGGTCATGATTTTGGAAAGGCCATCCCATTTCACGTCTTCGATTTTCTGCTCTCCGTAGTAGCGTCCGCCTGTGGCTTGGAAGGCCTGCACGAATCCATCCGTAATTTCAGCATCCATAAATTTGACAGGCCTATCAGCTTGATCAACCATCGTAACTTGAACCCCCAGCAAGGAAAAGAACGAGGCGTACTCACTGGCAATTACTCCTCCCCCTAAGACCGTGAGAGTTTTAGGAAGATAGGTCATGGATAGAATCGAATCGCTATCGAGTATGTGTTCATGATCCACGGGAACATTATCGGGGCGTCGAGGACGGGAGCCAGTGGCAATGACTATCACATCGGCCGTATAGCGTTCGGTCGTCCGCTTTGGTGTCGTGCAATCGACTTCGTGTGCCGAGACAAATTTGGCTCGGGCATGAAGGCGCAAAACCTGATTGCGGTCCAGCTGGGCGGCCATAAATGCGGAATGCGCTTGTATCACTTCATCAAGTCGCTGAATCAATGCAGGAACAGTCAGATCGTCTCTCAACCGGAAGTCAAATACATTCGAGGTTCGTTGAAACCGAACCATGTTGAGAGCACTTTCCCGAAGTGTTTTGCTAGGGATAGTCCCGTGATGAACGCAAGCCCCGCCGACTTGCTTATCGCGCTCAACGATCGCCACGCGTTTGCCTGCCTTCGCGCCTTGAATGGCAGCCTTTTGGCCAGCGGGCCCACTACCGATCACTAAAATGTCAAAATGATTTTCTGAGCTCATACCACCATCGCATCCACGGCTTGGAGAATTTTATCCCCTTGGGCCTGCAAATCATCCATATCGTCGGAGTACAGATTCAATGCATCGACCACCGGCAGACTCTCTAATTCGGCAGCATCAAGCGAATTCAACCCTAAGAGGTTGGAGGCCATACAATCGGCTAAACACGTAACCATGGCCACGGGACTTGGATTCGGAGATTGGGTATAGTCTCGATAATAGAGAATAGCCTCTTTGACCTGAGGAGGCAGTTTCCATTTTTCCACGACTGATGCTCCTACTGACACGTGATGGACTTCCAGCAACATTGAAAAACCATTCCATTCCAAGGTGACACCCATGGACTGTTGAATCTCTAGGACAGCCTGAAGAACAACGGGTTTTCCAATGGTATGCAAAAGCCCGCTGAGAAAAGCACCCTCTACATTATGGCGCTCTCGCCGGGCAATCTCCTTGGCGTAAAGCCCCGAAGCTAACGCGTGACGCCAGAGGCTGGTGATTTCTGGCTCATATCCCTGAACACGAAACACGCCACTTTCAATGGATACCGTCAGAGCAAGTTCACCTAACATCTTCATGCCTAACCAGGAGACCGCTTGTTGCATTGAAACAATCGGGGACCGTGGGGCGTAGGCTGCCGAGTTCGCGATCTTTAAGACCTGACCAGCGATAGCCTGATCTTGTTGAATCAAAGTCGCTAACTTCGCCATGTCGGCATCTGGATCGCTAGTTAAGTTAAGAACTTCAGTCGCGACTTGTGGAAGGAGGGGGAGCTTGAGCTCATCCTTGGCGATTCGATCGACCAAGGTGGCATGAATTTGTTCGACCGGCTCTAATTCAACAGATGCAAGTGCTTCAGCCATCAGCCAACCCCGCGTGTAGGGATGTGAGCCTAGAGGCTCACAATAATCGTCCAAGAACGTGTATTCTGTTTCTACGATTTATTCGGTTTTCTTGGAAGTCATCTTTAATGAACAGGGGATATTCAGTAAGGAAATTCTCGTCGGAGGCTTCTTAAGACCTTGGGAAGACAGATCTGGCTATGGAGGTTCACATGTCCAAAAGACGCCAGGCAGGAAGTCATCTAAAATAGGACAAGAACAATCAGCTTAAGCCCTGTAGAAAAGGAAGAGATTGAGGTTGGGCAGCAATATAATCTAAAAACTATTGGTTAGCCTATTTAACTCCAGAATAGTATCGGAGAATGTCCGAGACTGAAATCAAACCAACAATGCTCCCGCTCTCGGTGACGCAGACATGCCTGGTGGCTTTCTCTTTCATCAACTCCACGACATCAACCACCGAATCACTGCTTTCCAAAGACACAATCGGTTCCCGCATACACGTCTTCACGGTAGTCGTGTTTGCATCTACCCCATTTGCGATAACTTCACGGGTTAACTCTGTTTCGGTAATACTGCCCACGGTTTCATCGCCTGCATCGACCAACAGTGAACCGATTTTCCATTCCTGTAGTAGTTGGGCTGCCTCTTTTAATGTGGCATCTTGGGACACCGATCGAACTGTTGCCGACATAAAGTCGGCTACCTTGGGACCTGAGGTTTTTTTGGTTTTTGGTCCAGATGCCGCCTGAGCCCGACGTGTTTCAAGATCTGAGATGCAGCTTTCAAGCACCCGTTGTCGTTGACGAAGGCTTTCGCGATTTTCATCGAGGTTCGCCCCCTCTGGCGCCTCTCCGGTAACATTCACCAACCCGCCGGCTTCTCCCAACTCCGCATATTCATAGATTTCAAGATTGGCGGATGACCGGCCGAACACGCTGGCAATGAGTTCTTCTGTGGAATTGTCAAATTCTTCTATCGAAGTCGTCGCCGAACCCATCAAAAATGTCTTGAGGATGGCTAACCGTTCGCGAAATTGCATGATATCATGATCAAAAGAGGCAATTGAAGTTTGTGGGGAGCTTTTTCCAGTGGCCATGTGATTGTCCTCCTGTTAAATGAGACCTCCATCCTACTCCATGACCCCAGGAGCAAACAAGAGAACAACCGGAGTGAGGAAAGAAACGTGTTTTTATTTTTTAGGAAGTATGGCAACCTTTTACTTTAAGGAGATTCCCAACAACCCGTGGCTTAATTTTACTATTGATTTCATATGATGTTTTACTTGGCGCAAGAGACACTTTGAAATACAATATATGGAGATCATTCTTTCAAACATCATTTAGGGCATGAGGAGGTGAGAATGGATTTAAAAATTGAGAGTCGGAACGTCGGAATGACCCCACGATGGCAAACCGAAATTGAAACACGAGTAGAGGAATTACACGTTGAACACCATCACATTACCCATGCCCGAGTAACCTTGACTAAAAACCCCCACCATAAAAAAGGCAGCAATATTGCTGAAACCTTAATTGTCGTCACCCTACCCCCTCGCCACACTCTAACAGCCCGAAAAGAGGCAAAGACCTTTGAAGAAGCAATTCGCACGGCATTCAAAGCGATGAGCACTGAAATCAAAAAGTTTCGTGAAAAGCCTCTCAGCGCCAAACCGACCAAAGAAGTCGATTTAATAGCCGCCATGGATTAAAGGGAGGCGTTTTCTCCTCACGGCAATCATCCTACCTGTGCCCACCATGGGCATAGGTAGAATGCCGTCAATTTCCTCGACACCTGTCAAATTTTTGACGTCACCATGACGAGGTGTTTTTCTCTCACAATCCTTCCAGTTTTCCAGATTGCTCCTAAATCCATTTGATTTTATTGCGAATACATATTGAAAACCTGTTCGGCTCTTGGAGGAACCCTGGCTGACCTAGGTAATTGTTGCCTGGCAACAATCTTGCGAGCACGTCAATTAGCTGTCAGATGCGGTCTTATTATAAAAGTTTTCATCGTTCGTCAGGGAGGACACCAATGTCACAATTACTCACATTCCCCAGCCCATCCAACACAGGCCCCGACACCTCTGTGGGCAAACGGCGATTCTTTTCACCACACCCTCCATGGATTGTGCATTTGATCAATGAGCTTGACCCATACCAACAACGAATTTTCAATTGTCCATTGGTCAAAGACACTTCGAGAGGAACACTTTCCCTGGAGCAGATGCGAGGGTGGTTGATGCAACTCTATCCTTTTATCGAAACCTTCCCTCAATGGATTGCCTTGAATATCACTAAGGCCCCACAAGCCTTTGCTCGTGAAATTCTTATCGACAACGTACGGGTAGAAAAATGGCATGCCAAACAGTGGATGGATATGACCGACGCGTTTGGAATTACTCGTGAAGAACTGCAGGACTGTTCGGTTCTACCGGAAGTTGAAGCGCTCACCCATTACATGTGGTCCATCAATCTTCGTGGAACTCTCGCTGAAAGCATGAGCGCCATGACCTATGCCATCGAAGGCACCACACAAGGGATTGCTCGGGCCGTGTTAGAAGGGTTTCCTCACTATGAAGGTCGTGATGGGATTCATTTAACTAAGCGAGCCTATGCCTGGATGAAAAATCACGCACGCTACGACGAGGCGCATCCTCTAGAAGCTCTGGAAATCATCATTCGATCAACCGACTCGGAGCCTTTAAGAGATAAGGTGACCCACGCTGCTAAACGCAGTATGGAATATTTCTATATTGCGCTCGACGCCTGCTATCGGAAGTTTTCTCCAATAGACGTATCGGTCTTCCAACGTTCTACCCATGCGGCCTAGGATTTGCCACTCATTTCTTATGAAGGGAAACATGCTTTTCAGGGCTCGTCGTGAGGTTCTCCTGAAAGACAAGCGACGAGTCCTGATCCAACAGTGACACTTGGCAAGGCAATCCTTTTCACTTAGCACCATTTAATGCCCAAGACATTCTTGTGATCCAGCCTTGTCTCATAAGGACCTGTGGGTAGTAACTGCTTTCTCTAGTTTGACTGTTGTCAGAATTCAGCAGCACCCATTTAAGAAAAGCAATTGTGTCATGACGAACTTTTGCTCATAATACCTGGGGGTTCACCAGACCCGCCCAACATCACCCAGGATCTCATGGAATTCCTCTCAATGAATCCCTTTGCCCTTGCTGGATTTCTCACCTGTCTCAGCTCATTGTTGTTCGGATTTTTTGTATTCTCGAGAAACCCAGCACGTCGGTTAAATCAACTCTGGCTTGGGTTTACCATTACCGTTGCCCTATGGGGCCTTGGGTCTATTTGGATTGCGCTAGAGACAGATCCCCAAACCGCGCTTCTCGCCTGGCGTGTAGCCTTTGCAGTCAGCGTCATATGGATTCCCATTGTATTTCTTCATTTCACTTGCGTGTTCTCTGACACTCTTCATCCACGCCTACTTCTAGGTTCCTATCTGGTTGGGGCATCATGTGTCCCTATCATTTTGACCTCACCCCATTTTTTCTCAGGTGTCCGATTGGCCTTTTCCTCTTTTTATTACGCCACGCCAGGCCCTCTTCTTTTCACGTTTTTCACCATAGGATGGTTAGGGCTCACGATGTATAGCCATATTCTTCTAGTGCAATCCTTCCGACGAAGTTCAGATGCCAGGCGGGCCCAGATCAAATATTTCTTTATCGCCACCGCCATCGGATATGCCGGAGGATCACTTGAGTTTCTTCCTATCTTTGGACTCGAGGTCTATCCCTGGGGCCATTTTGCCATCCCTTTGTATCCCATCATCATGGCCTACGCCATCGTCAAGTACCGGTTGATGGATACATCGATTGTGTTGGAAAAAGGACTTTCGTATTTGACCCTGTTTTCAGTTGCCGCCATACCTGCCTTCGGCATATTGCTTTGGGCTCAACACCTGTACTTCGGTTCGATCAATTACCCCTTCTCCGCCACGATGCTGGTCATTTTTCATTTTCTAGTGTTGGGATCCTACACCATCAAAACGCGTGCCGAAGAAACCATCGGAAAAAAACTGTTTAAGGATCGACATGAAACCGCCACGACGCTTTCCCAATTTTCCAAAGCCCTCGTGAGTATCCTGGACTTTGACACCCTAACGGAAGAGATAACGGAAACCCTCAAACGTGTTATGGGAATTCATCATGCCACGTTATATATCTGGGACAAACAAAAAAATGTGTATGGCCCTGTTTCCTCCTCCCCAGCGACCATCTCCCCTATACGAAGATTTGGATTGACTCATCCTCTCCCAGTTCGGCTCCACGAACATCAAGAGCCCTTGGTTCGAGAAGAAATTGAATATGTGAACACTCTCAAAGGATCCGAGCAGGTGGCTCAGCAATTGAAAGCCCTGGATGTCGATGTGTGCCTGCCCTTTTTGAATACACACCATCAACTCATCGGATTTTGCCTACTTGGCCCTCGTCATACCCAGACGGGGTATTCTGCGGAAGACTTGCAGTTGCTGACATCGCTTGGACAGAATGCAGCTATTGCCTTAGACAATGCCATGCTCTACGAAGACCTGAAGCAATCCCAACAGCTGATCCAACGCAATAATCAACTTCGTTCCCTAGAAATTATGGCCGGTGGTTTTGCGCACGAAATTCGGAACCCTCTGACCTCAATCAAAACGTTCGTTCAGCTCGCTCCTCACCGCCTGAACGACCATAATTTCCTCAAGGACTTTGGACGAATCGTGACTGATGACGTGACTCGTATTGAGCGCCTCTGTCAGGAAGTCCTCAGTTACTCTCATCACCCGATCCCTCAAATCTTAGAAGAGGACCTTCATGAAATCATTGAGGCCTGTCTCTATGCCACTCAGGTAAAAGCCAGCAACACACCCGTCCTCATTGCCAAAGACTTTGCCAAGGAGTTGCCCCCCTTACACATTGATCAGCAACAAATGAAACAGGTGCTCCTGAATATATTTTTTAACGCACTTGAAGCCATGTCTGGAGAACGACAAATTCTTTCTGTCCGAACCTACTTCATCAACAGGCCAACCGGGGACCCTTGGATTCAAATTGAAATTTCTGATTCGGGGCACGGGATTGGACCGAAGGAACTCGAACATATTTTTGATCCATTTTTCACCACCAAACACGAGAGCAAGGAGCATGAAGGAACGGGACTTGGTCTGGCTATCGCCCACCAAATCATCCAAGCTCACGGCGGGACTATTGAAGCTAGCAGTCAAATTGGTGAAGGGACGACCTTTCTCATTACTTTGCCTACCCCTGTTTCTCAAGAACCCGTTCAAACCGCATTTTCCTATTGATAGGCCTCGGGTTGCATAAATTCATTCTCTCCCTTCCCAGGCCTTCTGGGAAAATACACGTTTCATAGTAAGAATTTTGGGCACATGTTATGTTTTCCTCCTCGCAATCCTGGCAATTCTGGGCTATCACTGGTAGCTAGGGAAAATATTATCGTCAAAAACCACCACAGACCTACAGAGTAACCTGTGCGAATGTTCCTAATATAGGGCTTAAGAATGAGTGGTTTAATGCTCACAAATGAGATTAAAAAATGAGATAACGCTTCATTGCCGAAAAAAATGATGATTTGCTTCTTTACAATCCCATATGAGGAGGGTATCCTAAAAAATCATAATATTTTTCTGCGAGAAGTACCCGGATGAAATCATCAAGTTCAGAAACATGTCGATAATCAGATTAACCCTAATTAGTTAATTTGATCACCTTCTTTTTGGTAACAACACAGAGTTCAAAATTATGACCACCGCGACCTTGCCCATCATTGATAGCCCACAAACCCGCGCGCGCGACGTGCAAACAACAATTTTATTTCTCCTTGTTGCTGTTGGGGCTTCTATTGGCCTCCCCACCTATGCCTATTACTATGATTTCTCCTGGTTAGACTGGACGATGTTTGCCGTCCTCTACACTTATACGGGATTGGGCATTACCGTCGGGTACCATCGACTTCTTGCTCACCGAAGTTTTACGTGCCCCGATTGGGTGAAATTTATCATTTTGATTGGGGGAGGGTGGGCCTTTCAAAACTCAGGGTTAAAATGGGCAGCCGACCATATTCGACATCATGCTCGGTGCGATAAAGATGAAGACCCCTACAACGCGACATGGGGATTTTGGCATAGTCATTGTGGGTGGTTATTTGTACGCGATCCCCATCGTGACCCTAAATACGCCTCACGCCTGAAACAGGATCGAGTCGTAGTGTGGCAAGACCGGTATTATATCCCGATCCTTCTATCGGGATTAGCTTTTCCGTTTGTTGTTGGCTTTCTTTACAATGGGTGGGTTGGCGGCATGGGCTGTTTTCTCCTCGCTGGAGTTGGCCGAACCTTTTTCGTACTAAACTCCACGTTTTGTATTAATTCGATCTGCCATATTTGGGGAGAACAACCCCATGGCACCTCTGATTCAAGCCGCGATAGTTGGTGGATATCACTCATTACCTTTGGTGAGGGCTATCATAACTATCATCATATGTACCAAAGCGATTACCGAAATGGACCAAAATGGTACAATTTTGACCCTTCGAAATGGCTTGTTTATGGCCTGTCTCGCATTGGTTTAGCGAGCAACCTACGTCGATTCTCCTAGCTCCCTACTGCTACGACCTTCCACTATTATCATTTCGTCCTATCAATACGACAAATTCCGTATATTAATTCATACGTCGTTTTGAGTAGGCATCATATCGAATCAGCTCTGGAAAATCTTTTATTTTCTATTCAATTCTTTTTTCCTTACCTTCAGAAAATCCGCAGAAACCCATTACCAGACCACTCTTTTCCATTTTTCCTGGTATCTTGAAAGATAAGATCGCCCTCGATTTATCTGGCGAAGATACAGGGGGTTATCTCCATTACCCCCTCTTTCGAGTAATTGACGTGGCCTAGGGGAATAGTAGGAGAATGTGGCAGTAGAAAAAAGCGATCACGAAATATGTAAAGAGGGATGGAGTGCTGGATAGCATGGGACGAGTATTGTTAGTTGACGATGAAGCAGCCGTCAGAGGGACCTTGCGAGCGGTCTTAGAATCTCAGGGGTATACCTGCGAGGAAGCTGAACATGGGGTAGCAGCCTTGGCCTTACTGGAACAAGAACACTTTGATTTAATCATTACCGATAATCGAATGCCAGTCCTAAATGGCATTGAATTCCTCAAACAATACTCTCAAAAACCCAATCCGAAGCCTCCGGTTATCTTTTTTACCGGTGACATTAGCGATGCCGAAAAAGACCTTGCCATGAAAGCCGGCGCCCGCGCGGTTTTACAAAAGCCCCCCAATTTTGGAGAGATCATCTCAGCGGTCCAACAGGCTATCAGCGATTAATTTGAATCAGAAATTTCAGCATTCTCCACCACCTTTTTTCTGAAAACTGAACCATCTGCCCCCTTTTAACACAGTCATTGTGCACACCTTATCTGGGGAGTAAAATGATTATGAAAGGAGTTTAATCTTTATATACACGGATTATCATATGAATACGCTTTTGATCATTTGGTTTTATTCTTAGTTTTTCCCTCTCTTTGTTTATGTCCTAACAGGATCCTGTGTTTTCTCCCCAAATCCCCAATAAGGAGAGGAGAGATAACCATCTCAAATTCATTCTTCCCATAAAAAAATCTTTTCAGGAATCATGGCTTGGCTATAAGGAGGCAATGAGAAGAAACCGAAAGGTTTTCTGTAGGGGATATTCGTGGCTGAAAAAACCGAAGCCTACGATATGAGTTTACTGTTTAAAAAAGTGAGGCACGCCCCCTGAACCTAACCAAATGAGGAATGGATATGGAGAGCCCTATTAACAATTTTATTGCCGGGAAATGGATTCCAGCCAGATCAGGGAAGACATTCGAATCGCGAAATCCAGCCACCGGTCATCTGATTGCCCAATGCGCCGATTCTGGCAACGATGACATAAATGATGCGGTCGCTGCCGCTCGTGAAGCCTTTGAATCCTGGCGCCGCCTCCCTGCCCCACGTCGGGGAGAATTATTGTATCGAGTAGCCGAACGGCTCTTTCATGATAAAGAACCACTCGCCCGGGCACTCACCAGCGAGATGGGAAAAGTCCTGGTGGAAGGCCGTGGCGATATCCAAGAGGCCATTGATATGGCCTACTACATGGGTGGAGAAGGTCGTCGACAATTCGGACATATTGCCCCCTCAGAACTCCCGAATAAATCAGCCTACGCGATTCGGGAGCCGCTCGGCGTCATCGGTTTGATCACCCCATGGAATTTCCCCATGGCTATTCCCGCTTGGAAGAGTTTTCCGGCTTTGATGATGGGTAACACGGTGGTCCTCAAACCCTCGCCGGAAACGCCCTATACGGCCGCCTTATTCGTGAAGACCCTCGAAGATGCAGGGATTCCACCAGGTGTCGTAAATCTCGTGATGGGAAGTGCACCAGATTTAGGCGCCACCTTGGTCAAGCATCCTGACATCGCCCTCATTTCATTCACAGGGTCAAAGGCCACAGGTGGAAAAGTCGCGATTGATGCTGCCACCCACTACACCCAAGTGGCCCTCGAAATGGGTGGCAAGAATGCCATTATTGTAATGGAAGATGCAGACCTGGAGTTGGCAGTAGAAGGTATTGTGTGGAGTGCTTTCGGCACTAGCGGGCAACGATGTACCGCGTGCAGCCGACTTATTGTCCACGTAGCCGTGAAAGAACAATTGGTTGCCATGCTTCTGGATCGAATGTCCAAGCTTCGGGTTGGCGATGGGCTTGACCCATCCATCGATGTAGGACCATTGATCAATAAAACACAACTCGATCGCGTTCATGACCTTGTACAAGTCGGTGTACAAGAGAGCGCTCAACTCAGAACCGGAGGCCACCCCTTAACCGAAGGAAATTATGCGGCGGGAAACTTCTTTGCACCAACCTTATTTGATAACGTCACTCCAACCATGCGCATTGCCACAGAAGAAATTTTTGGCCCGGTGTTGAGCGTGCTTGAAATCCACAGCCTTGAAGAAGCCATCCGAGTGAATAACTCCGTAGAGTATGGACTGTCGAGTTCACTCTACACCCAAGATATCAATCGAGCCCAGCATGCCATACGAGAATTGCAGTCGGGAATTGTGTACATCAATGCCGGCACCATCGGAAGTGAAGTCCATCTCCCATTTGGAGGAATTAAAAACACAGGCAACGGGCATCGTGAAGCCGGACAGGCCGCATTGGATACGTTTAGTGAATGGAAGTCCATTTACGTGGATTACAGCGGGCAACTCCAACGTGCCCAAATCGATACCAATTAATCACGGGGTGAACCCTATGAACAACAAAGCCGAGCTGGAGCAACTTATCGACTCCTACCTGCAGGAATACGTGTCACGAAACCATGCTGCACAGATTGCCAAGGAAGTTCTCGATGCTGCGGGAATCGGGGTAAACCCCCTCATCGATCACTTTACAGTTCGCACCAACAATATTAACCAACGTGCCCAAGAATTTCTCTCCCTGGGTTATACCCATGCCGAGACATTAGAATACAGTGATTGGCATGCCAAAGTGTATCGATCTCCAGGTTTCCCTGCATTGTTTGTTGATCAAGCCTATGACGATGCTCGTGGAGCTACCAGCGTCATTCCTAGCTGGGTAGATCAATTTAGCGATCAAACCCTGCACCACATCGCGATTTTGGTAGAAGACATCGAAGCGGCCATGCACCGATTTCAAAACAAGGGCGTTAACTTCGCGGGATCCATATTGGGCGAAAAAGGGGACGTCATTCGGCAGATCTTCAGTATCCCAGAACAGGTAGATGGGGCACCGTTTTCGGTTCTTGAACTCATTGAACGTCACGCAGGATATCAGGGATTCTCACCTCCTCAAGCTGATGCGCTCATGCAATCAACAGTGACAACCTAATACGCGGGGACACCTATGCCTACCATCCTCATTCTAGGCGCTGGAAAAATTGGCTCGCTGATCGGCACGTTTCTCGCCGAGACAAAAGAGTACACGGTCCATCTTGCTGACATCCACACTCAAGCCAATCAGCAAAAACCTTCTCCGGACCAAACCGCAACGATCATCACTACCGTCCTTGATGCGTCCAACGCGGAAGCACTCGAACGATATGTGGACGAACATCAACCCGAGGCGGTGATTTCTAGCCTTCCCTACTACTGTAATCCCACTGTTGCTGAAGTGGCCCGAAAATCAGGCATTCACTATTTTGACCTCACCGAAGATGTTGAAGTCACCGAACGCATCGAGGAAATCAGTCGTGATGGCGAAAAAGCCTTCGTCCCTCAATGTGGCCTAGCGCCGGGGTTCATAAGCATTGCCGCAAACGAACTCATGCAACATTTTGATACTCTCGAAATTGTGAAAATGAGAGTGGGCGCCTTACCTATCAATCCCAGCAATGCCTTGAAATACTCGCTCACCTGGTCTACCGATGGCTTGATTAACGAATACGGGAACCTCTGTTACGGGATTGAAAATGGATTGAAGGCCACGCTCATGCCACTCGAAGGATATGAGACTATCGAGGTGGATGGTCTATTGTATGAAGCCTTTAATACCTCGGGCGGGCTTGGGACATTGGCAGATACGTACTCTGGCAAAATTCAAACGATGAACTACAAAACCCTCCGGTATCCCGGACATTGTGAGAAGATTCATTTCCTCATGAATGATCTCAAACTCAACACTCATCGAGAACTTCTTAAGCATATTCTGGAGAAGGCGATTCCCAAAACCTATCAGGATGTGGTGCTGATTTATGTGTCTGTCGTTGGACAAAAGGCCGGAGAATTATTAGAAGAGAATTACGTGAAAAAAATATACCCTCAGACAATCGCGGGCAAACTATGGTCAGCCATTCAAGTGACCACGGCTGCGGGCATGTGCAGCGTAGTGGATTCCGTGTTCGCCGATCCGCAACACTACAAGGGCTTCATCAAACAGGAAGCCTTTTCCCTTCCCAACATCCTCTCCAATCGATTCGGGCAATACTACGCTTGACAGAAATAGATGTGACCCTACATCGAATACCAAACTTCTAGCTGATCCGCCACCAGTTTGGGGTTTTCAACCAACTGGAGACCGTCGCCACAGGGTTCAACATGTCCGCAAGTCAAACAGCAATACCCAAATACGGTCGTCACATCAATTGCATCAAGCACATCCCCGCGATCTTCAAGACTCATCGTTCCCTGACATTGAATGCAAGAAATGAACTCGGGCATGTTGTATTGTACCATGATGGATAGTCTGGCTGAATGAGCCTTTGGATTATATGCTTTTACATAATACGGATCCCAGGTCACTGCCAAGTTTGCCCTCTATCACATTATTGTTACAAAGTAGGACCGGTGAATTAAATAGGGTCTAAAGCAAGTCCCAGTTTATTTCATAAAGTTGGTGATTTGGAGGGAGTAGGACTTCACGAGGACTGAGGGAAGGAATTCCATGATTCAAATCCTGAATAGATTTTTTTCAAAAACCCAAAAACTGTGAAATCACCAAGTAGGCCCAGGAAGCGGCAAAAATATACGTCATTTCTTTCTCGCCGATATAGTTATAGATCAGTCGATATCCAACAATAGGCACCACCGCTAACAAGGCCGCAGAAAAGAAATGGCCAACCACATCACCCAACATCCCCCCAATTGTAGAATTGCCAGGAACGGCCAGCATTGAACTTCCGCCGACCATCGCAATCCACAACCACCGGATATTGACAAAGGAATTTTCCATAGCCTCTTTCCGAAAATAGATTGACCCGCCTTTTTGATACAGGCAAGAACTATTCTAGCTTCATTCTAAAATTCGTTGGGTTTGAATTCTTAAGAAAACCAAAAAGGCTCCGTGGTTTGCAACCACGGAGCCTTCGTTATTGATTTAAATCGATATTTGAAATTTCCGATCTGACGCTTCCTTTCCTCTATCGGAAATTTACCACAAATTTCACACACAGCTTTCCATGTACCTCAGTCAATTTGTCCATTACGACAAAATTCAAGGACCAGAAAGAAGCTGATTGACTGTTGCGAGAAAATCGGTCAATTCAAAAGGCTTGGCTAAGGCTTTTCCAACTCCCAGACGGTGCGCGATATCAAGAACCGTATCATCGGCATCTGAGAAAAATCCACCCGAGATCGCCAGAACATTCACTTGGCTATGATGCTGCTTGAGCTCCTTTAATATCTCAAATCCTTGTTTATCGGGCAAAAGCATATCCATGATGACGAGATTGAAAAGAGATTGCTTGTATTGCCTGACTCCCTCAGTTCCTTTGCAACATTCAATGACCTCGTGTCCATTTTGTTCAAGGACTTCCTTCAACAAATCTCGAATCTGTTGTTCATCATCGATCAGAAGGATTCGGGCCATCGTAGACTCCTCGTGAAAATCCTTACACCAAGGGTGGGATCCGAGAGGGGGAGTTTGCAATCAAAAGATAAGAGGCGAAGAGCCTCTTGGACTCTTTCGCCTCCGCCTTGCCCATTCCAGGTTTTCACAAATTCCTTTTCCCCAAACTAGTTTTCATGCGCGGCTTTCCATTTTCCTCGATCAAATAGTTCATCATAGTCCCAATAGAAGAACCAATCGTCCTTAGACTTGGTTGTTGGAGCAGCCAACTGAGGTTGAAGGACCGTGGACGCGGACTGCGTATTGATGGCGGTGATTCCCTCCAGAATGGATACCTCTGCAGGAGCATTCGTTTCACAAATGACCGACTTCCATGCCATTTTCCCTGGGGAATTCAGCACCGTCTTGGTCACAGTTTGATATTGCGCTGGCAGTGGAATTCGCTTCTCATTTGCAGGAGCCACCAGCTTCCGAACTTTGATCATTTGGAATTCGGCGGGCACTTGAACTTTGTTAATGGTGGTCTGGGCTTTGAGAACTTGCTTGGTAATCGTTTTATATTCAGCAGGGAACTCCTTCAAGCACATGATTTCTCCAGTGAAATTGTTCACTTTCTCGACTAACCCACGTCCTTTGACCCACTTCGTCGTCGCGGGTTTTACTAACACTCGCTCAGTTACAGTAGTATAGGTGGCCGGAATCACTTCATCGCGCTGATAGGCCTTCTTCACAAGAACTTTCTCTTCGACCCATTCATATTTTGCCGGAAAAATTTCTATTCGCTCCGATGCATCTTTGGCGAGAAACTTTTCGGTGACCGTTCCGTACACCGGCGGTTCCCATACACGGGCATAACATTTTCCAGGCTCTCCCATGGGAGGAAGCGACATGTCTCCTGCAGGAATAACTTGGGCGACGGAAGAGGTTGGAGTTCCACTTGACCCCGATGATAAGCCAAGATTCGGTTGTGGCGGAGGAGCTGGCGTTTGTGCGAAACCATTGGTCGCACCCAATAAGGTGACAAGAGATATGGTGACAAACGCGATATGATGTTGAGGTTTCATTTGAGGTCTCCTTCGAATTTGAGAATGATGGGTTATGAAATTTTGCCTGTATAAAAAAATTTTGAGGCACTGGCCCTCATGTCATGCTTCTCAAGAAAGGATCCCCCCCCAGGGCCAACCTTGTGCAAGCAATCGATAAGGGCCAGTGGTCTCGACCTATTCGTGTTGTCTTTCAAACCATGACATGATGTTAGAATTGAACGTATTTTTTTATTCACCGAAACGGGCATATTTATTTCTTGCAAAAGCTCCGCTCGTAAGCCAGGACCTTCCATCCATCTTCTTCCGAAATAGTTGCCGGAATCATGGCCACCATACCCGTTCCAGGGCTGCCATTTTTCAGGACCCAAAACAATTCACCATCTTTCCGTTTTTTATGGAATTTACAGTTGGTAAAATTACGTGGGCCAGGATTTAACACCTTCCCCGCAGGACCATTTCCATCACCAACCTTGCCATGACAATTCACACAAGTCCCTTTGCCTTCAAAAATCTTTTTGCCTTCGGCAATGATCTCGGGCGAAGCATTCTTCAATTTCCCGATCGGGGATTTGGTTTTTTTGGCTTTGCCTCGTTCCGCTTTTGGCACACGGGGCTTTAACGGGTCCCGCTCACTACCGGCGAGAGCCAAATTCCCAGTACAAAAAATCATCATGGTAATAAGAGCAACGGCCTTAATCATGTGTGTCATGTTCAACTCCTTTGTGAATCGGTGAAATTCAGTTTTTTGCTGTCATGCATATAAAGGAGCAAGGGTAATGCCACATTTGGACCAACCAAAACTTATTAAACTTTTTCAATGACTTATGAAATAAAGCGCCATACTTTCTATGAATGATTTGGCCCTCTAATCCATGTACGTGTTCCAAATTCAAAGGGTGGTTGTGTCAGATGGCACAGATTGGAACACCGAAAGCGAAACGTCCCTTCTTAGAGATGGAGCCACCTTCATTTCAGGCAATGGGAAACTTTTCATGTGATATTTTAGAACCCATTTGATACCTTCAAATATGGCGAAACCAAGCCCCCTAACCCATCGGACCAAACAACCTAGCCTTGTCGCCCAATTAGTAGGCTTACCAACCCTGTTTATTGTGACGCTTGCAGGAATTCTGGCTTACACCTTTCTGGTAATCAATAAACAAAAGGACGATGCCGTGGTGATTGACCTTGCGGGTCAAGAGCGCACTCTTATTCAAAAGGACCTCAGTGAAGTCCTCTTGATATCTCAAGGTTCGACTCCTGAACAGGCCGCGACCAGAAAAATGTTACGGGAAACCTTAAATGCCCTCATTGAAGGTGGACGCATCATCTTGAACCAGGGGACAGGGGAATCGTTTTTAATCCCAGGCGCACCCACGGCAGAAATCAAAGAACGGCTTCAGGCCCAAAAAACCCTCTTGGACACCTACATTACCGAAGCCGACTCTTTTTTAATGATTCCCAAAGATGATCCAACGTGGGCTGCCAAATTTCAGGAGCTTCTAGGACTGCACACGGTCTTTTTGAATGGAGCGGACGAAACCGTCAAACTCCTTCGCGATTATTCCCGAGCGAAAATGGCGGACACCCTCAAATGGGAAGTGGTCATTGCATTGGTGGTAGGAATATTCACCGTACTCATGACGCGCAAACTCCTCCTGGCCAATCGTCATGTGCATGCCGAAATGAATGAACGCATTCGAGCAGAACAAGGATTGCGAGAAAGTGAAGAGCGCTATGATATTGCGGTGAAGGGATCCAACGATGGACTGTGGGATTGGGATATTCTTACCAACCTCATGTATTATTCACCACGGTTCAAGGAATTATTGGGATACCACGATCACGAAATGGAAAATGTATTCTCGAGTTTCGAGTCCAAATTACACCAGGATGATCACCAACGTGTCATGAACGCTGTCCAGGCCCATCTCAAAAAGAAAATTCCCTTTGATATTGATTCGCGCCTACATACCAAGTCCGGTGAATACCTGTGGTTTCATGTCCGTGGCCAAGCCATTTGGTCGAAGGAGCAACGACCAATCCGCATGGCAGGTTCGTTACGCGATATCACCGAACGAAAAAGGGAACAGGATGAACTGCAACAGGCGAAACAGGAGGCTGAAGTGGCGAATCATGCCAAAAGTCAATTTTTGGCGAATATGAGCCACGAATTACGCACACCGCTCAATGCCGTCATTGGATATAGTGAAATGCTCCAAGAGGATGCCACCGATCTTGGGCATTCACAATATATTCCAGACCTCGAAAAAATTGCGCAATCCGGTAAGCATCTCCTGACAGTGATCAATGACATCTTAGATCTGTCAAAAATCGAAGCCGGGAAAACGGAAATTCATCCGGAAATCTTTCAGGTGGGATATTTGGTCAATGACGTCAAGACAATCATTCAATCACTCGTGGAAAATAACGCCAATGTGTTGAACGTGGAATGTGAGGCCAATCTTGGTGAGCTTTATTCCGATTCCACAAAAATTCGGCAAGGCCTTTATAATCTCCTGAGCAATGCGTGCAAGTTCACTAGTCAAGGGACGATCACCCTCACCGTCACACGAAAACAGATTGAATCACAGGAATGGATTTCCTTCAGTGTGACAGACACCGGCATTGGAATGACCGCACAAGAGCTCGACACGATCTTTGAACCATTTTCTCAGGGTGATCTTTCCACCACCCGGAAATACAGTGGAACCGGACTCGGGCTCGCCATAACCAGGAAGATATCTCAAGTACTCGGCGGTGATGTGCACGTCACCAGCGAAAAAGGAAAGGGGTCCACGTTCGTGATGACCGTCCCCACACAATGGTCAGAATCTCTCATCACCCAGGATCGCATTGCACCAGATTATCAGAAAAATTCCTGAGCCGGACTATGCCCAAGATTTTGCTCATCGAGGATAACGAAATGAATCGCGACATGCTCTCTCGTCGACTCACACGCAAAGGCTTTCACGTCATTGTGGCAGAAGACGGAAGGAAAGGCCTGGAGTTGACCAGAGTAGAAACACCCGACTTGGTCCTCATGGATATGAACCTGCCAGAAATTGATGGATGGAATGCCACGAAGACCATGAAACACGAAGAAGAGATCAAACACATCCCGGTGATTGCCCTCACCTCTCATGCCATGGCAGGAGATAGAGAACGAGCATTCGAAGCCGGGTGTGATGAATATGAGCCTAAACCCATTGACTTTTCTGCCCTACTAAACAAAATCCACAGCCTCTTACCCGAGCAACCTGTATGACTTCTTCACCGAAAGCCTCCGTCCTTGTGGTAGACGACAATCCCGACAACCGGGATTTGCTGGTGAGACATATTCAGCGACAGAAACATTCAGCGGTGACCGCAGAGAATGGAGAACAGGCCTTACATTTAATACAAGCCCAACCTTTTGACCTAGTCCTCCTAGACATCATGATGCCGGGCATAAGCGGTTTTGAAGTATTGGAGCATATGAAGGCTGATCCTCAATTGCAAACTCTACCCGTGGTCATAGTTTCGGCGTTGAATGAATTAGACAGCGTCGAGAAATGCATCGAACTTGGGGCGGATGATTACTTGGTGAAACCCATTAATGCCAAATTATTGAAAGCGAGGATCTCCAATTGCATTGACAAAAAACGGCTCCACGATTTGGAACAGGCACATCAGGAAGATTTGGCTCGATCGAAAGCCCAACTAGAACACCTTTACGCACGGCTCGAAAAAAGCCGTGATGACTTAGCATCGATTCTGAACCAATTGGAGATCGGTACAATTTTGCTCAATGTCCAGGGACATATCGATTTCATCAGTGAAAATGCCGCACACATTTTCAATCAATCTCCAGAAGACTTGTGTGGCCAAACGTGGGGACAAGTATTCTCCCTCCCTAAAGCAGAGGAAACAATTTTTTACAACATGTTGAAGTGCCCGCCGGACGAACGAGCCAAAATCTTAATCCATATTGATTCACCAGAGAACAAGCGATATTGGCTTGAAGTGGATATCAAAGATGATCCTCAAGATTCTGCCAGAAAAGTATTCGTCCTCTATGACACAACCGAGATCCATGAACTTCGTCGCGAGGTCAACAAGCAATCACAGTTTCAGGATTTGGTTGGAAGAAGTGCGGCTATGCAGACGGTGTATCGAAACATCGAAGACGTGGCTCCACTTGACGTACCGGTTTTAATCACCGGAGATACCGGCAGTGGCAAAGAACTGGTCGCACGAGCCATTCATTCGCTAAGTCTACGACAAGCAAAACCCTTTGTGGCCATCAATTGCGCAGGGCTCACTGAAACCCTCCTTGGGAGCCAACTGTTTGGTCATAAAAAAGGTGCTTTTACAGGCGCCACGGAAGATCATCAAGGTTTCTTCGAAGCAGCCCATGAGGGAACGTTATTTCTTGATGAAATCGGAGATATGCCCCTGACCATTCAGGCCACGCTTTTGCGGGCGCTCCAGGAAAAAGAAATTCTTCGTTTAGGGGAATCAGCATCCCGGAAAATTGATGTTCGCATACTAGCCGCTACCCATACCAATCTGGATGAACAAATGAATGCCGGAAATTTCCGATCCGACCTGTTATACCGCATTCGTGTCGGTCGCATTCTTTTGCCATCTCTTCAGGAACGGCGAGAAGATATTCCCTTATTGGCATCCCTATTCTTAAGACAAGCACGGGCGACCAGTGGCAAGCCCGAAGTACAAGACGTTAGCCGTGAGGCCATGCAACTACTCTTACGATACCCTTGGCCAGGAAATGTCCGTGAATTAAAAAGTGCGTTGGACTTCTCCCTTATCCATTGTCGAGGGTCTCTCATCCAAGCCTTGGACCTGCCTCCAGAAATTGCCTCAGTCGATCCGGGAATTTTCTTCACTGAAGAGCAAGAACCAAATGAAAAGGACCGAATAACCGCCATTCTCGAATTCACAAACAATAACCGAACAGAAGCCGCTAAAATATTGGGTATGAGCCGTTCGACTTTTTATCGACGTCTGGTGAGCCTAGGATTGGCCATCGAAGAATAGCCGTGGCTACGGGCTTTCGCGACCCTCCGCCTCAGACCTTTCCTTTTCCATTTATTGTATCTTCTCTTTCTGAGGACTACCGCTTTGTTCCATATCTAACCCCTCCACTTTTCTTGAAATCCTACTCTTCTCATGTACGAACGGCATTCTCTCCGTCCCTATATTAGTTCCTATTCTTAATTTCCCAAACCAGGGGAAAAGCCATGTTCTCGCACCTTGTGGCCAATAAGATAAAAGGAAGGAAATCGCTCAGTTCCTTTACATCATTCGAGTCATTCCCCCTCGGAGTTAGCAAGCTTCCTGATAGAGAGGCCGATAGTCCATCCTAAGGAAACTTTCATTCATGACATACGCCTGAGGGGTATTTCGTCTAGGAAAGAGCAGAATGAATTTTAATATCCATTCCCTCTGGTAAGGCCGTGAGGAACCCCAATCGTATCCTTTCGCCCTGCCATCCTGATTCGAACACTATCCCAACGGGCAATCAAAAGGAGAGGCCAAAATGAAACTGGACATGCACCATTGCGACAACAGACAACAGAAATCAAATTGGATTCCTGAGCTATCATTCGCGTCCACATTTCTAGGTAAGAGATTCATCACACGTACCATTCGGACCATGTCCCTATCCCTGATCATGGGAGGCCTGATGACAAGCACGGCCTATGCCCATGACCCGGCTTTAATTGGCATGCTTACGATTGATTTTCTGGCACCTCAAGATGAAATTAGTCAAACTGTTCTTGATAACGAAGTGAAAATTAAAATTCCTAACCAAGGTCATATAGCAGGATTCAGAATCCCCAAAACCATCAATGGGCAACCCTTCCGAGGCCAAGAGTTTTCAGTATCCCTCGTTCCCAGTGGCTGCATGTTGGATGGGGGAGCTGAACGGGGACAAGCCACCCTTCGTCTGACCCAAAAATTGAGACGACAGCCAATCAAAGCGACCGTGTTCAAAGCTCAGGTATTTGGCGGGCAGTATGAATGTCTTTTTGGAGGAGCATCTCAGGTGATGCCCCATGACCCATTTGATGGGAATCACCAAACGTCGGCTGTTGGCGAACTAGTGATTTGGTGGACTCAGATTCTCGCGAACCAAAACCCGAACAATTCCCAAAGTGTTAAAGAAGAGATGCATCAGTTCTTCGATATTTCCAATTCGCATGATGTCCATCGCCTCAGATTCTGGGGAGTTGAGTATCCCTCGGTCCAAAGCCAAGGATGCAATTCCGACCCTCGGTATGTTCATTGTAATCGAGGTGGTTCAGCGGATGGGGTTTTCAATACAAATGTACGCGTAAGATTCAAGCAACAAGAACTCGAGTAAGCAGATTACAAAATGTTCTTAGTTGAAAGGCAGGCTCCCTGAAACGGGGGAGCCTGTCTAATCACATCGGCCTTGAGCTCAAGCGTCAAAACCCTCAACCATGCTCACGAGAGACCAAAACAAGCAGCCCAAATGGCAAGGGCACCCAACGATCCACTAGATAGCCTTAGCCTCGCCCTGCCATAACAAATCATAGCCCAATTCTTTGGTCTCAGAACACAGGTCTAATAACGCATGTAATTTTTGGCGGAAGATATCATCAGCATGGGACTTTTCATGATCTTCAAAAGAGCGCCAATAGGTCACAATGGCATAATGATCATCGGCGGTTTTGGAATCAGTGAAGGATCCTTCGTCAGAAACGAATCCTGAAAATTTAAACACCTGTCCAGCGATAAAACCACCCTTCTCTCCACCATAGGTTTCCTTCACCACCATACACATTTCGCCAACCGCCATCTCAACCTGATCAAAACTCACTCCAGGTTTCAGCTTGACCGTATTGAATAGCATCTTTGCCCCGAACGGAATTGTGATAGGCCCAAACATAGCATCCTCCTAATAGAGTCACCCTCAATGCGCAGAAGTAGCATTGCGTTCGCGTTGATATTCTTCATAACTTTGAGGTTCAGGACATTCTCTCCCAGGGTCTCGATGGCAATCCTGGTCTCCCCAATTCTGGAAAATGTCATATACCGTTCGCTTGATTGAATCCGCACTGCACCCTTGGGACAGCAAGAGAACCATAAAAACTGGCGCCAGCCAAAAAGCCTTCATTGTAACTCCCGTCGTGTAGTTTAAAAGAGAACCGGAATGACTAGTGAGCCAAACCTGGCACTCATGATACTCCAAAAAAGTGGATTCCCTCTTCGCCGCTTGGCAAGACGGTGACACACCACCATAAGAAGGGAAAGCGATAAACACAATAAGTGCTTCGATCATTGACAAGCTCTTGGATTCACAACCATGGTAATTATCTCATGACATATTTTATAAAATAAAGAGTTGCTTCCAACCCCGGATACCCTAATCACGTAAACCATTACTTGGGGTCTAGCCGCCCAGAAGAAGGAGGCCCCTTGCGCTTTTCTTCTTTAAATCCTTGATTGATTTGACATCAACCCGTTATATGCCAAAAATACATGAACGGGTAGGACTGATTTAGTTGAAATGGTATGGAAAGGAACCTCATGAAGATTTTATGGAGTGTGGATTTCTCACGCGACTCAAAGGCCGCCATTCGGTTTTTATCAGACATTGATTTCCCGAAAGGTTCAGAAGGCCTACTGCTTCATGTGATTACGAAAAACGAAGAACTCAGGAAATTCGCACATGCCTCTGACCTTACCAACCTATTGGGTCAACTTCGAAAAAACGCGATCGAGCGGGTTCAACGAAATCTCAAAAAACTTGCAGACCAATTTTTTCCTGCAAAGCTCCAACAAACCGTTCTTGTTAAAGAAGGCTCCCCTGGTGAAGAGATTTTATCGGTTATTCATAAAAAGCAGGTAGACTTGGCTGTGCTGGGAACACGAGGAATTTCTGGAATAAAACGGTTTTTCCTTGGCAGTGTGAGCGATTGGATCATTCAAGAGGCTCCGTGCCCAGTGCTGGTGGCTCGAGGCTCGGGACGCCGAGTGGACCGAGGAATGAGGGTTGTGGTGGCTATGGATGGATCTAACGAGGCTGACACCGCTGTGGAGTTTTTGAATCAGCTCACCTTTCCCCCAAAATCCGAAATCGTTCTATTTCATGTTGTCGAACCCATCGATTATACGGTTGTGCAAGATGATTATCGGATCTTGGGACTCGGGCCCTCTGGCCTCCAAGAATTACAAAAATGGGCAAAGGAAATCCACCGAAGACGGGAACAGGCCCAAGCGTCCCTCTTGCAAAAGACCAGAAAGACTCTAAGCCCCCGAAAGGTGAAAGTAGAAAAAATCGCAGTAGGGTATGCGGCCGAAGAAATTATCAAAGCCGCCTACCGATTTCGGGCAGATTTGATCGTGATAGGCTCTAGAGGTCTCACCGGGGTGAAGCGGACCTTACTCGGCAGTGTCTCCAGTCGTGTAGCCCGCCATGCACCCTGCTCCGTCCTCGTCGTACGAAAATCTCAAAAGGCCGGAAGGATGCGAATCTGATGCCTGTACCAAGAGTTTCGCGACCGATGAACTCATCACCAAAGTAGCTACTCTCTTGAGCAGTAAATGGTTTATGGCTACATCCCCTCCGTTTCTATATGAAGTGTTCTCCCGCAGTGCTTGCAATGCACGGCATCAGGATCATGCCGTTTAAGCCCACAATCTGGACAGCCATATTCCACCTTGGCTGGCCGAAACACCTCTTGCAACAGTTTAAGGAACAACGCCACGCCCAACACCATGATGACAACCGCTAATAAGCGGCCAATGTCGCCTCGCAGCGTAATATCCCCAAAGCCAGTAGTCGTCAGAGTCGTCACGGTAAAATAGAGTGCATCGGTGTAGCTGGCAATTTGTGGATTCACATCATGCTGAAAGACATAGACCAGCGCCGTGACCACAAAAATAAACACGAAGAGATTGATCACGCTTTGAATGACACCCTCATTCCGAGCGAAAAACTTGTACTGACTCCGGAGATCTCTCAGAAGATGGTAGGAGCGTAAGAGCCTGAGGGACCGGAACACCCGTAAGAAAGCAAGATTTTCGATAATGGTCGCGGCAAGAAGCGCAAGAATAACGACAATGTCCAAAAGGGAGATAGGTTGAACAAGAAAATTGAGTCGATTATTTGCGAGAGAAAATCTGGCGAAAAAATCCAAGCTCAGAAAAAAGGCGATAATAAAATCTATGGCTATGATCCAGGCAGACAACTCCAACATTGAGGTCACAATAAAAAAACTTATGGTGATGAAATCAAAGGCAATAAGCCCGAACCGGAAACGGACAGATTTTTTACTTGTTCCGTTATAAAGGTCGTATAATTGTTCTCTGTATTCAGACATTCCAAAACCTGTATGGTTTCACCAAGGCCAACACATCCAATGTCAGAGCGCTGTTCCCCATTGTCCCTATCGTAATACACCAAACGTAAATTTTCGAGAGGAACCGGGACGGTGCCTGGACAAAAGATCGCAGACATCAGAGGATACAGAAATGGAAGGGGAACAGAAAGAGCCTAGGCCACTTCGCTGAACATGACGCGATGGTTGAGTATGGGACGGCGGTCAGCTTTCGCAACCGAATGGTATTGATCCATGATATTTGCATAGGTCAATACTCATACCTGACCCTAATTTTTATCAAGAGATGAACATTCGTAACAATATTCGAATGGTACAAGGCTCATGGGCCATCGCGACGTCAAAACGACGATGTTCTATACCCATGTTGGGCCTGTTGAATATTTCACGTCCGTGAACCATAGATGCTCCAGATAAGACGACCAGCACCGGTGGTTCAAAAAAGCATGTCCTGAGTCTTTTCGAAGAGTCCGCCTGCCTGCGCGAAGCGGTTTCAGCAGAGCCAGGTCCAGTCCTGTACTGAGTCTGTCGAAGGAAAGGCCGCAGAATTTCTTTTGTAGCTGCACGATCTCATCGTGCCCTCTTCGGGCGAATCAATTGCCACTGCCGCCAGGAAGAGGCAGCATGAGATGCTGCAGCTACAGGAAATACTTTTCGCGATACGAACCCGAGGTACGCTTCATGTCTACAGTAGCCTTGGCGAAGGCTAGCGGCTTTTTTCAACATTCCCATTCCTGTTCTCAAGCAAGGGCCGACTGGAATCCGCAGTCGGTTGGGCAGGCTGGGAGTCTGTTTAAATTGGTGGCATGATCCTGATCCGCATAAGATGCCGATATAAATGGACTCATGCGTATAACCAATTGAAAAGACAACGGTTCCGGCGTATTCTTCAGAAATATTGATGGCGTGTTATCCGGACAGAAACCCGAAGATCCTTCTCTTACACGGATCCATCTAAACATTGTTAGACGATTATGGCAAACCTAATCCGCTCAATTGGATACTCACTTGGCAAAGTACACGCAGGGATGATCAGTTACCTGTGCGAAATGTATAGGGAAGGAAAAAAAGAACCCTTAGAATCTTTTTTGACTTTTTTTGGTATAAAGGTTCCCTCTAACCCTATTTCAAAAAGGGAATGGAATTCCGTTGACCTTGCAATACTCGAACATGGCGAGGACGGGCAAGAAACACCCGTAATTCTTATCGAAATAAAGGTCGATGACCACGAGAGCTTACGTCAAGAGGTCTATCAGACAGTCCGTTATGCTTCACATTGGCCGTCATGCCAGGCGTATCTTTTTATTACTCTCGGCAAGGGTGAGTATTACCACCCACCACGTAGCGATTGTTTTACTTGGATTCGCATACGTCAATTTCAAAAGGCTATTGAAGCTATCAAGACAACTGATCGAATAATCGCGGATTGGCTTGACGAGGTCAGGCGAGAAATCGAACTGCAGGACAACGTGCTGATCGCAGACAAATCTCATGCCAAGGAGTATCGCGGGGGCACATGGAACATCTTTCTTTTTGGACACTTGGCCGAAATACTAAAGCCAATTTTTGCATCCAACAATATTGATGTTGAGATGACTTGCTATACATATGGTAACAGGCCGGATACGATTTTCAACTTTGGATGGGCACGGGAACCCCTATACATGGAAATCAACTACAGTGGCAGGTTGAACCTGAAGATGTTCTTAGATACAGCAATGTCTGAAAACTCAAGATGGGAACGTATCAAGCAGGAAATAGACAAGTGCCAACAATTACCGTTTGCCATACCTCCCACCTTTAAACATGGGGGAAAGATTGGCAGTTCAAAAACCATTGCATCTTTCGATGTCGGGCTCATCAACAAGGATGGATGTCTTGAATGTCAACCTTCAATTGAAGATACAAAGCAGAAAATTCTTTCTGTCGTTAGTACATTCTATGGGAATACAGCTACCGCATGAGCCGCCTAACAAGCGGCTCAACTAGACAGCGGGTAAGCAGTGATCTTCGAGCCTAGGTCAGTTGCCGCTGCTGGCTACTTTTGTCGTTTTGCCTAAAATAACCCATTGTGAAAATCGAATATTTAGAACAAGATCCATTCCATGAATTTACGTATCGTTCTTCAGGACCAAGAGGAACGATACGAGAATGCACGTTGCCATTTATCGGGCCAGAGTCGATAGACTCCCCGAAGGTGTTTTCTCAATTGTCGCGACGTCCGATATTCAAGGTCGTGAAATTGGTGGGGAAAATCGTCTCATTGGTGAAGTGGTCGCGAACGAGTTGTTGCTGTTAACCGAACTACAGGAAATACCTAAAGTCGATATGGCGATATTGGCTGATGACTTGTACAACTACCCAAATTGCCGAAAATTAGGTGGGACAACCAAACGCTAGGCAATATTCCCCACTTGACTGCCATACATGTTGGACTTGAAGCGGACCTGAATTCTGCAAGGTATTAAATGATAGCGTCTCTTATTATTTTAGAGTAGCATCCTATTTTTACGTTATGTAGCCTGTGGGAAAAAAATAATTACGACAGAAATCCCAACACAACGGTAGGGCTCTATTGAAGTACGCGTATGAAGACCTGAGCGACGACCAGTTCGAAATCCTCATTGTATTTTTGTGCCAGCATCTGCTCGGCATCTCGGTGCAAGGCTTCGCCAAGGGACCGGATGGCGGCCGTGATGCCAAGTTTGTTGGTACCGCCGAATTACATCCCAGTAAGGCGGCTCCATGGGCGGGAGTCACGATCATTCAGGCCAAACATACCAATGGGTACAACAAGCATTTCTCCGAGTCTGACTTTTTTAGCAAAAAGAACGGCACCAACACCGTGCTTGGCAAGGAAATTCCTCGGATCAAAAAACTACGTGACGCCAAGCAGCTCGATCACTATATGCTGTTCGCAAATCGACGCCTCGCAGGCAATGCCGAAAGTGAAATTCTCGTTCACATTTCGACGGAATGTGGGATTCCCGCAACTTCCATCTACCTTTGCGGTGTGGAACAATTGGAGGTGTGGCTAAAGTCCTTCCCAAATATTGCAACGAAGGCCAATTTGGATCCGGTTGATTCACCGCTAATCGTCAGTCCTGACGACCTCGCTGTGGTTGTAGAGGCGCTGGCCAGGCAACGCACCGAAATTTCTGCCGTGATTGACGACCCACCCACCGCCCGAGTCACGTATGAACAAAAAAATACCCTTAATAACATGACTCAAACTTATGCCAAGGAGCAGCGTAGGCGTTATCTTAAAGAAACATCGCAGATTCGTGCCTTCTTGGCCGCACCAGAGAACCTCGAACTGCTACGGTTATATGAATCCGTCGTGGATGAGTTCCAGATCAAGATAATTGCTAAACGAAAGGACTACCAGACTTTCGATGAAGTGATGGAGCACCTGGTTGACTTATTATTCAGCCGTGACCCCATATTGCGTCAGTTAGCCCACAAGCGCCTGACGCGGGCAGTACTGTTTTACATGTACTGGAATTGCGATATTGGAGAGAAGAACGATGCTAGCGTTAACTAAACACTCGCATCCAGATCGTACAGTTATTAATGTATCGCTACTTCTGTTGCAACGTTTGCGAGCACGTCGTGTCGACGATTACGATACCCTACGGAAGTATGTGAAGAAGGCTGTCGCCGGCGGAGATGTTCTGTTCCTCCCAGCACTGAATTTTCTCTATCTATTGGGGCTCATCGACTATCGACCTAAGACAGATGCCGTGGAGTACATAGGCCCAAATGAAACTGTCTAGAATATATTCGAATAAGCCTACCCATTTTCAGCCTATAGATTTTGTGGGCGGCTTAAACGTGGTCATGGCCGAAATCCGTTTACCTGAGAATCGTGGTAAAGATACGCACAATCTTGGCAAGACCACGCTCGGACGACTGCTCGACTATGGTCTCCTGATGGGGCGCAATGCGAAGTTCTTCCTGTTCAAGCATCTCAACCAGTTCAAGGACTTTGTTTTTTTTCTGGAGATTGAACTCGAAGATACTTCGCACGTTACAATCCGTCGCAGCGTTGAGGAAGCAACTAAGATCAGCTTCAAGCGACATCAGGCCGGGTATCAAGATTTTTCAACGTTGCCACTCACTGACTGGGATCACCCAGATGTTGCGTTCGAGCGAGCCAAGGACCTACTGGATGGTCTGCTCGACTGGCGTGCCCTTAAGCCTTGGTCCTTCCGCAAGGGGATGGGGTACCTCCTCCGATCACAGGACGACTTCCGCGACGTCTTCCATCTGCGAAAGTTCGCGTCAGCACACGCAGACTGGAAACCATTCCTAGCACATATCCTTGGCTTCGAAGCGCAGCTGATTGCCAAACACTATGAGAAAGAAGAACAGCTTGCGGAAAAGAAAGAGAAGGCCCAAACCATAAAGAGCGAGCTGGGTGGCTCAATTGCAGACATTAGCAAAATCGAAGGACTTTTGTTGCTTAAGCAAAAAGAGGCCGAGAAGAAGCAGAAGTTACTCGATGACTTCGATTTTCGTGTACAAGACAAAGACAAAACAAAAAGTCTAGTCGAGGACACCGACGAGCGCATCGCTACCTTGAACGCAGAGCGTTATTCACTAAGCCAGAATAAGAAAAAAATCCGGACTTCGTTAGAGGAAGACGAGATACTGTTCAACCCGGATGAAGCGCAACGAATTTTCGAGGAAGCGGGTGTCCTATTTAAGGGGCAGATTAAGAAAGATTTTCAACAACTGATAGCCTTTAACAGGGCGATCACTGAAGAGCGTCGCATCTATCTTCACGAGGAAGCTGCGGAAATCGAGGTGGAGTTGAAGCGCGTCAACTCAGATCTGAATTCACTGGGTAAAAAGCGTTCCGAAGCCTTGGCATTTCTAAGTGGCACCGATGCCTTCGGCAAGTACAAGCAAGTGTCCGATGATATGGTAACTCTTCGCGCGGACATTACCTCCCTTGAGCGCCAACGCGGCTTTCTGCATCGTTTGCAGGAGCTTCGTACTGAGATCCGAACATTGACTGAGGACCGTGGGCGTCTGCAGACCCAGATTGAGGCCGACGTTGAGAAGCAGAACTCGGAACAAGACAGCTTGTTCTCAACGATCCGGATTTTCTTCAGTGAGATCGTTGAAGAGGTGATCAATCGTAAGGCCCTGCTCAGCGTATCCCCCAATAAAGAAGGTCACCTGGATTTCAGAGCCGAGATTCTCGACGAAGCGGGTAACGCCACGAGTGCCGACCTTGGCCATACCTACCGAAAACTGCTGTGTATTGCTTTCGACATGGCCGTACTTCGAGCCCACCTTGATAAAAAGTTCCCACGCTTTGTTTATCATGATGGTGTGTTCGAATCGCTGGACGATCGTAAGAAGGAAAACTTGCTCTCTGTAATTCGTCGTTACGCGGAACTAGGCTTACAGCCTGTAATCACCCTGATCGACTCTGACTTGCCATCGCGCTCACCAAAGGATGGCCCAGTCTTTGACCAGGAGGCGATCGTGTTGCTCATGCACGACGAGAACGAACAAGGCCGCTTGTTTAAGATGAAGGCATGGTGAGGTGAAAGCATCCGCTAGTGATTCCTTAGACCGATCTTAAATGATAGCGGCACCATTTATTGGCACATGCGATTTTGACTTTAGGCGCCCCCATGAATCACCTGTTGAATAGCTTCACTTTTCTTTGGTATTTCAAAAAGAGGCTCGCGGTCATTTTATGAAGAATGGTAGAGTTATCATCAATGTTTTTGGGATTTTAGTGTCCGGATTTCTAGGGATTCTATTGGTTGCAATCATAGAGAAGCAAACTATTGCGACGGAATTAATATTATCAATTGCATTTTTAATAAATATTTTGGCAATTTATAATAAATCCTTATCAAAATTTAAAAATAAAATTAGGCAGCTTACAGCATCATTTTTATTGGGAGCGTTATTAGGTGTGATTTTTGTATAACTATTGAAAGGAATGAAAATGAGCGGGACCATTAATCTTGACATAAGTGAGAGCGTTAAAATTGAAAGGTATTTGGATCTTTTGAAAGACCATAAAAAATTAGTTCTTTCCTCTCAAGGCATTATCAAAAAAAAGAAAAGTCCCCTCGCTAGACGGATAAGCAATGGTGATGTCAAGGCAATTATTAAGGCAGCTAAAGACCGTGTTTATGGGTCTATGAGTAAAAAGAAAAGACAAGAACTATGCAAGGTCTTATGCGAATTAAAGAGCAAGCTAGAGAGTAAATCAATTGGAACAGTAACCAAAGAAATAATTGCATGGGCAATTGCTGGAATTGTCGGGTTAATCGATGCTGCTAGTGGCTTAATAATCAGCCTTCTTTGGATTATTAGAGAGAAGTTAGATTCGGTAATATGCCCATGTCAGCTCGACAGATCATGCATAAATGGCCCGTGCCCTTCTTGGGACTAATCTTTTATCTCACATTGCCAGCGGCAACCTAGCATAAATCCTAAACGGGTCTTCGGCCGCTTATCTTTGCCTTATCCCTCTAATCCCTAGCTGAAAGCGTGGCTGGTGTGGTAGGTGTGTGGTGACATGGCAACCCCTTCTATTCTGTTAATCATTCCTCCATTAACACAATTGAATACGCCCTATCCGTCCACCGCGTATCTCACGGGGTTTCTTCGTCCACGCGGGTACACTGTGCATCAAGCCGATGTCGGGATTGAAATGGTCTTGGCGCTGTTTTCGCAATCCGGGTTGATGCGGGTCTTTGAGGATTTGCGCTCACGGACCGATGCCGACCTTCCTGGTGAAGCTCGACAAATGTTGAGCTTGTCCCATGCCTATGTGGAGACCATCGATCCCGTCATTCAATTTTTACAAGGACGCGATCCCACGTTGGCCACGCGTATTTGCCAGGGGGAGTTTCTCCCGCAAGGCCCACGCTTTGCCAATGAGGATTCCACTGAATCCCTCCAGGGACAGACGGAAAACCAAACGGATCGTGCGAAGCATCTTGCCACGTTATATTTGGAAGACTTGGCGGATTTGATCCAAGGCACGATCTCGCCACACTTTGCGCTGAGTCGGTATGCCGAGTCGATCGCCATGGGGGCATCGTCGTTCGATCCGATCGCGGAAGCCCTGGTTTCTCCTCCAAGCCTTCCCGATGAACTCATGTTGAAAGCCATGTGGCAACATGTGGAAGAGTGCCAACCAACTGTCGTCGGCTTGACCATTCCGTTTCCGGGAAACCTCTACGGGGGGCTTCGGATGGGACAGGCGTTGAAATCCAAATATCCCGACATCACCGTGATCCTCGGTGGAGGATACCCGAACACCGAGTTGCGGCGCGTGAATGATCCGCGCGTGTTTGATTGCGTGGATTACATCACCCTCGATGATGGCGAACTCCCGCTGCTTTGTCTGTTAGAACATCTTGAAGACAAACGGGCAGAGACTGATCTCTGCCGAACCTTTTTGCGCTCAAAAGGCACGGTGGTATGGAGGGATGGGGCCAAGGAACGCAACCCAACGATGGCTGAACTCGGCACGCCCACCTATTCAGGATTGAACCTCACGCAGTACTTATCGATTTTGGATACATTGAATCCGATGCACCGGCTTTGGTCGGATGGGCATTGGAACAAATTGACGGTGGCGCATGGCTGCTATTGGAAGCAATGTACATTTTGCGATGTGGGCCTTGATTACATCGGACGCTACGAGGCGGCCCCGAGTGAAGTGTTGGTAGATCGCATCCAAACCATGATCACCGAGACAGGCACGCGAGGTTTTCACTTTGTCGATGAAGCTGCCCCACCAGCCGGGCTCAAACAGTTGGCGTTGACGCTATTGGAACGTGGCCTGACCATTTCGTGGTGGGGCAATGTGCGCTTTGAACCGGCGTTTACGCCGGACCTGTGCCGCCTGTTAGCGGCATCCGGGTGCATCGCGTTGACTGCCGGGCTAGAGGCCGCCAGTGATCGGTTGTTGGCGGAGATGAAAAAAGGCATCACGGTCGATCAAACCGTGCGGGTGGCTCAGGCCTGTCGACAGGCGGGCATCCTCATCCACGCCTATCTCATGTACGGCTTGCCGGGACAGACCATTGATGAAGCGGTGGACAGTCTGGAACGCGTTCGCCAATTATTCGCCAATGATTTAATCCAATCAGCTTTTTGGCATCGTTTCTCTGCCACCGCCCACAGCCCGATTGGTTTGAATCCTGAGCGATATGGGATCCAACGCCTAGGACCAACGTTCGGCGGATTTGCCGAAAATGATTTGATCTATGAAGATGTCAAAGGCCAATTGCCAGACTGGGTAGGGCAGGGATTGCGAAGCGCCCTGCATCAATACATTGAAGGCGAAGCCTTAACCCAAGATGTGCGGGCTTGGTTTACCGAGCCAGTATCCAAACCGCACGTCAGGCGTGATTGGGCAAAACGAATCATTGCCACTCCGTATCCAGAAGATCCATCCTTGTCCGAACGCCGTTTTGTGTGGATCGGAGGAGAGCCGTATCAAGAAACCCTGAAAGAAAACCGATCTCGAGTGTTTCTGCCAAGCCGCACCATGGATGAAACCTGTACGCTACCAAAGGAAGAAGCAGAATGGTTGGTGGACTTAATTCGCAAATCCACGCCACGTGGCGCTGCTGGAGGGCATTCGTATCCCACCTTTAAAAACACGCGTGCAGCCTACCCCAAAGGCGGAGCAGAAGGGTTTGATGCAATCCTGCGTTCTCCAATGTTTGAAAGAGCCAGATCTATCGGGCTGCTACTGGTATAGGAATTGAATGAATACCTGGGAAGGAGCGTTTAAATTTTTATTTATGGATGAGCCGGTCTAGCAATACCGTGACTAACTTTGTTCTGGCTATCAGGGATTTTGTTGTTGTCCATTCCCTAGAGGAATGGATTCCACCGCCATCGAGACCTAGGCTGTCCACGGTGGGCAACCCTTTGGCTTGCATCAGAGATCCATCAGTTCCTCCACCAGACAAATAGGTTCCGACGATGGGTTCACCAATGATGGTGGACAGGCCCATGGCTTGGGCAATGATTTTATCCGTTACCGGATGGATGGCTTTGGCTGGGCGATGCAAACTTGCCCACACTTCTGATTTGGGAAGCTCTGGGAAATCAGAATGATGCGTATATTGGGTCAGGGCAATGTGCTCCACTTGGGTTTTGAGTTTCTCGCCCTCTGAATTATCAACATAACGAAGATCGACAAAAGCTTCCGCGCACCCTGGGCGTGTATTCCGTTTTTCTCCGCCTTGCATGGTTCCGACATTCACTGTGGTCAGCTTGTCATAGTCTGTTAAGGCTTCGAGAGCGATCACTTTATGGGCCAGCTCCACATTGGCCGACACTCCCTCGTCATGCGCTTCGCCAGCATGAGCTTCTCTTCCGGTTACTTTGATGCGGGCTTGGCCCAGCCCTTTTCGCTGACGTGCCAGTTTATGATCATGCGACCCCTCAAACACCAAACCTACATCATGTTGCACCGCCAATTCTTCAATATACGGACGTGAACCGAGTGATCCTATTTCTTCATCGGTGTTCAGGAAAATGGTGATGTTGGCATCTTGTAGCCGCCCATGGTGATACAAGGCTTTGATCGCATAGATCATAGCCACAATGCCACCCTTCATATCGAGAACGCCGGGACCTTTGAGTGTGCCATCTGCCTCCATGGTCAAGGATTGAAATTCATCATCTTTCGGGAATACCGTGTCCAGATGGCCATTGAGCAACACTTTGGTGGAGTTCCTGCCGGTGCGCCGTGCCAGCAAGTGTTCGGCAAACATCATTTTGCTTTTCTTACAAGAGAGCAATTCCATTTCTCCACCCGGCTGTACAGCAGTTTCAAAACCTAACATTTTGAATTCCTCATTCAACAGATCTCTGAAATGGTTAAGGCCTCCATGATTAAACGTGCCAGTATTCATATTGACGTACGTTTCTAAATCCCGAAGCATGGACCCTTGTTTAGCCTCGACCCATTCCACGAGCTGTTGTTCGTAATCACTCAATCTGGTGGGTATTGCCTGGACTTCTGAACTTGCCATCGAAGGAAAAGCGATCAAGCACAAAAGAGTGATAAGACCCACCCTTTTCACTACTTTCAATTCTCTGCTGATTTCTACTTTTCTCCAAACCATAAATGGCTTTCTCGCATAAAGATAGGTTGCCCTCATAATCCACTCATCCTCAACTCATCAGAAAGCCATTACTGCATTGGGGAAAGCCCGGAGGAGCCTGTAACATGTAGACTACATATTATACATTTGGATACACAGTTGTATCTATTTGGATACAAGTTGGCCATTTTCCAACCCAGAAAATATTAAGAAAAATTTCTTTCATCATTAGCAAATCTTCAATGCAATCATATAGTTTTCCTGTTCAATGCTCTGGTTTATTCCTTGGCATTAATATTGCTGTTTATAATCCTTAGACTATGTTTTAAGATAACCGAATTCACGACAAGAACTGGGATGGTCCTACCGCAAATTCCGTCAACGCCGACATTTTTTAATTAATGAAGAAAGTTAGCCATGGTTTTTCGATTAAACCACCATTCCTTCATTCTCAGTTTTGTTCTGTTGATTGGATACCCACCTGTACAATTCACGTATGGTTCCAGTCCCGACACTCAAGCTTCAGTTCGGCAGGGATGGAACGAAGATATTCGGCAATCTTTTTATCATGCGCCGCAAGGGACAAGGCTCCTCCCCTATTCATGGTTCCTTGCATTAGAGCAGGCTACCAATTCCACACGCTTTCTGGACGATGAAAATCTAAAGCGGCTTGGGATCCTTCCAGATCATAACACCTTGAACAATCCTGACCAGTTACCAGTGGGGTTTGTTGAATCATTCGATTCGATTGGGAAGCAAACATGGATGGGCTTGACCTGTGCCGCTTGCCACACAATGGAAGTCTCATTCAACAACCAAACTATCCGGGTCGATGGCGGGCCTTCCATGTTGGATGCCCTGGGTCTTTTGGAGGAAATTGGGAGGGCTGTGCACACGCTGTTGGTGAAGGGTCCGGATAAAGAAAAATTTTCTCGTTTTGCCAAAGCCGTGCTAAAGGACCAGCATACTAAAACTTCAGAAATACAATTAAAGGGAGAGGTAGAAAAATTTTATCAGGTGCTCCAGGCACCTCAACAACTAGCCCAAAACCTCAAGGTCGACCTCTATCCCAATAAATGGGGAAAGGGAAGACTTGATGCATTGGGAAGGGGTGGGAATACCGTTCTCCTCCAACTAGATAAAAGCAACCTACGTTCAGCTAATGCCCCTGTAAGTTTTCCGGCTATTTGGAATACTTGGGTCCTCAACTGGGTTCAGTGGAACGGCGCAGTAAAGCAGCCTATGGGACGAAATCTTCTACAAGCAATTGGGCTCAATGCAAAATTAACATGGGACCCAAACAACAAACAGTTTCGAACAAGCACGAGCATAGAAGATCTGGATAAGATTGAGAAACTTGTTCAAAAACTCGAACCACCTGCCTGGCCCTCCAAGACATTTGGAGTAATTGATCAAGCCAAAGCTGGTCGAGGAGCCAAACTGTATGAACAACATTGTGCCCATTGCCATGTTCCCAAGCTAACAGAACCCGATAAATACGGACGGCAATTCAAAGAAGTACTTTTGATCCCTTTAAAAGAAATTGGAACGGACCCCATATCCGCAACCAATTTTCACAACCGTACGGTCAAGACTGGTTCCCTCGGATTAGGGATACTGACTGTCGCAGATACGGCTCAGTATCTCACCACCAAAATTCTTGAAGGGCAATATAAGGAACTGAATATATCTCGAGAACAGCAGGAAGCTTGGAATGGGTATCGCCCCAATACAATGCAGGCCCCGTTAGCCTATATCGCGCGTCCTCATAGCGGAGTATGGGCTTTGGCCCCATATCTGCACAACGGTTCAATCCCCAACTTATATCAATTATTGTTGCCCAAAAAAGAGCGTGATCCCGTATTTTATGTTGGCCATTCTGATTTTGATCCTATGCATGTGGGTTTTGTCACTCAAAAGAAGCTTCCTTCGGATTTTAAATTCGACACGAAACTCCCAGGCAATTCGAATGCCGGGCATGAGTTTCGTGAAGGAAAAATTCAGAATGGGGTTATCGGCCCGGCACTATCCGAAGCAGATCGATGGGATCTTATCGAGTATCTGAAAACCATTTAATAAATTTAACTCCTATTCGGAGGATTGATATGCACTATGCCCTCTTTGTGGCGATGATCATGATCCTCGTTGCATGTGATACCGTTCCAACCCATTCTGACGATGAAGTTCATAAAGTTCATTTGAATATTATTAACAAGCATAAAACGCAAATGCCATACCCGGGCATTGACTCAAATCCTAAATTTTTTACTGAAAAAAAATATACGGATGAGGAAATACTGGCGTACCAAATCGCGGATCAAGTGCTGTACACCGTTGATCGTAATTCTGGCAAAGGGGCGAAGAAGGCTTCTCGCGACGCACATCCTAAAGAAAATGGATGCGTGACGGCTGAATTTCATACCTACAAAGATTTGGATCCCTCCCTTGCCAAAGGGGTATTTGCCGATGCCAAAGCTTACGCCGCTCTGATCCGTTTCTCAAATAGTAGCGAGAACCCTGCGGGTAATGATCACGATCATGATGCCAGGGGAATGGCTATTAAACTCACCAATACCCTTGGGGGGAATATCGAAAATGGTAGCGGAGAACTCCAAACGAGAAGGCAGGATTTCATCATGATCAACCATTCGGTTTTTATTCTTGATGATCCCTCAGATTATCTGTCTTTGACTCAGGCACAGAACAGCACGAGTACCTTGGCCAAGCTGGTAAAAATCCCTTATGCCTTAGGATTCAGAGGTATCTGGAACGCTTATCACACCTTATTTCAGGACCAAGTCCTTAATCCTTTACAAACTCAGTATTATTCAATGGTTCCTTATCGTCTGGGAACAAAGAACGATCCAGAACGAAGAGCCATCAAATTCTCGGCGAAACCTTATCGGCTCGATTCTCACCGGTTCCCGAATGTGGATTCCTCTTGCGTCGCTATTTCAAGTGGTACACCAAAAGAACAAGATAAAAATTACCTGAGAACTGCCTTGCGCGAAACCCTTGACCATGGCGATGCCTGCATGGAATTTTTGATTCAAGAAGGGACCAAGGACATGAGCGTAGAAAATTCTCAAATCGATTGGGAGGATGACGGTCCATCGAAATTCAAGCCTGTGGCGTTAATCAAAATTCCCAAACAACACCTGGGTGAGTGGAAAGAGAGTGCGTGCGAAGACAAATCTTTTAACCCGTGGCACGCATGGGAGGACCATCGTCCTTTGGGAGTGGTCAATCGGCTACGAAAAGTCATTTATCCTATTGTCAGTAATTACAGGCACTGTGTGAATTACCCGGATGACCCCGAGTGCAAAGCCAAACCCGGGGGGGAATGAAAAGGGAATCCTATACCTAGCTTGTTTCAATTCTTAGGACGATATCTGTCTCAAACCTATGAGACTAGATGTACGAGAGGAGAACTACATGATGAATATCTTGCGTATCATGAAAACGATTGGAATGTGCCTAGCCTGCGCGGCCTTTGCCGGTTGCACCTATACCACACAGGGATTTCCGGACGAAGATCGTGGCGCACTCCCAAATGCCAATGACAACTTCGGGGATAAGACCACCCGCATTGTCTATCCTGACCAAAATTGGGACGCCTCGGATAGCCTGTGGTTCTATAACACAAGCCAGGGATCTGACCTCATGGACTACGAGATCTTTTTAAATCTTACGTTAGCTAACAGTGACCTGTTATTTCGAAGTAACGAAAACATGGGGAAGTATCGGTACTTACTTCAACAAGCCACTTTTGACAATGGGGAAGCCTTACCAGTGGGCTGGGTGAAGGATTCGTACGACGGGAATGACTATATTGGCTTTACGTGCGCCACCTGCCATACGACACAGGTGAATCATAATGGAACTGGCATTCGGATTGATGGTGGGCCAGCCATGACTGATGTATGGACGATGTTTGAAGACCTTGAACAAGCACTGAAAGCAAGCTTGCCGGAAAAAGAATTTTCCAAATTGGCTGACCGAATTCTGAAAGGTAATTCGTCAGATACAGAAAAGCGAAAGAATCTTAAGAACCGATTGGATCGTGATTATCGGAAAATCCGTGACTATAACCAGGAAGACCAACCCCCCACGATAAAACAAAATGGGGTGGAAGTCCCTTCCGTGCATTATGGGTATGCGCGTTTAGATGCGTTTGGGCGGATATTTAACCGTGCAGCCTCCCATTTTGACTCAACTCATACCGGAAACCCTGCGAACGCTCCTGTCAGCTACCCCCACCTCTGGGATACCCCACAACACGATTTTGTTCAGTGGAACGGGATAGCCGATAATGGGGCCCTCTTAGGGATCGGGCCATTGGGGCGAAACTCGGGGGAAGTCGTTGGCGTATTTGCTTCAGTGAAGGTCCAAAAAAAAGAACCCTCTTTTTTTTGGAAACTCTTTGGATTTAAAAAGTCGACCTACAGCTATCCATCTTCGGTCAGAACGTTGAATCAGGTTCGTTTGGAAGACCATATACAAGATTTATGGTCCCCATCATGGGACCAATTAACACAGGAAGGAGCTTTACCAGAAATCGACAAAACGTTAGTAGAACGGGGAAGGAAAGTCTTCGACTTGTACAAATGTGGAGCGTGCCATTCACACATTGACCGCGATGACAAAGACAGATTGGTCATTGCCCAATTCACGAGCGTCAATCTGATTGAAACGGACACAACCATGGCCTCGAATGCGCTGACCTATTGTAGTAAAAACGATGCGCTTCCGGACGTCGACCATGATACGTGCACGGTGGAACCGAATAACCAACCAGGCCTGACTGGCAAATCAGCGATGACTGCGATAACACAAGGAGCGTTGTTGGAAGGGGTATTTGGAAAAATATTACCCTTTCTCCAGACCATGTATAGCAATCCTTGGAGAGGTAAAAAGACGGAACGTCATATTGACTTCGAAGTGGTTAAGGAAAAGAACTCTTCCCCAGAAATATTCCTTAATGCCTATAAGGGCAGACCGTTGAACGGGATCTGGGCAACCGCGCCCTTCCTTCATAATGGGTCTGTCCCAAACCTGTATGAACTCTTTCTGCCCAGCTCGTGTGAAAAAGAAGATGGGACAACATTGAAGCCAGGAGAAACCTGCCGGTCAAAGACCTTCACCGTAGGCAATCGTGAGTTGGATATACAAAGGGTAGGGTTTGTGCAGGCAGATGATCCCACCAAAAGGGATCCAGGATTATTTGTCTTTGACACTTCCCTAAAGGGTAACTCCAATAAAGGTCACGAATACGCCGTAGGAGTCACTCCCATTATTAAAAGGGATGTAGACGGAAAGGCGGTGCGCAAACAAAACGGAGAATTCGATCTTGAATTCCTCACCCCGGCAATTGAACATAATGATCGCATGGCGTTGATCGAATATTTGAAAACCCTATAACCCCACTGGTCCCTGGAGTTTTTTAATACAGTAGGAAAAACCAGTATGAGGGTTCCCCGGTGAAAAATTAAATGTGTCATTACCAGACCGGGCCCTAATTTTTAATCTTTGCCTGTGAAGGCCATCGTACTTTGGGAATGGTCAATCTGCGGCGTAAGGGGATGTATCGTATGTTGGGTAATTATAGACATTGTTGGAATTACCCGAATGCCCTCGAATGCAAAGCCGCACCCAAAAGGGAATGATATCTGAAACCTATACCTAGCTTGTGTCAATTCATTTGAGAAAATCCATCTCAATCCTGTGAGGTCAGATCCACGAGAGGAGGACAACAGTATGAATATCTTGCGTATCCTGAAAAACATTGGAATTTGCCTCCAATTTTGTACGATCGTAGGTTGTGCATATTTAACTCAGGGTTGTCCGGAGGAAGATCGTGGAGCACTCACAAATGCTGATGATTACTTCGGGGATAAGACCAACAGCATTGTCTACCCTGAGCAAAATTGGGATGCCTCAGATAGCCTGTGGTTCTACAACACAAGCCAGGGATCTAACCTCATTGACTACGAGATCTTTTTAAATCTCGAGTTACCCAAGAGTGACGTGTTATTTCGGAGTAACGAAAACATGGGAAAGTATCGGTATTTACTCCAGAACCCCACGCGGGACAATGAGGAGGG
>JAJDBO010000190.1 GCA_029261305.1 Nitrospirales bacterium
GCCATCAGCGAAAACTATATGGATTCCGAGGGGCGCCCCCTCGACATGCTGGAATTAATCCGGGAGGACTATCCGGTGGCTCTCCATGGAGTTTCCCTTTCGATTGTCTCGGCAGAGGGCATACGGGCTGACTATCTCACCAAGCTCCGAACACTCATTGATCACATCAACCCCTTCATTGTGTCAGATCATTTATGTTGGACTGGCCACCAACATGCCAACCTTCATGATTTGCTGCCGTTTCCCTTTACCGATGACGCGCTTCATGTCATTCAACAAAATGTCGATCGTGTGCAAACAACTTTGGGGCGACAGATCCTACTCGAAAACGTCTCGACCTATCTTTCGTTTCCGGACACGCCATACACCGAATGGGAATTTCTGGCACAAGTGGCCAAAACCACAGGCTGCAAATTGTTGTTCGATGTGAACAACCTCTATGTGAACTCCCGGAATCATAACTTTGATCCCCTCACATTTGTGGATGCCATACCCACCGAGCTGATCGGACAAATTCATTTGGCCGGCTACACGGATATGGGCACGTACTTATTCGATACGCATTCCAAACCCGTTTACCCACGGGTGTGGGAACTGTTCTCTCATGTCATTGCTAGGGCGCCTGATGTTCCAGTGCTTATTGAGTGGGATGATGATATTCCAGAATTTCCTCGACTTGAAGAAGAAGCCATCAAAGCCGCCACCATTTGGGATAGCCACCATGGACCAGTCAACGCTGAAACACTTTCAACGATTGTTTAATCAGGCGACCTTGCCGAGTGTAGAACCGGAAGCCTCTCCGGCGCTCGATGAGTTAATCGTCCCAGGAGGGACGCTTGAAACTCCTGAGGCCATCAAGGTCTATGCCAATGGCGTTCTAGTTCGACTCACCGAAGCCCTTGGTGAAACATTTGAAGCCATTTGGTGGGTGTGCGGAGACGAAGATTTCTTTGCTCTGGCCAAACATTTTATTCAAGCTCGGCCATCGACAACATACAACTTATCCAAATACGGAAAAGAATTTCCGGAATTCTTAGACGAAGTCCAGCCCTTCCCCGACCTTCCTTTCCTCGGTGACCTGGCACGATATGAATGGACATTTAAAGAACTCTTCCATACCCGCCAACACCAGTCTGTGGCTCCGGAGCAGATTCAATCGTTAGCCGAAGACGCAGCCATTCAAATTCAATTCGGGCAAGCCGTTCGACTCCTTACCTCACGATATGCCATTTACGATCTCTGGAAACTTCGCGGCACTGAACACGAAGGCAAGCCGCCAGTAGAATGGGATCGCGCACAGAAGCTCGTGCTTTATAAGCGCACGAAACAAATATTTGTTCATGAAGTAGGCGAACACGAATTTCAGATTCTTACCTCACTTCAGGCCGGACACACCTTAGAAGCCTCGTTAGCCCTCATCAGTGAACAGGAAGCAGCGATCCAGCAGGATCAAATTTCCCAACTCTTTCAGTTCATCTTTAACTCTGGAATCATTGAGCACATTGGCAAAGAGCCCATGTCTTGCTCCGATTAGCCACCACAAGTTTTCCGAATGAAGAACATGCTGGCATGCCCCTTAACCGGAGACCCGCACGTCAAAGTTTTGGAGGAGATTCCCACCTCACTCCTCAGTGACATCTACCGCCGAGATCTGAACATTGACATCATCTCAGAATTTCAAGGAATTGAAAGCCTCTCACTCTGCCGTAGTATTCGTTCTGATGTGATATTCTTCTCTCCTGCCATCGTTGGGTCTTCCAGATTTTACCAAGCATTACGAACTTTTGATTGGTACTATCCTTCCGACAAATTTGAATACGATCGGGCAGCAAGCTGGATCAGGCCTGGCGATCATGTACTGGATATCGGATGCGGAAGCGGCTATTTCAGTAAATACCTTACCGATGTTACCTATACAGGGTTAGAGCCAGAGTTTTTATCATCCGGCCTAACGAGTCACCCCCCTCTTAACATCGTTGCTGAAGAAGTAACAGAGCATGCGCTCACTCATCACACTGCCTATGATGCTGTGTGTGCCTTTCAAGTACTCGAACACATGCCCGATCCAAGAAGTTTCATTAGTGCAGCACTGACTTGCCTCAAACCTGGTGGGCTGCTCATTCTTGGAGTTCCAAGTGCCGAATCATATGTGTCACAACTCATTAATTTCACTTTAAATACTCCGCCTCATCATGTCACGTGGTGGACAGACCAAGCCCTTTGGACAGTGGCTTCTCAATTTTCTCTGGAATTACTCAGCCTCGAACATGCCCCGGTGGAATCGTGGGAACAACGGCTGTATTGGATGCAACGCATTGCCACAACACTGATGCCAACATCGGCTAAACGTTTCAACACCATGATCAGCCAACGACTCGTGAATATCGCGGCCTATCTCACGGCAGGGATTCTAACTCTGACGCATTCTCCTCCAGTCTCTGCCCAAGGGGCATCTGTCGTGTTTATTGCAAGAAAGATGGGATAACGCGAGGATTAGCCTTACTGCAAAACTTTGCTTACCCTACAATCCGATGTAACAAACATTATTCCACCGAGACTAATGGGTGAGCATCATGACAATCCCCATAACCCAAGAGACAAAACCATGAAACCAACGCTCCTAATCCTACTGTTCCCCATTTTCTTGGCAGGTTGCGGGACATTTAGCACGCTGCCCAAGAACTACCATCCTTCCCAGCCGATTGCCGCGCAAGAATTTTCCCATCAGGCTATTGATGGAGTCCTTCGAACCCATGTGAACGACGGACATGTAAACTATCCTGGGATCGCCGCTGATCCTCGATTGGACACATATATTCAGGAAGTGAATCGGCTTGACCCCACCACCCTTGCCACAAAAAAAGATCGTCTGGCGTTCTGGATCAATGTCTACAACGCATTTGCCATTAAAGGCATTCTGAATGGATATTCGCCAAGTACCAAATTTGGGCAATATGGGTATTTTGTTGGACAAGCCTATATGGTCGGCGGAGCCGACGTAAATCTGTGGTCAATTGAACGTGACATTCTCATTCCACGGTTTACGGAGCCCCGGATTCATTTTGCGATAGTCTGCGCCTCTCAATCCTGCCCAAAACTTCGTTCATGGGCATTTACCCCATATCAACTTGATCAACAACTCAATGACAGTGCACGGCGATTCATTAATGATCCCACTAGAAACTTTTTTGATCGTGATCGAAAAATCGCCTACTTATCTAAGATTTTTACATGGTTTGAAGAAGATTTCATGGGACATTCTGGCTCAGTCTCGAAGTACATTTCACAGTTCGTAAACAACCCGGCCCTCGCCAGAGAACTGCAGAACGAGACATATACGATTAAATATTTGGAGTACGACTGGAATCTAAATGGTACCCCACCTCCACTTCAGAGTTCCGTCGATAACGTTGAGCCCCCTATCACCAATTTGGCTAAAGAAAACAGCCAGGTCCCTTCTTTCCCTCATTTTGCAAACACATGGCATATGGAACAATTAGGCTGATGATGAAGCTTTCAGAAATCACTCAACCCTTTGTGAATTTGATTCGAGAACGACCACTCGTGGCGGTCTTTGAAGTCTGTTTACGTTGCAATTCTTCCTGTGGCTATTGTGACCTTCCACTGAACGTCGGCCGTTATGAAATGACTCGCGAAGAAATTCGTCGAGTGTTTACCTCGCTCTATGATGATGGTCTCCGGTTTCTATTCATTCAAGGTGGCGAGCCACTGGTCAGAAAAGACCTCACAGAAATTTTAGAGGATCTTGTTGAAATCGGGTACAGTGTCACATTAATCACAAACGGCACTTTGTTGAGACCATCGACGGTCGCACGTCTGGCCATACTGCCCATCAATATTTCTGTTAGCCTCGACACTCTCAATCGAGACCGCTACCATCACATTCGAGGAGCCGATCAATTACCATTGGTGTTGGAAGGCATCCAATGTCTCGCGGATTATCCTCATCCGAAATTTCTGACATGTATTGTCAGTGATCGAAACCAGGATGATGTCCTTGATGTCGTTCGTTTTGCGCGAGAACAGGGATTCATTCCCATCGTTGGCGCATACCACTGGGACATTGGTCGATATGGCAAAACTGACCTCACGTTACAATATCAACGTACGTCAGCCATCAAAACTTTTGAAGCCGTGGTGGAATCCGGCTTAGTACCACGCGGGTACTTTCGAGAATATCTTCATGACAACATTCAATGGCTAACAGGAAAGGGGCTAAAGCCCTGCGATGCTGGTCGATACAGTATCGCCATTGATGCCTCAGGCAATGTCGCACCGTGTTTAGCCATGGGGCATGTTGGCAATCTCTTACA
>JAJDBO010000020.1 GCA_029261305.1 Nitrospirales bacterium
CATTTTTCTCTCACCCCCTGGAAACAGTCACTGCTCTTTCCGTATGATGCCACTCCGTCGTCATCAATTGACTTTGAGGGATTTTTCACCATCACTGAAACACCAAGAGGACATTTTGGCCAAACCTAAATCCAAAACTAACAAAAAGAAAACAGGCCCCAAAATGGCTGACCTCGCTGATCGGCATGTGCTGTACCAGAAAAGTGTCCAAGGTCCGGACAGCGACATTCCATTTTTTGAGTACCATTATGAGGAGTATACCGGGAAAAAACTTCGAAATTTTCGCGAAGATTTTTGCGGTACGGCCGCCATGGCCTCATATTTTGTCACGCATCACCGGAACAATCGAGCACTGGGTGTGGATTTGGATTGGCCTACGCTTGAATGGGGTATCAAACATAATGTCTCGCATTTGACTCCTAAACAACAAGAACGACTCACTCTTGTTCATGGCAATGTGCTGGACCGCCATCCGTGGCAGGCTCAGATGACGGTGGCCATGAACTTTAGTTACATGGTGTTCAAAGAACGGCCTACCTTATTGAAATACTTCAAGAGAGCCAAACAAGGACTCCAACCTGGTGGGCTATTCATGCTGGATATTTGGGGTGGGAGCGAATGTTTCGTACCTCAGGAAGAACCACGAGAAGTGGAAAATTCTGATGATGGCATTGGCGACTTTACCTTTATCTGGGACCAGGATGTCTTCGATCCTGCCACGCATTTTTACACAACCCGTATCCACTATGCCTTTCGAGATGGCAGTGAAATGCGCGATGCGTTTGTCTATGACTGGCGGCTATGGACCATGCCGGAAGTCATGGAACTCCTTCGAGAGGCAGGGTTTGAAGATGTCCACTTTCTGTGGGAAGGAACGAATAAAAGAACCAATGAAGGGACGAATACCTATCATCGGGTGGAAAAAGGGGAAGCGGATACAGCTTGGATCGCCTATATCGTTGGGCTCAATCCTCGCAAGAAGTGAGCATTAAACATTCGGTGAAAATTTTTGAATAATTTATCGTCATGGATTGGGTATAAAGTATTGCACCCCGTCAATCTGCACCACTGGCATGACCATGCCTTGTTCGAGCCCATCGTGTGAGAACCCATAGATAATCGATTCCCAGGGATTGAGCCTTCCAGTAAAGAGAATGCCAATTTCAAGTGGCTTGCCTTTACTATTTTGAGTTTGAAGAGCGGGGCGTAAAGAGGGTGGAGGAAGCGCCACCATTTCATTGGGGAGCCCTATCGGTTTAAATCGTACAATGCCCCAGGTGGTTTGAGTAGGGTTGGGCCCCATTACCACCTTAAACCCCTGGTGCCCGTCGTGATATTCGTGAGCAATGCCAGACCAGACAAACGCAATCCGTTGCTTGAGTAATGGATGTTCTTCCCGCAGATCATCTCTTTGACGGTTCAAAGTGAAAAGCCTCGCCCCATGTTCTTCTCCTGGCGGATCGTGTAGCTGAGTCCACTCTGGTGGTTGCTTCTCTAATTCATTTAAAAAAGCCTCTTGCTCCTGAGCGGTGAGCAGGGGACGAACCGAAGGGTCTGTGATTAAAGAATGTACGGGAACGCCATTGAGTTGTCGTAAAGGCTGAATGCCTGAGGGAGGCTCCGCTTGCGCGATTAAGGCGAACCAGAAAAGAAGGCACAAGGCAGCGCAAAGAAATATTTTACGATTTCCTCGTCCATGGGAGATGAAGGAATCAATGGATGATTTATTCATAGGGCCCCAGTGCCATTCGGTTATTATTTGCAAATATATGCAGCTTGTCCTGGGGCAGATAGACCCTCACCGAATCTCCTGCACGTCGACTCGAATCTGGAGCGGTTCGTGCGGTCAAGCGTTGGCCTTGCGCGACAAGGTGCACGATATGATCGCCCCCAAGGTTTTCAATGACATCAATCGTACTTTCTAAAGCGACATGAATCGTATCGGGCGGATCAAAGCGCAAGTCTTCCGGACGAATGCCGAAGAGGGCTGCTCCCGAATGTGGGGTACTTTCAGTATGCCGAGTTAGTCGTAGTGTAAAATCTCCCGCATGAAATTCAATATTTTTGTCGGTGCTCTGAACCGTTCCTTCAATGAGATTCATCGGAGGATTACCAATGAACCCAGCCACGAAGGGGTTGTGGGGTTGGTGGTAAATCTCATCGGGCGTTCCAATCTGCTGAATGATGCCTTGATCCATGACCACAATTTTTTGTCCTAGTGTCATGGCTTCGACCTGATCGTGGGTGACATAGATCATCGTAACACCGAGTCGCTGATGCAGTTTTTTTAACTCGACTCGCATCGTGGATCGAAGCCTGGCATCCAGGTTGGACAGTGGTTCGTCAAACAGGAACAATTTGGGCTTTCGGACAATGGCCCTTCCCATGGCCACGCGTTGGCGTTGACCACCGGAAAGTTCTTTGGGTTTGCGGTCAAGCAATTCATGGATTTCCAATAACCCCGCAGCCTCGGCAATTCGCTCTTCAATCACCGCAGAGGATTCCTTCCGCATCGTTAATCCAAAGGCCAAGTTTTCTCTTACCGTAAGATGCGGATACAGCGCGTATTGCTGAAACACCATGGCAATGTCGCGGTCTCGTGGGGGCAGAGAATCAACGACACGATCACCAATGTGGACTGAACCACTTGCCTGTGCTTCCAGTCCAGCGATAATGCGAAGGAGCGTAGATTTTCCACACCCTGATGGCCCAAGCAACACCACAAACTCGCCATCCGATGCTTCAAGTGAAATGTCGTTCAAGACCATCGTGGGTCCAAACGATTTGCTAATCTGTGTAAGTGCGAACCCCGCCATGTGTTAGCCTTTGACTGCTCCAGAAGAAAGGCCGCTGATAATCCCACGTTGGAAGATCAACACCAAAACAATGAGAGGCAAGGTTGCGATGACAGAGGCCGCAGCAATTTCACCCCATGGCATGGTGAATTCTCCTTGAAACAACGCAATGCCGACGGGCAGCGTTTGTTTGGCAGGGTCGGTCAAAATCAAGAGCGCAAAGAAAAATTCATTCCACGC
>JAJDBO010000191.1 GCA_029261305.1 Nitrospirales bacterium
TTCAATTGACCCGGTAAGGGATAAGGCGTTGCGGTCTCAATAATCTCACGCACTGGCTGTTTGTCATCGAAGCTGACGACTTTCGCCGGCCGCATCGGTTCACTATCGAGCGCGATATCCGGGTATGTTGTTTCGCAAGCGGTTAGCGCTGTGATTGCAATGATTGACGCTGAGATTCTCATGATCGTTCTCCCGATGAGAGGTCTTTCGACCAGTTGATGCCGTGGACGTAGAGCCCGAGGGGATTTTTATGGAGCGCCTGCTCGTTGCGCGGCGCTGAGACGACGATAGTCAGATGCGCCGTAAACCGTTCGAGCTTTTCAAATTGTCCGCTGGCGTAGGTTTTTTCAGTCCAGCGAATTTCAAAAGAATCGTCAGACGCGCGCACAACGCTGGTCACATCGACATTTACGCTGCGCCGGCCAATCTCGGCGAAGGGATCATTCTCCCGCGCATAATCATTCAAGGCGATAGCGCCGCGATCCGTGGCGAAGTCATAGGCCTTCAACCAGTTCTCGCGGACCACAACCGGATCAATGGAAACCGAACGGACGGCGCGAATGAAATTCGCCAGATGATGGGCGATTTGCGCATCGGTCGGTTCATAGGTTTCAATGGCGGGGCCGACCGCGCGCACTGAACCTTGGGCGTCGACTTCAACGACATAAGGCGTGACGATGGAACGTGTCGATTGCCATAAGAGACCGCCGATTGACGCAAAAGCGATCGCGATGGAACCGAATGCCGCCAACCTCCAGTTTGCCGCTTGGGCCCGGGATGACCCCATGCGGTCATCCCATTGGGCTTGCGCTTTCATGTAGGGGGTTTCAGGAAGCGGTGTTTCGCCATAGCGAACTGATGCGCGTTTAAACATTGTCATTCATCCTCTTGTCTGAGTTTTGGGGCGTCGGCAGAGCCTGGCCGATCACCGGACGCAATGACGTGGGTCGCGGTCATGCCAGCGTCACGCACGCCCTGCTCTCGCCGAAGCTGTTGCGCCCAATTTGGCGCCGCGTTTGCGGGCGCCATTGATTTCGCTGCTGATGACCCAGCGATTTTCCCGCCTGTCGCCGTGAAGGCCGCGCGTGCGCCTGACTGATACGCCTCGCCTGGATTGCCGATTGCGCTGCCAATTGCAGACCGCGCACCCTGCGCTGCGGCGCCGGCGCCAGCTTGTGCAACGCCGCTGGCGCCCGATGCCGCTGCGCGCCATCCCGATTGTCCAGATGCTGCACTGCCAAGCGAATAAGCGGCGCTCGCTCCGCCCGACATCGCGGCGCCTGCGCGAACAGCGGATTGTCCGGCCGATGCGGCAGATCTCGCGCCGGTGGCCGCGAGCGCGCCAGCACCGACCAGGGCTGCGCCCGTTCCAGCGGCGGTTGCGACCGCAGCGCCAGCGCCCAATTGCGGCGCGCCCGCAACAAGACCCGTCGCAATGCCCGGACCAAAAATTCCAAGAGCCAATAATGAAAGCGAGCCGAGAATGGTTGAGGCCGCTTGTTCCAGCGTTACTGAGCCCGGCGTGAAGGTTGTGGTAATCGAACCAAATATCGTCGAGCCGATGCCGACAATTATTGCAAGCACCATCAATTTGATTCCCGACGCAATCACATTGCCAAGCACACGTTCGGCGAGGAACGAGGTTTTGTTCCAGAGCGCAAATGGGACGAGGACAAAACCTGCCAGGGTCGTCAGCTTGAATTCGATAATCGTGACAAAGAGCTGGATCGCGAGAATGAAAAACGCGAACAGCACAATGACCCAGGCCAATAGAATAATGATGATGGTGACGAAGTTTGAAAAAAAGCTTGGAAAACCAATAAGCGCGTTTGCTTCTTCTAAGAGAGGATAAGCAGCGTTATATCCCGTCGCGGCGACGAAGCCCGGCTTTAACAGATCAGCCGCCGTCAGCGTCGTTCCCGTCGCAACAAGACCTAACCCCGCAAAGCTTGAAAAGATGATATTCGCCAGCAGCGCGAAATTATTGATGATGAAGGCGAAGGCGCCGACATAAAGAACCTTCTTGACGAATTGTCCAAGGACGTTTTGCTCGCCCGCCAGCGCCCAGAAAAGACCGGCGAGAACGATATCAATGCCGATGAGAATAGCCGTCAAAAATCCGACATCGCCCGCGAGCAATCCAAAACCGCTATCGATGTAGGTGATAAAGGTGCTCGTAAAATCATCTATGACATTAATATCGTCCATGGGAGATAACCCTTATGACCGCGTGTAGGCTGCGCCATCACCGATAAACCGCTGGCGATGAATGCGGGCGCGCTCTTCCGATTGCAGGTGTCGAGCCCGTTCAAGTGCTTCAGCGCGATATTGCACGGCGAGCATTCCGGCGGTCTGCATCGACTGCTTGGTTTGAAGGGCGATCATTTGATTGCCCGCTTGCTCAACCTGTAGATCGCCAATGGCGGACTGGCTTTGCGTCATCAATTCATCAAGCGTGACGACATCGGCGCGGATGGTTTCTGCGATCTTCGCCTGCATCATCATGGCGTCATGAATTGAACGCGAGGCTTCCTCCCAATGGGTGCGGGCCTGCGCTCCCATGGCGGCGTTTGAGAACGTCGCATAGTCCTCGGGGAACAATGATTTGAACGCCGCATCGACCGTCGCGACATCATAGGCAATGGAGTTTGCCGTCTTGATGAGCGTGTCGATTTCCTGAAGGCGGGTGTTGAGCGCGGCCTTTGCCGTGTAGGGAAGCTGCGTCAGGTCTTTCACCTGATTGGCGATCATCTGCGCGCCATTGGTCAGCTGCTTGATCTGGTTGTTGATCATCTGCAGCGTTCGCGCGGCGGTTAAAAGATTTTGCGTGTGATTGGTCGGGTCATAGACAATGCCGCCGAATATGAAGGCGCTGGCGTTTGACATTGGGGCCAGCGCTAAACCGACTGCAGCAGCGCAACTCAAAAGTTTTGATTTCATTCTGCGGCGCATAATTGCACTCCTGTGGTTGATTGACTGTTGTTGATAAGATCGCCCGCCCAGGCAACGCCTTTCGCGCGCAAGAATGCGTTTGCAAAATCGTCTGGGTTTGCTGCAAGGATGTTGTCGATCAGGATTTGATCATCGGACGATGAGGCGCCGCAGATCGCGAGCGCTAATTCGCCAAGCCCTAAATCAAACAGCCGATTGCCAATCGCTGACTGAAAATAATAGTCCTGCTTTGGCGTCGCGGTCGCGATGATCTCGATCTGACGCCCATTCAATCCAAAACCTTCATATGCGGCGCGAATACCGGCCTCTTGCGCACGCGCATTCGGTAAAAAGATGCGCGAGGGACAGGATTCAATGATCGCCGGTGCAATAGTCGAATTCTGAATGTCGCTCAGAGATTGGGTCGCAAAAATTACCGAGACATTTTTCTTGCGCAGGGTTTTCAGCCAATCACGCAACCGTTCAGCAAACAGCGGATGATCAAGGAACACCCAGGCCTCATCGAGAATGAGCATGGTGGGGCGGCCATCAAAGCGCGTCTCCAACCGGTCAAAGAGATAGGAAAGCGCCGGCGCTATCGCCGCATGGCGGCGCATCAGACTTTCCATTTCAAAACCAATGACGGCGGATAATTCGAGCGACTCTGCTTCGGCATCGAATATACCGCCATGGGCGCCGTCAATGGTGAATGGTTTCAGGGCATCGCGGAGATCGGCGCGCTGAAGCAATAGCGATAACCCCGTGAGCGTACGTTCCGCGTGCGGCGCGTCGGCGAGATTTCCAAGCGCCGACCAGAGCGCGTCTTTGATCGCGGGATTAAGCACTACGCCTTCTTGAGCGAGGACACCCAACAGCCAGCTTTGCGCCCGCGTCCTTCCCATATCGGCATCAATCTCTCGCAATGGCTGAAACGCGAGCGCATCATCTTTTCCAAGATCATGAAAATCGCCACCAAGCGACAGGACCGTGGCGCGGATGGAGCGGCCTTTATCAAAGGCGAAGATTTGCGCATTCGGATAACGGCGGAACTGTATCGCCATCAATGCCAGTAAGACAGATTTACCGGCGCCGGTCGGGCCAACAATCATCGAGTGACCAACATCGCCTATATGCGTTGATAGGCGAAACGGTGTTGTCTCTTGGGTCGTCGCCGATAAAAGCGGCGGTGCGTCGAGATGGGCGTTCCACGCTTCGCCGGCCCATACGGCGGAAAGAGGCGCAAGATGCGCGAGGTTCAATGTATGAATCAGCGGCTGGCGGATATTCGCGTAAAGATGGCCGGGGATGCCACCAAGCCAGGCTTCAACAGCGTTGACGTTCTCTTGAATGGTTACGAACCCGCGGCCATTCAAAACCCGTTCAACTTCCCGGACTTGTGCGATAACAACATCGCGGTCGGCATCAGTGAGCACAATGCTCGCCGTAAAATAGCCGAAAGCGACATCGTCGGCGCCTAATTCCTGTAACGCCGCATCGGCGTCCGCCGCCTTATTGTCAGCGTCCGCGTCGACCAGCACGCTTTCCTCGTTGAACAGCGTTTCCTTGATAAGCGCCGCAACGGATTTGCGTTTGGCA
>JAJDBO010000192.1 GCA_029261305.1 Nitrospirales bacterium
AGTCATCTTGGCTTCTAGAAACACTCCCTCCAACGAATAATAGAGGCCCAGTCGCATGCCCAGGCAATCGGTGAGCCAATCATGGTCCACCCAAATCGAATTCGCTCTGGGGTCGGCGCCTCGATGCAATCCTGCGAGGATAACCATGGGAAATTCCAAGCCCTTGGCTTTATGAATGCTCATGAGCCGCACAGCACCCGCAGATTCTTGGGCATCAGTTTCACCATCCACCAAAGAACTTTCCGCCTCTGGTGGTGGGTCATCCAACCATTGAGTCAGAATGTTCACCACCCCACGAAACCCTGCCCCAGATTCTTGAGCCAATACCCGCGCAATCTCTTGGAGTTTACGCACGTTGGCCACGGCTTGCTCGCCATCCATTGACGCTGCCGTCAACTCAAGTACAGGGGTGCTCTGAAACATCAGGTCGAGAGCATCAGCCACAGGCCGCCTCAACATTTTCCTACGCAAATCTGGCAACACAGAAAACATCAGCGGGGCATGGCTGGGTAAGGGCTTCCGATGCCAATCATCCAAATTCCCAGCTTGAAGAAGCTGGGCAACTATGTCATCAGAACAACCTCCTACGGGCGAACGAAGCACCCCAACGAGAGCCACACGATCATAAGGGTCAGCGAGTACACGAAGCAGGTTGATACAATCGATGATTTCTTGCCGCTCATAAAAATGTTTTTCCCCTTCGGTCACATAGGGAATGCCATATTGTCGAAGCGCTTCAACATAGACTCGTAAATGCGTGAGCGTCCGAAACAACATCGCCACATGTCTGGGTTGGATCGGCACCTGAGTCCCCTTCACACAGAGCTGCTGTTGGTCAAACACATTTTCCGCAAGCCACCGTGCCAGTTCTTGTGCCTCTGCCTGACTTGCGGCATCGGTATCCACAACCTCTTCCCGAGACCGTACCAGTCGAACCTGCACCCCTTCATCTGTAGACGGAACGGATTCCGATTCCACGGCCAACAGATCTTCGTAGCGAGGTTGCACACCCTTGATGGCCTCAGCGGGAAACCATTCTCGACAGCACGCATTCACCGGATTGAGAACCCCCGCATGCGAACGGAAATTACTGCGCAGGGTGAGTTGTTCACCTCCAGTGGCCTGCCCCAACACAAGATCATGAATCACGGAATCATAGGCTTCAATATCCGCTCGCCGAAAGGCATAAATCGATTGCTTGGGGTCGCCGACAATAAACAATTTTCCCGGCTCCAAATGCACCTGAGACCAGACCGACGCTTCGTGCTTCAGCTCTTCGGCCAAGTACAGGATGAGTTCGTATTGCACTGGATCTGTATCTTGAAACTCATCGACCAGGATTGCGCGAAATTGTTGCTTGATTTCCCGTCGAGCCCGTGGTGAATCGCGAAGGAGGTCACGCGCCTTGGCCAATAAGCCATTAAACGAGACCCAGCCGTCCCTGAAAAAGGATTGTTGGCAAGCCTCCACAAAAGGAAATAGGAGGCCCAACCATTCACGCATGACCGGGGGAATCGCCTGCTGACTGGCTAGCGCCACTTTCAAAATAGACCGAGCTGTTTCGTAATCCTCCGATGACCAAGATTTGGTTTGAGCAGGCATCGCACGATTAAAAAGACGATCTCGGTTTTGGGTTTCTGCCTGCGTCCCTTGTACGATCGCATCAAGCTGAACGATCGCATCATCCAGCATGGTTTCAAGTTTTTGATCTTTGGGATGGGCTTGACGTAATTCGCCTGCCAACGCAAGCAAACCCATGACCCATTGTTGGATAATGTCTGAGTGCGTGGAGGTGTTGGTGATGTTGGTCAGACTTCTCGAAGGCACAAGTTCATCCATAACCGCACGTGCAAAGGTTTGCGCATCATCAAGGCTGACCAATTGCAAAAGGGCTCGCCAACATTCACGATGAGGTGCTGCCGCAGATAATTCCCCATCTAACCACCGGCTCCATTCCCGTTGAAAGTGCACGTCAAATTGACTGCCATCATCCCCTTGAAACGAAGGATCCACACCAGCCTCTACAGGAAACAGCCGGAGAATATACGCTGCAAAACTATGAATGGTCTCGATATGCGCATGCTCCAAACCCTGAAGCGTTGCTTCGGCTACAGAAGCCACCTGCTCATCTGTCAGGCCATACATCGACTGAAGGTCTTGAATGATTTTGTCTTCGTAACTCCAGGATTCTAGGGAACTCGATGTTCGTCGAACGATCTCCTGCATCGCCAAGAGTCGCTGTCGAAGCCGCACTTTCATTTCGCTGGCCGCTTTATTCGTAAAGGTCAACGCCATGACCTGGCTGAGAGACACACGATTTCGAGAACGAAAAAGTAGATGGGTGAGTCGATCAAGAAGAAGCGTCGTCTTCCCCGTTCCAGCACCGGCAGTCACCACGATGTTCACATCCGCAGCAGTGGCGGCACGTTCACGAACCTCCTGATCGGCAAGCGGTTGATTCATGGCTTGGCGGTCACCTTGTGTGATTCAGTGGGAAGATTGGGTTTGAGGTACCGAACCTCACGATGCCCTTGGGTGTGCAGGCGATCAGCTCCGGCCCGCCATCGACTCATGGGATGCGTGCGATGACAGATGGTCCGATAGTCACACAGTCGGCAATGATCTCCAGGCACCATGAAATATTCACCACGATGAATTCCTCCGACAAGAGTATTCATGGATGCCTCGAACTGAGGTTGAAGGATATTCCACATTTTTTTAGTCAACCCCACAGGGGTAAATGCCTCCGTCGATTCTGTGGCATTGATCGTCATAAAATATAGCCACACTCCAGAGCACGTGGCGGTTGAGGATTCCACTGAGGGCTCCTGATCATGAAAAGCAGAATCTCCCTTCTCTGCCATGAGTAAATATAGAGGTGGCTGAAGCTGTTTGCCGCGAACCACATCCCGAGCCAAAATTTGAGAAGAGGGAATGGTTCTCAACGATTGTTTGTATTTATAATCAATGATGCGAGACTGATTGAGGGACGCTGACCAATCGACACGATCCATCCTTCCGGTTAGAAGGACATCGTGGGCTTCGTTGTCTAGCATCACCTGCATTCTACCGGTGATGGCCTGTTCAAAAGCCACGGGCTTCCAATCGTCTACCCACGTCCCCCAATCTTGAATCATCACCCGACTAAGGGTATGAACCAGCTGTTCCTGTTGCAACTCCCAGAGTAACGGGTACCCTGTTGAATTCCATCGCTCGTATTGTCGCAACACCCGATCAGTCACTGGTTTCACGAGGGCGATCATATCCGCATATGAACAATCCCGAATGTGCGAAACCCTTTCATCCGCCAGAAGGGCCTCTACGCATTCCCGCAACAAGAGATGCAATAAATTACCCGTATCCCGTGGACTCACCCCTGAACTCATGTCGGACAGTCCCACGGCTTCCAATTTCAGGACCTGTCTGGCAAAAAATTTAAATGGACAGACCGCATAGTGTTCGAGCGCGGTAGGAGACATGCCGCGGCTTTTAATAGATTGCCAAAATTCGGGGAGAGCTCCGGTAACTCCGTCAAAACGATTGAGCCGAGGAGAAGATGATTCCTGACAAGCGAGAGAAGCAACTCCACGTTGCACCACCGCCCACCCCTGATCGTCATGGATATTGAGGCCTTTAGGCAAACGTCGATCTAACATCCACTGTAATCGCATTTCTTGTGGTGTGAGCCAGCGATTCTCATACTGAGGAAGCGAGCGACGTTTGTGGCTTTCCCGTTTTGGGACCACGGTCACTGAAAGATCTGTCACGCAACGCTGAGTCTCGGTGATATACCAGGAAGGAATGGTTGATCGATCGTGCTGGTCGGAGCGTTGAGTGAGCAGCGTCACCGCCTCACTCGCGGAGTTCACTAATAAATAAAACAACAATTGCTCTTCTTGATACCCCGCAGCGTTCTCCGGCACTTTGGATCCTAAGGTGAGGTCAAACAATCGACGCACGGGATCACGCAAAAACGCATCTTCCTGAATATGCCGTGGAAACACTTGATCGTTGACACCCACCACGAACAATTTTCGAAAAGAAAAACCTCGGGCAGCCATCGCATCCAGCACCCATACCCCATCAATGAGGTCACTCGTGGGGTGAAGGGGTATAGTAGCTGCGTGCATAAACCGATCAACAGTGTCTACGAAATCCGCAAAAGAGAGGGTGTCAGAAACCTGAGATAATTTTTTAATTTCCTCAAGTTGATCGTAGGCAGCCTGAGAGGCTACATCATCGCCGAGGTGCCCTCTGCCGCCCGGCTCTAACTTGCCCCATAAGTCCTTGTGAGACTCTGACTGGTCTGTTTCTAATGGCACCGAAACCAAAAATCGTTCCACTAATCGAAGCGTATGCTCAACAAAGACGTCGTAGGGTGCATCTGTCGGGAAAACTTGTAACGCATCGAACAATGCCGTCAAGACCGTTTGGCATGTTTCAAATTGCGAGGCTGACAGCCCATCATATTTAGGCATGGTCTTCCGACTGCTTGAGTTCCCACCTTCTTTTTCCAATACATGAAAAAACCGTGTCCATTCCCCGACTCCCTTGGTGATACCTAACCGTCGACTCGCACGATTCCACAGGTCTGGTTGAGGATCGGGAATAGAAAAACTTGACGACGCCCATCGAAAGTAAGGTGAGGTCAATACGTCCATGACATGATCACGTTGAAAGTCCGATCCAGGCAGGGCGAGAAGCTTCAACAAGGCTTGCACAAAGGGAAACAGGCCTAACGAACGTTTCATCGTCGTGTTGAACGGAATACCATGCTCTTGAAAAATTCGAGGGAGCAGATGCTCATAGCCAGAGAGCGTTCGCCCGACCACGCCAATTTTACCCAAAGGGATCTGATCTTCTTCAACACACCGAAGGATTTCCTTGGCCACGAACCGTATTTCATCATCCACACCTGCCACATGAATCACTTGGCACGAAGGAAGATGAAGTTCTGACGGATCGATGGGTGAAGATCTCAAAGCACCCACCTGAGGCAATGGCACTTCGGCAAGATTTTGGAATAACGCTCGAAGCGGATGATCTTCATTAGAGAAGCCAGCGGGTGTGATCTTTCCAGCACCTAATCCAACAATGTGTCGATCAAAAAATTGTTGGGCAAAATGGTAGGCTGGATGATCTCTCACCACCGGAAAATACACGGACGTTGGATAGGACAGAGCCACGGCATGAAACAGGTCCAGCTGCACTTGGGTCAGATCATAAAACCCGTAGTACCACACCTGATCTTGTTCAGCGAGGAAACTCGAGGAAGCCACGCCTGCAGAAGCCATTCGCGCGGCATCATCATGATCAAAGACCTGGATTTGCTCTTGCTCCTGAAGAAACCAATCGTACAGTTTCAGTACCGATTGGCAAATAGGATCAAGATCAAGACCACTTTGCTTTAAGGCGTCACGAGCCAACTCGGCATTGACGGCTCCATCTTTTAGGTCCTTGATCGTACTCCACAAGGCTGCCCAGGCTCCTGGCATCTCTACCAACCGTGCCAATTCAGGGAGCGTGGCCTTCCTCCGAAGCAAGAGCGAATGAAGCCATTGATGGAAAAAACTATCTGACCGAGGAACACTGGCCGGGGCACTGCCCTGCTCCTCCAGTACCCGTAAGGCAAACTGATAAAAGGTCAAGATATGGACGTGAAACAGGGATAGACCTCGCTCTGCACACAAGGCCCATTGTAGACGAAGTCGAATATGTTCTGAAGGCACAACTATGGTGAGAGGGGAGAAAAGGGTATCAGATCGAAACGATTGGAGATCTTTACCTAAGGCGTCTTCAAGATTGCTATACAGTGGTCCCGTGACAACGTGCAACATTGGAGAAGAGCGAATTTACTTCCGCGGTGAGAGGGAATGAATCTGGATATGGGATTTAGCCGGTTTCTGGGCCGAGTAATTCCCCATTACAATCAACGCAACCCCATTCAGCATCCATGAATTTCATGGGATCCCCACAGAAGGGACAATCTGGCGCGGGGCCAGATTTCATTTCAGGCAGAATGGGGATTTCAAAGTCCAACTCATCCTCATCCATACCAAATGGGCGATCACCAGATGGAGGTAGATCATTACTCATTGTGGGGTAAGGACAGGACTAACTGCTCCGGCCCGCGAGAGCTTTCTCGATACTTTGCCGGGTTGGGACACCCACAAAGGTCAATCGCCCATTAATAATCGAGGCAGGGACGGCACGAATGGAATGCCGATCGGCAAGCTCCTGCCCATCAGGGGAACTAATATCGATTTCGCGATAACTGAAACTATGCTTAATCCGCATTTGCTTCCACAGGCTTTTGGCCGATGGACAGGCAGAACATGATGAGGAAACAAGTAAGGTGACGTTGGCCATGGGAGACTCTCCTTTTCGATCAGAAGAATCATCGTAGCATTGGGGAGAAAATAGCTGCAAGGAATAAAGGGGGAAAGAAACTATATCGGAGAGCAGGTCAGGCCAAAGGAGCAAGAACAGGGGGGGCGAGGCGGAGAGCTTCCGTTTCTGTTTCACAAACCATCATCATTTTTTGAAAATTCGCCATCTCCAATATTCTCTTGACAGCCCCTTTCGCTCCAGCGATCCCAAAGGCAATATGTTCAATTTTTGTTTGTTCGGACGTTAGGGCGATTAATCCAAGCCCGGCACTATCAACATAAGTCACACCTTCTAAATTCAACACGATTTTTCGTGGAGATTTTTCTTGAGCTTCCTTAAGGGCTTGCTGGTAGATCTTCCTCATCTTAAATACCAATTTCCCCTCCAACAAAATAACCACCGCCTGTCCCACAACCCGCTGAGTAACCCTCATATATACCTCTCCCCTTTATATTTGGCCCTAAAGGAAGGATCGGCACCAAAACCGATGATCTTAACCCATATTTCGTTAATAATATTCAATACACCTCCTCTTCGCTACGATGTCATGACAAGGAAGACCTTAAGCTTGTTTTGGAATAAGGCTTAGATTCCCCCTAGATTGAACCCAAACTTGAAAGTAATTTTCAGATTCTTGGATTTTCAAGAGAAACTCATGAATTAGGCGGGATTGGGTTATCTAAAAATGAAAGTAACCATGCGAAACGCCAAGGAAAAGACCTGCTACGCTTCACAAGTGACAAACGAGGGAAATAGAGGGACGATTTACGGATGCGGTTCTAACTCAATAATTCCTTTGCGAATAGCAAGGATGGCGGCTTGGGT
>JAJDBO010000193.1 GCA_029261305.1 Nitrospirales bacterium
TATGTAATTGTGTAAGATACAATGTCTCCACTGCCAGCTGGGTCAGGTGCGACCCATGTTAGTGTGACTTCGCCATCTCCAACTTCAGCTGTTGGTGCTGTCATTTGTGCTGGAGAACCAAGTGGAATTGCAGATACTGGTAGTGATGGAGTAGAACCTTCGGCGTTTATTGCAGTAAGAGTAAATGAATACTCATGACCGTTTGTGAGTTGTGATGCAGAATAGTCAATTGCATCCTCCGCTAAAGATACATCAGGGAAAGTATTACCAATTGTAACATCAGTAATACTTAGAGTATAACCAGTTAGTGGAGAACCACCATCAAATGGAGTGGACCAAGTTATAGAGATAGAAGAATCATCAACTATAGGAGCGTTCAAAACGGGAGTATCAGGGACTGTTACAGGAATTGCAGATTCAATATCAGAAGGATCAATGCTTTGACCGACATCATTAATTGAGAATGTTCTGAAATAGTAGGTAGCCCCATTTGTTAAACCAGATACAGTAAATGTTGTGTCAGGAGGAGTACCAGAAATTGTCTGAGAATCCAACACGGTTGAGAAATTATTCACAGACCATTCAAGACGATATGATGTGATTGATTCACCACCATCATTAGCAGGTGCAGTCCAATCAATTTGGATTTGTCCATCACTAGAAGTTAATGGAGTTGTTATGATAGGGGCATCAGGGAAAGTGGCAGGGGTTGCAGATGGTTCATTTGATGTTGGGCCATCTCCTAAATCATTATGAGCATATACTCTAAATGAGTAAGGAGTGCCATTGTCAAGGCCAAGTACAGGCACATCAGTAGTATCAATGGATATAGGATCAGTGTATAATGTCCAACCAGATCCAGAATTAATTTCTATAAAGTAATCATCAATTGGGAATCCAAAATTATCAGGAGCAGTCCAAGTAAGTAGAACTTGTTGATTTCCGCGTACTGCAACCAAGTCAATAATTTGACCAGGAACAGATCCAGGTGTTGCAAAAATAGGAGTTGACTCATCACTGTAGCCATTAGCATTGTGTGCTTTTACTTTAAATGAATATTCTTCGCCATTTTCCAGACCAGTGATAGATATAGTATTAGATAGATTGTTTGGTCCATCAACTACTTCAATCCAAGAACCACCTGTTAGACGATATTCTATTACATAATCATCAAGAGGAGAACCGCCATCAAATGGAGTGGACCAAGTTATAGTTACAGCTGAATCACTAGTTATAGTAAGAGAATCGTCAATAACAGGTTTATCAGGAACAGTGGAAGGAGTTGCATCTCGTGGGTTTGATGGAGTACCAGGTCCATTAGCATTGTGTGTAATAACTGTAAAGGTATACTCCACACCATTAGTCAAACCAGCAACAGTAGTTTCAGTAACTGGAGGGGCACCAAGAATTTCTTTTGAAAAAGTGTTAGTATCATCAGAATATTCTACAACATATTTTGTAATACCAGAACCTCCATCATCAGGAGCATCCCAATCTACAAAAGCCTCAGCATCACCAGGAATAACAGGATGTAAGAATGGTGCGTCTGCAATAGATGTAGGAGTTGCAGAAACAGATAGAGAGAAGATACCTTCACCAGCAGAGTTTACAGCTTTGACTTTAAATGAATAAGTTACACCATTGTCCAAGCCATCAACAATGACATCAGTGTTATCATCACTTACACTATCAGGGTATAGAACAAAGCCGTTACCATAATCTACAAAAATAATATAATCAATAATGTCTGCACCATTTGTTGCAGGAATAGTCCAGGTAAGTGAAACAAATTCATTGCCACCAACTGCATTAGTTATTGTAGGCTGTCCAGGTACACCTGCAGGAGTTGCAGTATCCTCATTTGATGCAGGACCAATTCCTTCATCATTTTCTGCAAATACTCTAAATGTATACTCAACACCATTTGTCAAACCAGTTACAGTTGCAGTAGTTCCAGTTCCAACACCATCAGTAAAGACAACAAAACCATTACCGTCATCAACTTCCACAATATAGTCATCAATGGATTCTCCGCCATTGCTACTTGGAGTTGCCCAAGATAATGAGACTTGTCCATCCTCAGGAGTTGCCACTAAATTGATAGGGGCACTAGGAACAGTTTGTTCTGAGCTAAATGTAATGTATAATTTTGCAGATTTACTTGGAGATTGATCATAAGAGTATGCATCTCTATCATTATCGGAATTATTTTCTTCAAAGATAAGGACAAGGGAATTACCTGAAGTCCATCCTCCCCTGTCAATTATTTCCTGGAGAATTGTTTTAAGATCAGGAGTTCTTGTATCAGGTCCTACTTCATCAACAGACCAATTAGGAATAGTCCAAATAATTTCAGCATCAGTGGAAAGTCTTGAAGAGATGTTATTGTCACCAGTAGTAAAAGTCAGAGCGTTGTCAACATCTTGCCCATATATCGTTACAGAAGCTGAACCAGACTCATTTTCTTCAGACGTAAACTCTACATATGAATTGGAAATTGTTGAACCTTGTGGAATGTTTACTCCATTAAATCTTAAACCAACAAAGTCTTGATCATCTAAATCCATATCACTGCTGGTAGTTGAAACTTCATCAGAATCATAATCAGGTTCTCCTTGTTCTGCATCATCAGATGATTGGGATATTTGAACAGTAAGAGTAGTGGATACAGATGGAGTAGCAGTTGCAATGTTAGAGGCGTCTCCTACACCAAGACTATTTTCAGCAGATACTCTAAACTCATATTCAGAATCATTTGTCAAACCAGTTACAGTTGCAAAAGTGTTTGTGCTAGTACCATCAGCGAAAGTACTCCAACCACCAGAAGTCAAACGATATTCTACTAGATAATCAGTAATTGGCAGACCGCCATTGTATGGAGCAGTCCAAGTAAGTGAGACTTCTTGATTATCTGGAGTTGCTATCAAATTAACAGGTGCTGCAGGAGCAGTTATTGGGACAGTGTATGAAACAACAAGTAATGGAGCACGTGCTGGATCATTATGATCATCTGCACCCTCATGAGATTCTGCAGTTCTCACTCCAGTACCAGTTATAATAATAGAAAGGGAATTACCACTATTCCAACCTGTTCTGTCTACAACTTCCTGAATTACATCTTTAAGATCAGGAGTTTTTTGGTTATCTCCTGATTCACCAGAAGTAGTCCAAGCTACAGGAGACCAAGAAGCAAATTCAGTAGTTTTTGATCTTGATGAAATGTTGTCATCATTATCATTGAATCTCAAAGAGTTGTCAGTGTCTTCTGCAAAAATTGTTAGGTTTGTTGAAACACTGTCAGTAGAATCAGTGGTGAATTGTACATGTGCACTAGTAATTACAGCGTTTGATGGAATTGTAATGTCATTAAATCTAATTCCAACCTCTTGTTCACTACCATCTTCAGTTAATTCCAAGTCACTGCTGTCAAGATACATCTCACCGGAATTACTTCCTTCAACATCCTCTTCTGCATCATCATCATCATGATTCACTCTAACTTCAAGAGTGAGTGCGGGGTTGGGAGTAGTAAATATTGGTGAAGTGTAAGAGCCAGTTCCTGCAGAGTTTATTGCAGCAACACGGAAAGAGTATTCTTGATCATTTGTTAATGCATCTACAATTATTGATAAAGATGAACTTGCAGTGTGACTAAAAGTAAGCCAAGGATTACTATCAACACATTCTCCTATAGTATCACCATGACTAATGTGAGTTGCAACTGCAGAATCAGAAATTACAAGGGTTTGAGTATTACTTGGATTTCCAGGAGGAGCATGACACACAACTGCTTCTCCAGAACCAGCTGAAACACTTGTGGCACGATATTGTATAGAATAATCAGATATAGCAGCACCGCCATCAGATGGGGCAGCCCAAGATAGAATTACCTGAGTATCTCCAGGGGCACCAGACAAGTTAGTTGGAGTAGCAGGAACAGTTACACCAATTTGTGGAGTTGCCGTTGGAGTATTGGATGCAGTACTTGTGCCTTCAGTATTTACTGCAAATACTCTAAATTCATACTCTATACCATTAGTTAATCCAGTTACAACTGTACTAGTACCAGTTCCAGAATGAGGGAAATCGGTCCAAGTACTTTGAGCAGAAACATCCCATTGTTGGTTAACACCTTCATGACAATTAAAATACACAATAACATTAGTGCCACTACCTTCAACATCAAGACAATAATTATTCAACTGTGTTTTGATTAAATCATCATCGAAATTCCATTTTTGATTATCAGAACCATCACAAGTGGTAACCCCAACATTTGCAACATTATCAGTACTTTCAACATTAAGACATTTGTCGTTTAATTGAGATTGGATTAAATCACCATCAACAATCCATTTTTGATTATCAGAATCATCACAAGTCATAATGCTAACATTTGCATCATCACTGGAATCTACAACTTCAACACATTTGTCATTAAGTGCAGTAACAATTGTGGCACTGCCAGTTGGACGATATTCTACAATATAATCAGTTAAAGATGAACCACCATCGTTTGCAGGTGCAGTCCAAGATAGAGAAACCTCAGTATCACCTGCAGAAGGAGTTAATCCAGTCGGAGCACCAGGGATTGTTTCTCCAGCAGCAGAATAAACTATTTCAAGTAAAGGAGCTTTTGATGCAGATGAATCATAAGAGAAGGCGTGTCTATTGCCAGAGCCTTCAAAAATAAATGCGATTGGATCGCCAGAAGACCAACCATTGCTAGTAATAATCTCTTGAACTATACTTGTAAGATTAGGCGTTTTTTGATTACTGCCAGATTCATTTACACTATTCCATGCAGGAATACTAGACCACGAAGCAGTAGCAGAAGTTTTTGTTCTATCTGTAATATCATCATCGCTAGTAGAATATGCAGAGGCAGATGCAGTGTCCTCACCATAAATTGTAATGTTCGTAGTACTGGAACTAGTTGTTGTAGCAGTGAATTGGATGGTTGCGCTTTGTATTGTGACTCCAGATGGAATTTGTATTCCAGGGAATCTTAATCCAACTGCTTGATTATCTTCACTGCCATCATTAATGAGATCCAAAGAGGAGCCAGTAACTAGCATAAAGCCATCAGTATATTCTTCAGCATCATTTGATGATGCAGAGATTCTAGCAGAAATTGTTGTAGAGTCACCTGCAGATACAGGAGTTGCAGTTACAACATTAGATGGAACGCTAGATACGCCAGAATTTACAGAAGATACACGGAATGAATATTCAGAATCATTAGTCAGTCCAGTAACTGTTTCAGTTGTGCTTGTATCACCATGAGAAAATACACTCCAAGAAGAATTAGGATTATCAGTGTATTCTATTTTATAATCAGTAATTGCGGCTCCGCCAGAAGCAGGAGCAAATGCTGCAACATATTGGGCATGTCTGTTTGCACTAGTACTAGAAGTATGAGATTGAGTATCAGAACCAGCAGTAGTTTTGATTTCATTTGTAACTGACATTACACCACTGTTGGTTGCAAAGTCTGCACCTTCCACTTGATCACTTCCATGAGAAGAATAAGAACCACTTTGTCCATTACCGACAACAGATACGATAAGAGCACCGTCAGTTAGTGTTGTTACATCTGTACTGATGTTATTGGTATTTTGAATGGTAGAAGAGTTTTCAGATTCTTCTGCTTGTTGAGATACATTAGAATAAGACATTGCCACAATACCACCGCCACTAATTGAAGATGCATAATTTACAGTGATAGTATTAGAGCCAGTTGTAATATCAGATTCCATAATTCTCCAGAGTTCTACTTGCTGGTCTGTAGAAGTTCCAACATTTTCACGTCCAACAAAAATACCAACATCAGAGTTTCCACCAATATCAATTGATGTGACATCATCAGGGGAACCATCTTCATCAGCAGTGGCAATTACAATCATACGATTATCACCATCTGCAATTGTAATTGAAATATCACAAGATGAGCCACTACAAAGATTACCAGAATTACCCACAATACTATCAAAACCAATATCAGAAGAACCAGATGTTGGAGCAGTCCAAGATAGAGCAACTTCAGTGTCACCTGCAGTGGCAGTTAGGTTAGTTGGAGGATCAAGAAGGGGCACAGATGCAGCAGGAGTTCCAGTTACAGATGCAGCAGTACCATCTCCTGCAGAATTGTGTGCAGATACTGCAAACTCATATTCAGAATCATTAGTCAGCCCAGTAACAGTAGCAGTAGTACCAGGAATATTTCCAAGCAAGCTCCAAGAACCAGAACCTACTTCTCTAGATAAAACAGCATAATAATCAATTTCAGCACCACCATCATCAGCAGGCGCAATCCAAGATAGAGCAACTTCAGTGTCACCTGCAGTGGCAGTTAATCCGGTTGGGACTCCAGGAACATTTGCAGAAAGAGTGAGATTGTTTTGGAATTTGTGTACTTTGTTACCCTTAGTATCAGTTACATAAAATGTGCTAGTTGCAGACTCAAATCCTATACCTCTAGGACCATTATCCTTAAATCCAGTAGCAGCATTTTGGGTCCCATATTTTGTCAAAAAGTTACCAGATGAATCATACGCTACAACTCTATCGTTATTGGTATCTGCAATCCACACATTATCAAAAGAGTCAACTGCGAGTCCAAATGGTTGTCTAAAAGAAGTATCACCAGAACCTTGATTACCAAATTTTAACAAAAAGTTACCAGAAGAATCAAATTTTTGTATTCTGTGATTTTTAGTGTCAGCTACCCAAATATTTCCAGTAGAATCAACTGCCACATCATATGGCCCATCGCTTTTAAACTGACCATCACCACTTCCCTTACTGCCAAAAGTTAGCAAATGATTTCCAGAAGAATCATATTTTTTAATTTTTTCATTTTTCATATCTGCAACATAGATATTATCAGAGGAATCAATTCCCAATCCACTTGGCTGATTGAATTTAGTGTCAGTATTTCCAGAATTAGAGCCAATTTTTAGGATGTAGACACCATTAGAATCAAATTTCTTTACTTGATGTTGTTTAGTATCAGTAATCCAAATATTTCCAGAAGAATCAATCACCACATCACGAGGACCGTTGTTTTTGAATTGGTTATCACCATTGCCATTAGTACCAAACATAGAAAGGAAATTTCCAGAAGAATCAAACTTTTGAGCATGTTCATTTTTGTAATCCATAACCCAGACATTTCCAGAACCATCAACAGCAACACCCCAAGGACCATTATTACCAAACTGCCCATTCCCACTTCCTTTTTCACCAAAGGTATCCAGATATGTCGGCGGTGATGGAGTTTGTGCAAACGCTTGTGGAAGAGGTTCTGAAAAAGGTAATGCAGCTGGAGGGACAAGTAAAATTACAGCTAAAAGTACTATGATCATACGATCTAGTACTACACTCCAATTATGCCTCATACGTCTAATTTAGCTAAATTATAGCATATAACGATAGGCCGAATTTACCAAATTTGGGAAATAATCAACTTTTCACATGAATTGTTGATAAATATACAGTATTTTGTAAAAATTCTGAATTTTAAAACAAAGTTAGGCACAAATTAGTCAAATAAACTCTAAATTTATTCAACTGGACTGATATTACCACGGATTCTATCACGAGATTCAAACGCATCATCGATGGTTTTAGCAGTTGGTTCAATCAACCAAACATTTTGTGAATTATCAACTAATAATGCCACATGGTTAACTTTTTGAATTTCTGAGGGATTATCAGAATCATAATATATGAAACTCACATCCCAAGTTTTTCCAACATCAGATGATTTTATCATATCTGCCATCAGTATGGCCAAATCTTCATTGTCTCCTTCTCCTTTTGCAAAAGTGTCAAGGGGTTTTTTCGGGGTTTGCTGCATCTCAAAGGAAGTCAAATGGAATTGAGAAACAATCCACCAAACCTCAAAGATAAATTCATCATCAGTTGGAACATTTGCACGTAAATCATTCATTGCAGAAGGCATAGAACCTACAACAAATTTAGAAAGATCGCGTATTTCAGTGGTAAGCGAAGAGCCA
>JAJDBO010000194.1 GCA_029261305.1 Nitrospirales bacterium
CACCACAAAGTTAAATCCGCCCCAAGGTCCAACATCTAATAAGGTGTCATATCCTTGCTGAGCCAGAACTTGTTCGGTTTCAAGGGTGAGGTGCTGCCACATCTTGATGAGGGTGGCGATATGCACATGACGTTGACAAAAAAGAGGAGGAGGTTTCTGTCGGGTTGAGGCCGTGACGAGATGGGTTTGAAGTTTGAGGGCTTCCCATTCAACGGCCTCGGCTAGGGTTCCAAAGCGGTAGGGGATGAGGCACAAACTCTCACATTGCCCACGGAGCTGTTTCCAGTAGTCCGTACCGTGGGGTGCAGAGTCAACGCAGGACAACAAAGTGTCTGCCAGGCCGCATAGAGAGTCCGGTGCTGCAATGTTGAACAGTTTCTCAAGCGCGGTGTGAAAATGCCTGAAGGCACGTTGTGTTCTGGAGGTTATTTCATGAGCCTCGCTTTCCATGAGATGTCACGGGGATAACATTCGTCATAAAAGGGTGGTTGTGTATGGTCATGCAATGCTTGGTATTCTGAAATGATCATGCTCGGATTCTTCCTCAAAGAATGTTGAAACGCTTGGTTGGAGGAGCTGTATTTTCTCACTGCCGAATAATATCTCATCCAAAAATATTACTGATCAACCCGAGTTGCCCATGGTCGATGTTTGCCCTTTCATTGGGCTTCTCACTCAAGTCGCAACCATGCCATTTATTCGTTTCCCAATTCAAGGGGTCATTTGGAAGGGAAATGCTCTTCATTACAATAAAAACCCCTGGGGTCAACATGATCCCTAGGGGTTTTGAAAGATGCCATATCTGCGGCCTAGGGTAGGAATAATGGCGTCTTAAGTGGCGGTTCTGACGATTTCCTTGATAGGCTTGCCTCGCTGCGATGAGGTGCTCACGTGAAAAAATATTCAGAAAAAGACATCGTGCGATACATCGAAGCCGTCAATAAAGAAGCCGCTCAGGAATGGATTTCGACATTTGCCCGAGAGCCAAAACTCCAGCAAAGTTATTATTGGACCTTATTTTCTGAGTTGTATCGCCAGCAGGCTAAAAAGATACCGGTGACAATGAGTGATGCTGAAAAAATCATTCCGCAACTTTCGGCGTCCCAAGCGCGGCGCGCCATTCAAAATGCCAAAGATGCAAAGTTCCTCGAAGTGAAATCCACGGGAGAACGTACGAAGTATGTCAGGCTCACGGCTAAAGCCGAAGATGTCATAAAAAGAACCAGCTCTAAGGCCCTCCGAAGCTTAGAAGAAATCTTTGGCTGATAATTATCTCCGCCTGCAGTTTCCCTTTTTCTCCTTTACAAAATTCTGGAAATGGAATAATGAAGTTTCGATAGCTCGTGGAGACGGCTTGGTACTTTTTTGGGACAATGAGGTTTCTCGAGGGGGAGTGCCGAATGAAGAAATTCCCTGGTCTCTTAGGAGATGGGTAGTGTTTATTTTATTCCGCATGAGGTCTCATATCTGAGACCTAAGCTGGGCTCGGATGAAAACATCTGTGGATGCCACTAGTATTTTTGCGAATGCTAAGTCACCCTCAGAGAAGGGCGCATCTTTTTTGATTGCCTTTTTATGATCATAATGGAAGTGAACGCATGTCTATTTGGGTTGATGCAGATGCCTGTCCGAAGGTGATTAAGGAAATTTTGTTTCGCGCGGCAGAGCGGACAGCGGTGTCGGTCACGCTTGTCGCGAATCGACTATTGCACACTCCGCCATCGCCATTCATTTTTGCCCTCCAAGTCGCCAATGGGTTTGATGTGGCTGATTCTGAAATCGTGAAAAGAGTTGAAGGGGGGGATCTTGTGATTACCGCAGACATACCGCTCGCGGCTGAGGTCATCGCCAAGGGTGGACATGCATTGGATCCACGCGGCGAAATGAATTCAGCTGATACCATTCAAGCCCGTCTGACGATGAGAGATTTCATGGAAACGCTCCGAGCTAGCGGAGTTGAGACAGGAGGACCTTCGGCGCTCAGCCAACGAGATCGGCAATTATTTGCCAAACATCTCGATCACTATCTCCTGTCCATCGCCAACCAGAAAAAAGAGAAGAATTAACGGCGTGATTATTTTGCAATGATTTTAACGGGGTTGGTTGGCTACCGTGATTCTAGCTCCCTCATAGATATTTCAGCACTTGAGACTCGTGTTTAGGGTGACAATGGAACTTGCAGTAGCACCGTGGGTAGATGGGACGGATGAGCAGATCTTGGATCTTCGATTTTGTGATCTTGGACTCAAAATTCCTGGCAGCCCCATTGCGCCCTATATTCGGCAATTGAACCATGAGTTGACGCAGCGAGGACTGGTGTTTCGTCCGCATTGCTGGTTGTCTGACGATTGGTTTTCTCCCGATGGTACTCCAGGTATTGCGCTACCGTTTTATATGGCCCACCCACGATTAAAACGGCTGGAACTCAACCAAATGTTGGAAGTCGAAGGGGGAACAGCAGAATGGTGCATGCGCATTCTACGACATGAAACTGGTCACGCCATTGAAAACGCCTATCGGCTGCGGCGACTCCGTCGTCGGCAAGAACTGTTTGGGAAATCGTCCAAGACCTATCCCGATTGGTACACTCCGCAACCCTACAGTAAACGCTATGTTGTCCATTTGGACATGTGGTATGCCCAAAGTCATCCAGACGAGGACTTCGCCGAAACCTTCGCCGTCTGGCTAGACCCC
>JAJDBO010000195.1 GCA_029261305.1 Nitrospirales bacterium
AACAGCCAATGGGGTGACGACGATTGGCGTAATTAGACTGGCGCAAGAATGGACTCACCGCCAACCGAACCAAGTCTTTTCCGTCAGATCCCGAATGAGTTTTGGTATTGACGTCTTACAGGCGACAAATAATAATTTGCCAAACACTCCAGATACCCAATTCTTTTCCTGGATTGGTCAGGTCCAAGGAGCGCGGCGATTTCCCAGCTTCATCAACACTCAAATAATTGGAAGGATGGACTTGCAACTCTCTGATGATCCGTTGTTTCCACTTGAACAATATGCGTTGGGAGGAAGATTTACGGTTCGAGGATATCGCGAAAACCAAATCGTACGGGACAACGCTTTTTTGTTCACTGTTGAATCACGCATACCGGTCTACCAATCCCCACTTGAGGATCATTTAGTAGAATTCGCTTCTTTTCTTGATGTAGGGAAAGGTTGGAATACCGACCGCGATTCACCTACTGACTTTCATACTCTGGCCAGTATTGGCCTTGGCCTTCGCGGATTCTTCTTCAAACGATTTCAGTATCAAATTTATTGGGGGGTTCCGCTAAATCATCGACCCACGCCTGGAGGAAATCTCCAGGACCATGGTGTCCATGCCGGGGTTGTGGTCGATCTTTTCTAAAAGGAAGGTTGCGGAGACGGAAAATGTCTATCTCGATTAACGCAAAGGCGCTAATTGTGTGTGGTAGGGAAGTAAGGATGGAGCCGGGAATCCACCTTTTCCTGACGAAGACAAATTTTCGGCAAGTTTGATTCGGACAACGCATCCGAATTTTGGCTCCTGTATGGCAAAAAAATCAAATGTTGATTGGATCCGTAATTGGGCACGTTCACAGAGATGTGTTGCCCCTCCGCAGGGAGGTCGAGACGAGCCATAGTTCACTGATTCAATGACCCGATGAGAAATTCCAAGATCCAATAAATACTGTTTCACCAATTGAATTCGACGGGCACCTAAGGCCAAGCTGTAACCAACTCCACCCCTCTGGTCACAATAGGCATCAACATAAATAGGTGCTGTCCCAGCATCAGCATAAAGCTCCACGCTTTTTTCGATGGGGAGCACAAAATCATCCCCCAGTGTAACGCGGGTTAAGTCAAAGTAGAGATGGACCATCGACCACGCTCGGCCAGGGGTCAGTTGAAAATGGACAGGTCTGGCAAATTGAGTCTTTGGATTTTCAGGAGAATGAAACTCAACGAACCTGATGGTTTCAATTTCGGAGCTGGCTAGCTTTATAGATTGTTCCGGTTCAAATTTTTGGAGATGATAAGAAAGGGTTAAATCATTCCCGATTTTTTTTGAAGAAAAATTGCTAGCACCTGATGATGGATTGGGAACAGCAAGATCTCCAAACACAGAATCTAATTTTGGGTTCGCATGGCCCTGATCTAATCCTATTACAAATACGAAAAAAACACTGATTCCAGTTGCTAGGAGAAGACCGGTCCATGGCTGACCATTGTTGGAGGATAGATGTGTATGTGATCCAGGCATCAAAGTGAACTCTCATGTTTACGTATCCTCCTTCCCTCGGAGTGGAAAACTGCACACTTAACTTAATTTCAAAGTGCATATTGGCCCCTTTCAACTCTTGATCATGAGACTCATGCTAATGAGGATTAATACCCTTCAAGAACACAAACTGAACTACTGAAATATTCAACATTCAAAAATTACTGAATACAGGATGAATAGGATTTAAAGGTGTCAAAGGGAAGCTAGGAATCAGAAAAATTCGAAAGGGGGAATAAAAAGGAAGAGAGTTACAGCCAATTATTGATCAAAAGAAAGGGCGCCCAATAGCTTGGATGTTCAAATCGCTTGTCAGCAATAAACTTGTTTTGCGCCCGTTGCAGGGCTTCGGCTTTGGAAAATTTTGGATTATTCTTGAGTTGACGATAAAACTCTGGGACTAATCGTGAAGTGGCCTCATCATCAATAAACCACAACGTTGCCAACGCACTTCGTGCACCGGCCTTGATCGCGACCCCAGCCAAACCTAAGGCAGCACGGTCATCACCTGCTGCAGTTTGGCAGGCACTCAAGGTCAGCAGTTCCAAAGGGCTATCTCGAAATTTATACAGGCCAATAATTTCGGCCAACCGCTCCATCGTAATCGGCCCATCATGCGCCAAGATAAAAGTGTCCTTCACATCTTTGGTTACTAAGCCATGGGAAGCAATATGCACGATATTATAGGACTCTCCTTGTAATTCGCGCTCCATGAAAGAATCCTGAAACTGTTCGTTCAACAACACTTTACTGGGAAAGATTTGTGTAACCGCATCTAATTCCGCCTCAACATTGGGGAGAGGCGAGAATTGTACTTCGGATGTTGTCTCGTCACGAATTGAGGCCTTCGCGGATTCCGTTAACCCAAGTGCCAGAACCCGAACCGCTGATCGATCGATTGGATTGGGATTGGTGAGTGTCAGCCCAGGAGTAGTCGCAAGGGCATATTTGTGGATCAGGAAATTTTTTCCATCATGAAGCGGTGCAAAAGGAATACCTCGTAAAGCCCCATCTGGCACCACTACGAGCGTCGTGATATTGGCTTCATCAAGGTAGGGTTCGAGGGGTTTGATGAGGCGTGCATACAACTGCTGCCCCATTTGTAAATAGGTGGTGTTCCCACGATCTTCCAAACTTTTCCGAAAGGCACGTACTTCCAGATTTAACACATCGCCAGGCACAGGAACCGTTATTTGCTGGAACCCATTCCGAAAACCAAGCAACAATTCCAAACGATCAGGCAAAATAATCGGATATAAAATCGCCGTCGAGTCCGAGATCTTCTCCAGGGGGAAGCTTTGCGCCAAAGCAGTCTGTACACATTGATCCTGAAAATAATCCTGCAGCTCAGCAGCCTTAAACAATTCCACCGTATCGCGGGCTTGTTGCAAATATTTCTGGGATTGGTCTGCAATCGAAAGGGTTTTCGCTTTTCGCAACAGGAGATCCGCTAGTTCAAAAAACAACGGTCCCACTGTTTCACGGAATGGCCGATGCCGTGTCTGGGCACCCAAAAGAAATTCATGCCGTATTGGGTGAAGAGTAGACACTGCCAATTGATAGGCTTTACGGGCTTCTTCCACTTTGCCTTTGGCCCGAAAAATACGGGCCGTTTGCCAATGCCACTGATACTGAGACTCTGGAATTTCGACCCGTTGCCCAAAGGCCAAGGCGCGCCGTGTTAATTCCAACGCTTCATTCCATTGTTGGTTCTTTTCGTACATGTGCCCAAGGTATCCCCACCCCAACGACTCAGCCCGGGAATCTCCTAGCCTTGCCCCTAATTGTGCACCCGCTTCAAAAGCTGCGGCAGCCTGAGCCAACAAATTAGAAGGTGCTAAGGTCTCGGGAATTTCGCCCCTTTTAAACACCTGCCCTGGTTTCTGCTTTTTTGGTCGGACCACAAATTCAGACAACGTCTCTACTTCTTCATTCGGAACAACTTTAATTTGTCGTTTCCCCCGAGCCCCTTCAGCAGACCCCAGAGATTGTTGCTCACGAAAAACTGCCTTCTCCATCGACATGATGGTGGAATGAAGAGCATCATAAGTCAGCCCGATTTTCACATACGCATAGCCCTTGTCATGAGTGTCGGGAAGCTGATTGACCTTATTCAAGGTCTGATCAAGTCTGGCCTTGGCATTGACATATGATCTTTGCTGCACTTCCACGTTTGCCGCATTCACCAAGGCAATAACCTCCAAATCCGAATTCCCCGTTTCTTGTGCAATCACCGCAGAGTCAGCATAGGCCCCCAAAGCTTGATCTGGACGATTAAGAGCCGCTAACACGTTTCCCACATCATTCAGCAAAGCCGCGCGTTGCACTACCTGACCTTCAGTTCGCGTCAGGTCAAGAGCTTGGGTGAGGAACTCAAACGCGGCCTGACTCTTCCCCAAGTAAAAAGACACATTGCCAAGACGCCCAAGAATAATGGCTTCCCTGGGTGTATCCTTCTCCAACTGAACCAACGTCAAAGCTTGAGTTAAGGCCAACTCCGCATTGCGTGATTGCCCCATACGTTGAAACGCTTTTGCTAAATACAATAGGGCATCACTTTGTTTGTGCCGCGCTCCATTCTCTCCATACAGCTTGGCCGCATCCATCCACTCCTGCGCCGCTTGTCCAAACGATCCTTTCTCGTAGTGAGCTCTGGCTTGTTGCATCATCGACTCAGAAGAAACCGCTGCAAGGGAAGGAGGCAGATTTATAGCCACGAAACCTATTGCGATGAGGAGCATGCTACACAGGAGGCCCCATCCAGGGAGTTGCCGTTTATCGAAATGAGAAAAGAGAGAAGTGTTAGCCAAGAAGTTCAAGGTTGGGTAATTCATGAGCTTATTCACTCATTCTATAGTAGACATCTCGTTCTCATGCTTGAATCAGTCACCTTCAATACAGGGGTGATTTGGATTTCTCCTCCAAGGGCCATCCCTAGCCGCTGCGCGGTAAGTGTTCCAACACCTTTATCGTTACCCTGAACATTGCCTAATTGAGGTAGGTCCAAAAACAATGGGCTAGTCAGAAAATCCGCTGGCCCAGGGGGGATGACATCACGTCCAGCTTGGACAAAACTACTCAGCCGCCCGCCCTTTTGTGCTGCACAGTGTTGACCGACTAAAGATGCAAGATCCACGATTTCTTCCTGCAGTGGCGCAATCGCTCCACTGAGATTTTGTATCGGGGCTTGAACATCTAAAGACCCACTTGTTCCAAAAGTTGACGAGAAATCTATGCTGGTAAACGGATCAATCAATACCCCCTTGGTAGCGGTTAGCGTCACACTTCCGCCCTGCCCCTCGAACGCGTTCGCCAAAATTTGACTGTTCTCGATAATAATCCATTGAGGATCAAAGTTAATATTGGCGCCCTGAGTGGTAGGACCACCTCCCGTGGAACCAGAAATCAGGCTGTTTCTGACACGGATCATGAAGTCAGCATCAAATTTTATATCGCCAGCGTTTCCCTGGGCCGATTGGACATTAAAGGTGCTGTCCTCTACCAGAATGGTATCACCCGCTTCGACTACGATCCCCCCCGCATCGCCGGTTCCCGAGTTCAAGGAACTAACCTCGGAGTTATTAGTGAATTCTGCGTTTTTGCCTGCGGTGAGGGTAATAGACCCACCCATCCCCTTGCCTTCAGCCGAGGTGCTGATTTCTGCCTGATTAGTGAGGAGGAGAACATCAGGTGTGCTTACAGAAATGGAACCTGCATTTCCGTTTGGAGCAATCCCGGTAGTTGTATCGGGATCAGGATCCACAGACGCATTGCTAAAAATACCACTCTTGGCGAAATTCTTCCGAATGGGCTCAATGGTTCGATTCGTATTGAGGGTACCTGAAACATGAATTGGGCCAGAGGTGGTTTCAACCATGATGTTTCCAGCATCGCCAGCGTT
>JAJDBO010000196.1 GCA_029261305.1 Nitrospirales bacterium
GAAGGGCATCAAGTTTCGGTGATCGATAATCTTGCAACGGGAAAACGCAAAAATGTCAATCGCGAAGCGGTCTTGTACAAACACGATATCTGCAGTTCTCGACTGGACAGAATTTTTAAACGAGAACGCCCTGTGGTGATCGTGCATTTAGCGGCACAAATGAATGTGCGGAGATCAACCGAAGATCCGATGTTCGATGCCAATGTCAATATTCTTGGGACGATAAACTTACTGCAGTTGGCGGTAAAATATGGAGTCAGAAAAGTCGTGTTTGCCTCTTCAGGAGGAGCGGTCTACGGGGAGCAACATCAATTTCCAGCTCCTGAGAATCATCCCACGGCTCCACTTTCTCCCTATGGGATAAGTAAATTGTCCTGTGAGTTTTATCTTGAATACTTTCGTCAAATGGCCGGGTTAGGCTTTACTGCTCTACGCTTTGGTAATGTATATGGCCCACGGCAAAATCCGGAAGGTGAAGCTGGGGTGATTGCCATTTTCACGCAACAATTGTTGAAGGGACAGCAGTCTCTGATCAATGGAAATGGATTGCAAACTCGGGATTATGTGTATGTTCGAGATGTGGTCGAGGCCGTCATGATCGCTTCGGATCAGCAGGTGAATGGGATCTATAATGTCGGGACTGGGGAAGAGACCACAGTCAACGATATCTTTGAGCAGCTCAAAATACTCTCAAAAGTTGAGTGCAAAGAGCTGCATGGGCCGGCAAAAAAGGGAGAGCAATTACGGAGTGTGCTGGATTGCTCAAAACTTACAGAAGAGGCTGGCTGGGAACCGACCGTAACCCTGGCCGAGGGGCTAGCAGAAACGGTAGAGTATTTTCAAACAAAAAAGTAATGGGTTTGTTTGATCAGCCTATGGGCTAGTTTTCTTCCTCGTATGGGACCTATCGATATCGTGGAACTTCTGGGTCAACCTCAATAGACCATGCGTCAATTCCCCCTACGAGATTCTTGACATTGCTGAAGCCTTGTTGAAGGAGAAATCCAACGGCATCAGCACTTCGCATGCCTCGGTGGCATAGAGCCACAATTTCATCTTCAGTATTTAATTGGTCAAGCGAAGTGGGCAACGTGCCTAAGGGGATGAGTACGGAGCCTTCAATCTTTGCCATTGAGTATTCATGAGGTTCACGAACATCCAAGAGGAAAATTTTATCCCCTTTATCTAAGCGGTCCTTTAGATCTTTTACTGAAATAGCATAACTCATAAATAGCGCCCTCCTTAAAGAATAGCCCATGATAGTCTTGCGATTCCTATCGTGTCAATTCAGGGAACGTGGCCTGTGGGGGCAATTGGAAAAAACGAAGATCGCAGGAGGGAAATGTTCATGTCCTCTTGCAATCTGGCGAAGGGTTTCGTAGCGTAGGCACCCGTGTATGCCAACCACCAAAGTTTTTCCCCATTCGTACAATCTATTTTTTTGAAATAACCATGCCATCCCCAGTTTCACTTTCACAGATTGCAGAGTTTAACGAAAAAGAAATCCAAATTCGTGGTTGGGTCAGGCGCCATCGTTCCAAGGGCAAGCTCCAATTTCTGACCATTCGAGACGGGGCCGGAGAATTACAGGCTATCCTGAGTAAAGCCGATATGGACGAGGAGCAGTTTAAGGCTGCCTCTCATCTCACACAGGAGTCTTCTATTGAGGTCACGGGTAAAGTTCGGGCTGATGAACGTGCACCAAGCGGGTATGAGTTAGACGTCTCTCACATTCGTATCATTCATTTTGCCGAGGAATTCCCCATCCAACCTAAGGAGCATGGCACTGGGTTTTTGATGGACCATCGTCATCTGTGGCTTCGGTCGAGCCGGCAACAGGCTATCCTCAAAATTCGTCATGAAATTATCAAAGCCTGTCGAGATTTTTTTGATGATCGTGACTTTGTGTTAGTGGACACCCCAATCTTTACCCCGAATGCTTGTGAGGGAACCACCACCTTATTTCAAACCCAGTATTTCGAAGAGACGGCCTATCTCGCGCAAAGTGGCCAACTATACGGGGAAGCTGCAGCTGCGGCTTTTGGGAAAATCTATTGCTTTGGCCCGACCTTTCGCGCGGAGAAATCTAAGACTCGTCGCCATTTGATGGAATTTTGGATGGTTGAGCCTGAAGTGGCCTTTGCTGAATTGCCAGATGTCATGGAGTTGGCCGAAGACTTTTTGGTGATGATTGTTCAGCGGGTGTTAGAAAAACGACAAGAAGAGCTCAAAGTGTTGGAGCGCGATGTGTCAAAGCTTGAAGCCATCACACCTCCCTTCCCTCGGTTGACGTATGGGGAGGCGATAGTGCGTTTGAAAAACAGTGGTTCTGAAATTCAGGAGGGGGGCGACTTTGGTGCTGAGGACGAAACGATTTTGTCCAACGAACATCAAAAGCCATTGATCGTGCATCGATACCCGTCGGCCATCAAAGCCTTTTATATGGAATCAGATCCTGAACAACCCGATCTTGCGCTATGCATGGATGTGCTCGCTCCCGAAGGGTATGGCGAAATTATTGGCGGTGGGCAGCGCGTGCATGACTATGAAAAATTGGCGTCTCGTTTAAAAGAGCACCAGCTCTCCGAAGACGCCTTCAAATGGTATTTGGATTTACGGCGATATGGATCGGTTCCTCATGCCGGATTTGGTATGGGCATCGAACGAGCCGTTGCCTGGATTTGCGGACTCGATCACGTACGAGAAACAATTCCTTTTCCCAGAATGCTCTACCGTCTTTACCCTTGATTCGCCGACCTCCTCCAAAGTTTGATCCCCTGTAGCCGCATGCTGCCTCTTGCATGTGTCCATGGCCATGATGAGGCATGAAGGCAGTGTCTCCGACGTAGGTTTTGGAAAAAATTTAACATTTAGTCATGACCAAGCCATACACTTTTCTGTGTGTGGTTCGTTAAATTTGAAGCCATCTTGGATTTCGTTTGGGAGACGAGGAATATTTTTAGCAGGGTTTCGCCCCTGGAGAGGAGCCCCTTTTGTTTCGGCAAAATGACCTCGTCGTGTGGGGGGGGCGACACCTCATATCAAAATAAAAATTTGGCTATTCCTGCTTTGCCCCAAAAAAGAAGCCGACCACTTAAGGTATCTCATCCAATTTTCCACAAGATGTCGTGGTTCATTACTTAGAGCATCCCACATTTACACATCACTAAGTGCTTGATTTTGCTTGACAAGAAAAGGAATAGCGCTATACTGCCCATTATGTGGGTAGAAGTGGGAAGGAATGGATGACTGGTGGGGGAGAGCTGAAGAATCTCGGTCACATTCCTGTTTTAGCAGACGAGGTTGTCTATTGGTTACAGCCAAAACCCAACAAATATTACGTGGATTGTACGCTTGGTCTTGGGGGAACCTCAGCCAGGATTCTTCAAGCGTGCGGGGAGACTGGTCGGCTCATTGCTATCGACCAAGATTTTCATGCCATTGAAATGGCTCGTGAAACACTCAGTCCCTATGCAGACAATATTTCGTTTCACTGTGGGAACTTTCACGATCTTGGTTCAATTTTAGATTCTGAGGGAATTCAGCATGTCGATGGAATATTGTTTGATCTCGGCATTTCATCGGCGCAATTAGGCGATGCCGAACGAGGTTTTAGTTTTCAAGAGGATGGTCCTTTAGATATGCGGATGAATCCTTCCCAAGATGTGACGGCAGGAGAGTTGGTCAATCGAATGCCTGAAACAGAATTGGCCAATGTGATTTTTGAATTTGGAGAAGAGCGTCTCTCTCGACGGATTGCCAGGGCGATTGTGAGAGAGCGAGCCAATGCTCCACTTCGTACTACATCGGAATTAGCGTCAGTCATTCAACGATCAGTTCCTCCAGCCTATCGACATGGGCGTCTTCATCCGGCAACGCGAACGTTCCAGGCGCTGAGAATTGCGGTGAATAACGAACTTGCCGTCATTACGCCCGCATTACATGAGGCCGTTGATCGCTTATCGCCAGGTGGACGTGTCTGTGTGATTTCATTCCATTCATTAGAAGACCGTCTTGTGAAATATACGTTTCGGGATCTTGCTCAAGAGTCTGACAAGGGGGTGAGGATTCTCACCAAAAAACCATGTGTCGCATCCGACGAAGAGAGAAAGCTAAATCCGCGAGCCCGAAGCGCAAAATTGAGAGTAATTGAAAAGGTCGAAGAATCTGATGAGCTTCTAGATGGAGTAGTGCTGTGATGAAGGGGGCCTTTTATGTTTTTTTGATTATTGGCCTGAGCGCAACCTTTTTATTTTATGTCTGGGGGAAAGTTGATGTGGTTCGAGTGGGTTATGAACTCGACCAACGTTCCAAAGACAAAAAATATTTGGAGCAGGAGCATGATCGTCTGCAAATTACCTTTTCCCAATTGACGGCGTCGGACCGTATTGCCAAGGAGGCATCTTCGCAATTGAATATGAAACCACCAGGTCCAGGTCAGGTGATTCTTGTGTCTGAAAATGGTCGGCAAGACAAGAATCAGCCGCAAGGCTTGGAGCCGCTTCGGGTGGCCCAACATAAGGTTTCGATGAGGATGCAATGATGATGTTTGATCGGCAGGAACAGAGTGAACAGTCCAATCCTGGAAGGCGAGCCGGGTTGTGCCTGTTGTTTCTCTTGGGATTTTTAGTCGTGTTGCTTCGACTCTTTGACCTGCACATTTTGCAGGCGGAAACGATGACGAAAAAAGCAAATCGTCAGCATCACAAAACCATTACGCTCAATTCAAACCGTGGTGCGATTTTGGATAGTCAAGGCAGAGCGCTTGCGCTCAATTTGGACGTACCTTCGGTGTACGCGTCCCCGGTGTCCGTGAAAAGTCCCCGGGCAGCGGCCAAGCGGTTATCTAAAGTCTTGGGCGTCTCTCATCCAGAATTGGAGCAGCGTCTACGAGGCAATCGCGAATTTGTATGGCTTCAACGAAAGATTGATTCCAAATACGCGACGCAAGTGGAAGCACTGTCTATCCCCGGTATTAGTTTGTTGAAGGAAAAAAGACGGTTTTATCCAAAAGGCACTCTCTTGGCGCATGTCTTGGGATTTGCGGGAATGGACAGTCAGGGGCTGGAAGGGTTGGAAGTCGGATACGAACAATACCTTCAAGGGCAAGCTCGAAAAGTGCTCTTGCATAGAGATGCGTTTGGCCGTGTGATTTTCCCAGAAAATCAGCAGGACTCAGAAACACTTTCCGGACATACCATTCATCTCACCATCGATGAAGTGATTCAATATATGGCGGAGCATGCACTGGAGTCGGCCGTGAAAAAAACTCGTGCCCGGGGCGGCGCCATTCTAGTGATGGATCCCAAAACTGGGGGGATTTTGGCTTGGACGCTTCGCCCCACCTTTGATCCCAATCATGTAAAAATGCTTTCACCGGGGCAATGGAGAAATCGAGCGGTCACCGATCCCTATGAGCCTGGATCGACGATGAAAATTGTTTTGGCCGCAGCAGCCTTGGAAGAAGGCTATGTAGACCCGGAAACCCTGATCTATGCTGGAAATGGACAGATGCCTATTAGTGGGACGGTCATCCATGATCATGAAAAAGCGAGTTGGCTCACCTTTCGGGAAGCCATTCAGCAGTCGAGTAATGTGGCGGCGGCAAAGACCGCTATGGGCTTAGGGAAAGATCGCATGTATCGGTACCTTCGCGAATTTGGATTTGGCGAAAAAACTGGAATCGATTTGCCGGGCGAATCAATTGGGATTTTGAGAAAACCTGAGCAATGGGGATCGCGGACTTTAGCATCTGTCGCGATGGGTCAAGAAATCGCAGTGACGCCACTTCAATTGGTCACGGCTGTCTCGGTCATCGCCAACGGTGGGTCCCTGATGACGCCCTTTATTGTCGAGCATGTCCACACCACTCAGGGTGACAATGTCTGGAGCCGGGCGCCCGAAACGCGTCGTCGTCCTATTCGCTATGAAACTGCTCAAACTCTGGCGTCGATTTTAGAGAACGTCGTGGAGCAAGGGACGGGGCGAGCGGCAAGTATTCTCGGTTATCGGGTGGCAGGGAAAACCGGGACTGCGCAAAAGGTGGATCCAGAAACCAAAACGTATTCCTCGACCAAATTCATTGGCTCGTTTGTGGGGTTTGCCCCAGTGGAAGATCCTCGGTTCGCGATGTTGGTAGTCATTGATGAGCCTCAAGTGCCAGCATGGGGTGCAACAGTTGCGGCGCCAGTGTTTCGGGAAGTTGGGGCGCAGGTTCTTCGTCATCTGAAAATTCCGCCGCAACGTGGCGTGGATGTGCAAGTTGCCGCGGTCGGGAATGCGAGTGCTTCAATGATTGATCCTGCTCATGTATCGGAATGACTATCGCGGAGTTGATCATGACGCTTGATGTCGTCAGCCAAAAGGGCGACCTCAATGTAGAGGTCGTCGATATCACCGATGATTCACGTCAAGTGAAGCCCGGCACGTTTTTTGTGGCAGTCAAAGGAACCCAAGTTGATGGCCATGAATTCTTGGAGAAAGCCTGTGCGCAGGGTGCGGTTGGTCTCATGATCGCGTTGTCGTCGGAAGGAAACGAACGGGCAACTGTGAAGGACAAGGGGCCTGCAATTATTGAAGTGGAAGACACGCGCGTCGCTTTGGGGCAAGTGGCTTCGTGTTTTTGGAAGGAGCCATCTCGGTCGTTAACCATGATCGGGGTCACTGGGACCAATGGGAAAACCACGGTCACCCATCTGATTAAAGGATTGCTAGAAGCTTCTTCGCGAAAAGTTGGGCTTTTAGGCACCATTGGCTATTTCGTAGGAACCGAACACTTTGCAGCGAGCCACACGACGCCGGGCTCTGTGGCCTTGCAATCGCTCCTAGGAAAGATGGTTGAGGCGGGTGCCGATTCTGCTGTTCTGGAAGTGTCATCGCATGCGTTGGCGATGGATCGGGTTGCGGGATGTGAATTCGATATCGTGGTGTTTACAAATTTGACACAGGATCATCTGGATTTTCATCAGAATATGGAAGAGTACTATCAAGCAAAGTTAAGACTCTTCCAACAATACGTGACGCCAAAAAGTAAGTTGGCAGCCAAGCGAGCCATTGTGAATATCGATGATGAATGGGGAAAGCAGATCCATCAGCAAAGTGTAGTGCCGACGTGGAGTTACTCCATTCAAGGCTCGGCTGACCTTCAAGCGACAGACCTTTCCTTATCCATTGATGGAACTACCTTTACGGCGTTGACGCCCATTGGGCCGATGTCCATCCAAACTTCATTGGTGGGTGAACATAATGTCTACAATTTATTAGCGGCAATTGGTGTGGGAGTGGAATGTGGGCTATCTGCAGAAATCATTCAAAAGGGTATTCGCGCATTTGGGGTAGTGCCCGGTCGGTTTGAATTGGTGAGTGAAGGCCAAGATTTTGCAGTGGTTGTGGATTATGCCCATACCGAGGATGCCTTAGCACGATTATTAGCCGCCGCACAGGTACTCAAGAAGGGGCGAATCATTACCGTCTTTGGCTGTGGTGGAGATCGTGATCGAGGAAAACGTCCGAAGATGGGGCAAGTCGCCTCCCTAAATAGTGATCTGGTATTTGTAACATCCGACAACCCGCGAACCGAAGATCCATCGGCCATCATTCACGATATTGAACTCGGCATTTTGGCCATGCCTGAATCCTCGCGAACATCGTATCGCCTGCTACTTGATCGGCGAGAGGCCATTTATGCGGCGATTCAAGAGGCGGGTCCTCAAGACATGGTGTTGATCGCTGGCAAGGGGCATGAAGATTACCAAATAATTGGCGCCGATCGACTGCACTTTGATGATCGTGAGGTGGCTCGGGAAGCCTTAGCAAGTCGCTTAAAGACTGGCGAGAGGCCTGTCGGATAATCGTGGCTTCATTTTCCGGGGAAGAAATTATTTCTGCAACGGGTGGGGTGGTGTTCGGAGGATCATTGGGAACGCGTGTGCGGAGGATTTGTACAGATTCTCGATCGGTGCGTGAGGGTGATTTGTTTATCGCCTTACAAGGCGAAACCTTTGACGGCCACCATTTTGTGAAGAATGTATTGGGGTTAGGAGTGGCTGGCGTGGTGGTCAATCGATCCATGGGTAAAAAGGCAATGGCCATAGCACATCGTATCTCCAGTGTTCGATTGGGCGCTGGTCCTTTTGTGGTTGGTGTAGACGATACAACGAGGGCCTATCAAGATATTGCGGCATTTCACCGGCAACGATTCCAGATTCCCGTCGTGGCGATCACGGGAAGTAATGGAAAGACCACAACCAAAGAAATGGTAGCCAGTACACTTCGAGAGAGGTGGACTGTTTTGAAGACCGAAGGAAATTTTAATAACCGATTGGGCGTTCCACATACCTTGCTTCGGTTGACAAAGCGTCATCAAGTAGCGGTTGTGGAAATGGGTGTGGATGCGGAAGGTCAAACCACCAGATTGTGCGAAATTGCCAAACCCACACTCGGAGTGATTACGAATATCGGTCCTGATCATCTGGAGTTCTTCGGCAGCTTAGAAGGCTCAGCGCGAGCGAAGGCCGAACTGCTTGCTTGTCTTCCCAATGATGGGACGATTGTTTTGAATGCCGATGACGAATTCTATGGTTTTTTAAAACCGCGAGTGCGCAGTCGAAAGATATCGTTTGGGACGAAGGGACGCGCGCATGTCCGCGCGAGTGGTATACAACGTGTAGGCAAGCAAACCGTGTGTCGGGTTGATCTTCGCGGTCGGAAACAATCGCATCGCCTGCGGTTGAATGTGCAGGGCGATCACAATGTGTCCAATGCTTTGGCGGCAGTTGCCCTTGGGCAAGCCCTTGGGGTGTCGATGGAGAAAATCGTCGACGGTCTGAAAAAGTTTCGTCCGGTCACCATGCGTTCTCAAGTGAAGTCGATTCAAGGGCTCACGGTTATTGAAGATTGCTATAACGCGAATCCAGCTTCCATGAAGGCTGCTGTGACGTTGCTCAAAGAAATGGGCAAAGGCAAGTCGACCATAGCCGTGGTCGGTGACATGTTAGAGTTAGGAAAAGATACGAAAGCCATGCATCGAGACGTGGGAACGTACATCGCAGACCAGTCAGTGGTGTCCCTGATTGTGTGTGGCGCTCTGGGAAATGAAATTGCTCGTGGTGCGAGAAGTCGAGGCATGATGGGTTCCTCGATATTTCAAGCGGCAACGACTGATCAGGCCACAGCCTTCTTGGAAGACATAGCAAGTCCAGGTGATGTGGTTTTGTTAAAGGCTTCCAGAGGGGTGCGACTAGAAAAGGTTCTCGATGGGTTTTCCATGAAAAAGAATGCAGGCAACAAACTTCGGAATAGAAAGCACGATTAAACTACATGCTCTATCTCTGGCTCTATCCTCTCCATGATGAATTCGCCATCTTGAATGTGTTTCGTTATCTCAGTTTTCGCATTATTTATGCGGCCGTAACAGCGTTTGTGATTGCGTTTGTCTTGGCTCCTCCCATGATCAGGAAATTGCAAGAGTTAGGACTGGGACAGAAAATCCGTGAAGAAGGGCCGAGTAGTCACCTTACGAAAACAGGCACGCCGACCATGGGTGGAATTCTTATTATTTTTGCGGTCCTGATCTCGACGTTTCTTTGGGCGGATATCTCCAATCTCTATGTCTGGATCGTCATGCTCTCTATTGTGGGATTTGGGTTAGTGGGTTTCGTGGATGACTACGTGAAAATTCTGCGTGGTCGGTCCATGGGATTAAATGCTTGGCAGAAACTCATCGCGCAAATTGGTGTGGCTTTGGGGATCGGACTGTTCTTTTATTCTTCACCTGGGTATTCGACAGAATTGAGTGTGCCATTTTTTAAATCATTCACGCCGGACCTAGGACCCTTGTACATTCCGTTTGCTATTCTGGTCATTGTTGGATGCTCGAATGCCGTGAATTTAACGGACGGGTTGGATGGGTTAGCCGTGGGCCCAGTGATAGTGGCCTCGATTGCCTATTTGCTGGTGTCCTATGCTGCGGGCAATCGAGTGATTTCTGAGTATCTCTTAATTCCCTACATCGAAGGTGCGGGTGAATTGTCAGTGCTTATGGCGGCGGTTTTTGGATCGAGTTTGGGGTTTCTTTGGTTTAATACGTATCCGGCGACTGTCTTTATGGGGGACGTGGGTTCGTTACCATTGGGTGCAGCCTTGGGGACGGTCGCCGTGGTGAGTAAGCATGAGTTGCTGTTAATTTTGGTGGGCGGTGTCTTTGTGATGGAAGCCGTATCGGTCATTTTTCAAGTGATTTCTTTTAAGTCGCGGGGGAAACGAATTTTTCTAATGGCTCCCTTGCACCATCATTTTGAAATGAAGGGTTGGGAAGAGCCGAAGGTCGTGGTGCGTCTATGGATTGTTGCAATCATTTTGAGCCTGTTGAGTCTCAGCACCCTAAAACTTCGTTGATTGGATGCCAGTGTCATCAATTTGGTTCGACACCACTCAGAAGGAATCGATTGCGATGGTCGCAGTGACTGATCGTCAACAAACACTCATTGATGGGCTTCGGGGAAAAGTAGTCGCCGTAGTGGGACTTGGAAAGAGCGGGCTCGCAGCTGCCCATTTATTAGGGACTGCTGGAGCGCATGTACGCCTAGTAGATCAGAAGCTAGAATCCGATTTGGCTGAACTATCCGCTCAATTTCCACGGGGAAGCGTAGAGACTTTTGGGGGGGATCGTTTCCCAGAAGGCATTAAGACCGCAGAGCTGGTGGTGCTGTCTCCTGGTGTCCCTCCTGCACTCGATGCAATTCTCGAAGCTCGAAAAAACGGTGTGCGGGTGATAGGGGAAATAGAATTAGCATCTTGGTTTCTTCCCATGCCCATTGTGGCGGTGACAGGGACCAATGGGAAAAGTACGGCTGTCTCAATCATGGGACGAATATTTGAGGAAAGTGGAAAGTCGGTGTTCGTCGGTGGGAATCTGGGCACACCATTGAGTGAAGCGGCCATGACCGTGTACCAGAACACCAAAATCGATCCTGGTGGATCTTGTCCTTATGATTTTGCGGTGGTCGAGGTTTCTAGTTTTCAGCTGGAGACGATTGATCGGTTTCATCCCTTTATCTCCGTGATCCTCAATATTACGGCGGATCATTTAGATCGGCATGAGACTTTTGGCGACTATGTCGCGGCCAAGGGCCGAATCTTTGAGAATCAAATGGCGGAGGACTTTGCGGTCTTGAATCTTGATGATAGTCAGCTCATTCCCTTGCACGACTCCATCCGTGGTCTCCTTATCGGATTCAGTATGAAAGAGCGACTGCATAACGGTGTCTTTCTCGATGGCCCCATGATCATGGCCTCCATAAGCGGGCAAACTTATGAAGTCATGCCCATGGAAGAAATTCCATTGCTCGGGACACATAATGTGGCGAATGTGCTAGCGGCTGTGGCCGTGGGGGTGTTGTGCGAATGCCCGATATCCGCCATTCGTCGCGCAGTCGGTGGGTATCAAGGTCGGGAGCATGCTCTTGAAGTTGTGCGGCAGCGTCAGGGTGTGGTGTTCGTGAATGATTCCAAGGGTACAAATGTTGATGCCACGATCAAGGCGCTGGAAAGTTTTTCTCATCCAGTCGTCATTATTCTCGGCGGAAAAGATAAGGGCAGTGAATTTTCTCGCCTGCGGGAACCCTTGACTCAGCATGCGAAGTCCATCGTGCTTATCGGCGAAGCCACGGAGGCCATTGCCCATGCTCTCGGAGGATTGGCCGAGGTGCATCGAACCGAGTCCTTGGGGCAAGCCGTGGAACTGGCTGAGCGCATGGCGGTGCCTGGTGACGTGGTACTCCTTTCCCCAGCCTGTGCCAGCTTCGACATGTTTAGGGATTACGTGGATCGAGGGCAGCAATTTCGCGAGTTGGTGAATGCCTTACCGGCATGAAGGTTGTATTGACTCATGAGACGTGGTCGGGGGAATGCGTTGCAATTGTCGTTGGGGTGGAAGACGAGTTCGGCTGGAAGAGCATCGTTGGCTCCGGTCGATCGTACAGTACTCATGATCACGTATCTCTTGCTGTTGATTGGACTCATCATGGTGTTTAGCGCGAGTGGGGTGATGGCAGAGGCACGATATGGGGACCCCATGTTTTTTCTAAAGCGCCAAGCGGCTTGGATTGTTCTTGGCCTTGTGGTGCTGCATTGGGTGTCTCGTCAGGACTATGAAATGTGGAAGTCGATCATGCCCATTGTGTTGTGCCTGACCATTGGATGTCTTGTGTTGGTGCTGATTCCTGATGTGGGATCAAAAACGAATGGTGCGCGACGTTGGTTTAAGTTCGCGGGCCTCTCCTTCCAACCTGGAGAGTTGGCGAAATTGACGACCGTGTTGTATCTCGCTTCCTTTCTTGTGCGACGAGAAGAAGATATTACAAGTTTTTCGAAAGGTGTGTTGGCTCCCGTGATTGTCGTTGGAATGCTGGCGGGGTTAGCGCTTCTTGAGCCCGATATGGGAACTGCCGTGGTTTTAGTCTCGGTTTTGCTGGGGCTTCTGTTTTTAGGAGGGGCTCGCATCACGCATCTACTCGGGCTCGTGTTCAGTGCTCTCCCCTTAGCCTATATGCTGGTCATGCAGTCGGACTATCGGCGGCGGCGACTCATGAGTTTTCTTGATCCATGGCAAGATCCCCATGATGCTGGATTTCAACTCACCCAATCTTTCGTGGCTTTAGGCAATGGAGGCCTTGCTGGAGTCGGGTTAGGCGAGGGCCGACAGAAATTATTTTTCCTGCCAGAGGCCCATTCGGATTTTGTGCTGGCCTTGTTGGGGGAAGAGCTCGGATTTCTTGGGACAGGGATGTTGATGGTATTGTTTGCGGTGTTGCTGATTAAAGGATTTCAGATTGCCGGTCGTGCGCCGGATGCTTTTGGTCGACATTTGGCAAGTGGGGTGACCCTCTTACTCGGGATTCAAGTCCTGATCAATGCCGGTGTTGTTTCCGGTTTGCTTCCGACGAAGGGCTTGACCCTGCCATTGGTGAGCTATGGAGGGTCCTCGTTAATCATGAGTCTCATTGCCATTGGAATTTTATTAAATATTTCACGACAGGATCCCGCCAGCCCGGTGGGTTCGCGATAGCAGGTGGAATGAACGTGGTCATTGCAGCAGGGGGAACTGGTGGACATTTTTATCCGGCTATTGCGTTGGCGGAAGAGTTTCGTCGGCGCGATGTCCGAACTTCGGTGACCCTAATTGGCACGGGACGTGCGTTGGAAAATATGATGATGGCTGGTTCCGACTTGAAAATTGAACCACTTCAAGTTCGTGGAGTTGTTGGGCGAGGGCTTTCTGCCTCCATGCAGGCGTTGTTGCTTGTTCCTGGTGCCATCTGGAAAGCCATGCAGCTCTTGCGTGGGGCTAAGGCCGATTTGGTGATTGGCACCGGAGGCTATACGAGCCCTCCAGTCGTGATCGCCGCGTGGTTGTTGGGAGTCAAACGAGTCTTGTTGGAGCCTAATGCAATACCGGGGGTGGCTAATCGCGTGTTGGGTCCGTTTGCGCATCGCGTGTTTGTCTCATTTGAACATGCCAGATCTTATTTCAATTCGTCGAAGGTCAAAGTGGTGGGTGCGCCAATTCGAAAGGCCTTTGTTGATCCACTCCCAGCGGTTCATTCGGGGGAAGTAAAAACATTGTTAGTGTGCGGAGGGAGTCAAGGTGCTTCTGCGATTAATACTGCCATGATCGAAGCTACAAAGAAATCCAAATGCTTTCGTACGGAATTGAAATTGATTCATCAAACCGGCACCGCAGATCTTGAGCGAGTCCAACGAGCCTATGCCGAGATGAATGTTCACGCAGAAGTCGTTCCCTTTGTGAAGGATATGCCTCAGGAGTTGCGCGCTGCTGATCTTGTCATTTCTCGTTGCGGTGCTCTGACCTTGGCTGAAATTGCTGCCTGCGGAAAGCCTTCGGTGCTGATTCCTTTTCCATCTGCTGCACATCAACATCAGGAATATAACGCACGAGTCATTGAGCAAGCAGGTGCCGGAGTGATGTTGTTGGAATCGGAATCGACGGGCGAGCAATTGGCTCAGGTCATTGAATCATTAGTCGGCAATCAAGATCGGGTTCGTTCAATGAGTCAGAAAAGTTTAGGTCTTCGGAAAACTTATTCCGCAGAAGTCACGGTTGAAGAATGTTTTGTGTTGGTGAGTGGAAACCAACGAGTCACGAGCAACTGAAAAAAAATGTTTAGAAAAATTCAACATATTCATTTAGTCGGCATTGGTGGCAGTGGCATGAGTGGTATTGCCGAAGTGTTACTGACGTTGGGGTATAAGGTGACGGGATCGGACCTTGCTCATTCGGACACGACTCGCCGTTTGGAGAGTTTGGGTGGAAAAATTTTCTTCGGTCATGAAGCCTCTCATGTCGATGGTGCGGAAGTCGTGGTCATTTCTTCCGCCGTCCAATCGACGAATCCCGAAGTGGTGGCTGCCCGAGCTCGTGCCGTACCCGTGATCCCTCGGGCAGAAATGCTTGCCGAATTAATGCGGTTAAAATTTGGCGTGGCGATTGCTGGCGCACATGGCAAGACCACGACCACTTCCTTGGTGGCTTCGGTGTTAGCGCATGCAGGTCTTGATCCCACCTTTGTGGTTGGTGGAAAGGTGAATGCGATGGGCACGCATGCTCGATTGGGACGAAGCGACTTGTTAATTGCCGAGGCCGATGAAAGCGATGGGTCGTTTCTTCGACTTTCACCCACCATCGCCGTTGTGACCAATATGGATCGGGAACACTTGGATCACTATGGCACGATGGAACAATTAGAAGCCGCCTTTTTGGAATTTGTGAATAAGGTGCCTTTCTATGGGGTGGCCATATTATCGAGTGATGATCCCTGCCTCCGTACTTTTTTCCCGAAGATGGTGAAACGGTATCTTACCTATGGGCTGAATGAAGTCAGCGATGGTGTTCAACCGGATGTGTTTGCCACAGAGGTGTCGATCACTGGGCGAGTCAGTAATTTTCGAGCACAATTTCGCGGGAAAAATATAGGACCGTTCCGATTAAATATTCCTGGTTTGCACAATGTCTCGAATGCCTTGGCGGCGATTGCGGTTGCGTTGGAATTGGACCTGCCAGTTGATTTGATTCGAAAGGGTTTGGCCTCTTTTGCCGGGGTTGAGCGTCGGTTTCATATTCGAGGGGAAAAGAATGGCATTGTGGTGGTCGATGACTATGGGCATCACCCCACAGAGATTCGTTGTACCATTGCTGCGGCCAAAACCGCATGGCCGGGTCGTCTCATCGTCCTCTTTCAGCCCCATCGATTTTCCAGGACAAAAGATTTGGCTCAAGAATTTGCTGAAAGTTTTGAACAAGCGGATGTTGTTTATATCACGGATATTTACGCAGCCGGGGAAGCCCCGATCCCTGGGGTTTCCGGTGAAGGACTCGCAGAGCGTATTCAGACAGCCGGGCATTCATCGGTGACATGGGTTGAAAAGAAAGAAGAACTTGTGAGGCAGGTTCTACCGACACTTGGTTCAGGGGATGTGGTGCTGACGCTTGGAGCCGGAGATATTTGGAAAGTGGGTGGAGAAATTTTGGAGCGTATGTGAATATTCTTATGACTCCCCTGGTGGGAAATGCTGGGTCTCATCCGAAACCGAGTATGATCAAACATCAAGACTTGTTGTCAGCCGTGGACGGAATTCGAGGGACGGTCACCTTTGATGCGCAACTTCGTGACTTAACGACCCTTCGCATTGGGGGACCGGCGGATGCGCTCGTCGTGCCTGAAGATATCGAAGATGTCTCTCGGCTAGTCGCTCAAGCTCATACGGCCAAGGTTCCATTGTTTGTCTTAGGTGGAACCAACGTGCTCATTCGGGATGGCGGCATTCGGGGAATTGTGGTGAGTCTATCAAGGTTGACGACCATGGTTGTCGCAGAAGACCAAGCTGCGGTGGTGTTTGCAGAAGCAGGTGTGCGCATGCCCACCCTTCTTGGGTATGTGGGGAGTCAATCTCTTTCGGGCTTAGAATGGGCCGCAGGAATTCCTGGAACAGTTGGTGGGGCGGTAGTGATGAACGCCGGCACTCATCTTGGAGAAATGAAGGATTGTTTACAGGCCATTCAACTGGTGAATTCAGAAGGTCGCGTAGAGGTATATTCAGCCTCGTCGCTAGAATTCTCCTATCGCCATGCCAGGGTGCCTGAAGGCATTGTGGTGGGTGCGTGGTTGCAATTGGCTCAATCTGCACAAGCCAAAGTGGAGTCTAAGACGAAGTCCTATCTTCAGTATCGAAAAAACACGCAGCCACTCGCGCAACCCAACGCCGGGTCTGTATTTAGAAATCCTGAAAAAGTTTCCGCAGGACAACTGATTGAAGAAGCAGGGCTCAAGGGATTGAAGATTGGCGATGCTCAAATTTCGACTAAGCATGGAAACTTTATTGTCAATCTTGGGAATGCCCGAGCCACAGATGCCATTTTATTGATTAAGAAGATTCAGCAAGACGTATTTCATCGAACCGGCCTCATGTTGGAGTTGGAATGGAAAATTGTAGGGGAAGGGTGAATCGTGATGCGTAAAGCGTTATGCGTGAAGGGTAAAAAGTGAAGACTCGGAAAAAGATATGCCATTAACGAGCGCTCACATTGGAATCCTCATGGGGGGTGCTTCGGCGGAACGAGAGATTTCTCTCAAAACTGGGAAGGCGATCTATGCTGCCTTGCGGCGTCAGGGGTATCGGGCGACGACGATTGATGTCGATGCTTCCCTACCCTCAGTGCTGAAGAGAAAAAAAATCGATGTCGCGTTTCTCGCGTTGCATGGCCCAGGCGGTGAAGATGGAACAGTTCAAGGATTATTGGATGTCCTTGGGATTCCCTACACGGGGTCGGGTGTTCGAGCCAGTGCGGTGGGAATGGATAAATCGATGACGAAGATTTTGGTGGAGCGAGAGGGAGTGCCCGTGGCTCCAGGAATCTCCATACGAAAAGGGCAAGGGGCCGTGGCACCGAAGAATCTAAAATGGCCGTTAGTGGTAAAGCCCATAGATCAAGGGTCAACGGTTGGGGTTTCTATTGTCCACACGCCTGAGCAGTGGAAGAACGCGCTTCGTCGTGCGTGGAAGCAAGGAACAGCCATTGTCGCTGAGTCATTTATTCAAGGCCGAGAAATTGCGGTCTCCGTGCTGGACGGGAAAGCGTTACCTACCGTAGAAATTGTAGCTCCCGGCGGGTTCTATGATTACGCGGCGAAATATGAAAAATCAGAAACTAAGTATTTATGTCCTGCCCCGGTGACCAAAGTCCAAGATCGTCACATGAAGGATTTGGCTGTTCGATCCTATGAAGCTTTAGGGTGCAAGGGAGCCGCACGAGTAGATTTTCGTCTTAATTCAAAAGGACGGCCATTTTTTTTAGAAATCAATACGATCCCTGGCATGACAGAGCGGAGCTTGTTGCCCATGGCGGCAGCAGAAGCTGGGATGAATTATGAATCGTTGACTGAGCGAATTCTTCAATCGGCGATTAAGCGGAGTCCTCAACGAGTGAGTGGTACAAAAAAATTAACACCAACAAGGACGTCTCGATGATCCAACGTACGTCGCTCACGTCACGGAGAAAGAGAAATCAATCTGTCCGTGCGGCATCAGCAAAAGTGGCGTGGTATCGTCGGGCCACGATGCTGGGAATTATGGCGATTGCTGGCGTTGCGAGTTATTACGTGTTTCCACCTGCCATCGCGGGGTGGATGACGATTGAGCATGTGTCCATTTCTGGGGTGAAACTCATGAAGCGCGGAGAAGTCCTTTCCCTCTTGGCTCTTCCACCGGAAGAAAGCCTGTGGGGTATCCATCCACCTACGTTGGAAGCCCGCCTTAAAGCGCATCCGCGAATCGCATCCGCTTCGGTGGGTCGAGCACTTCCTCATACGTTGGCTGTGGTGATCGGTGAGCGGGAACCTGTGGCAGCGTTTCAGCATGCGGGCGGCCAATTATTTGTGGATCAAGAAGGTGTGGTGTTGTCGATTGCCTCAGAGGATGCCACTTCAGGGTTGCCCGTGTTCTCTGGGCTTTCGGCGATCAGATTGTTGGAGGGAGAGCCCTCTACACGGAAACGGGCTCGATTGGGGGTAACTATTGCAACGTTTCTTCGGGAAAGATTTCTCGGGCCACTACATATTGAATTAGATGATCCGAACAAGATTGTCGTGGAAACCGAGAATGTCAAATTTCATGTGAATCAAAATATTCAACAGACATGGCCGCAGTATCTTGCGCTGGAGTCAACGATCCACGCGAGGTCATTCATGGAACCGTATGACATTGACTTACGGTATTCAGACAAAGTGATTGTTCGGCAGAGGGGGTGAGCAAGCATCATGGCCAAAAAAGAACGCATTGTCGTTGGATTGGATATCGGCACCACGAAG
>JAJDBO010000197.1 GCA_029261305.1 Nitrospirales bacterium
ATTTCCTCTCCTTCTTCCAAATCGCAACTGTTTACTCCCCAACCTCCATCCAAATCTATTCGAAACATTCTGCGTTGGTCTCTTATCATTGTAGGTGTCGGGGCCGTCGGGATTGGGGCCTATCTTTGGGGTTTGACCCTCATGCCCGATGTGGCAAGGGTCAGCCCGGAACATGATGTGATTCCAGAAAAAGTGAGCGAAGAGCCGTTGGGGGATCAGGTCCCGCCTCAGATCGCTGAGGTTCTTCCTCCTCAATCTCAAGAGGAAGAAATCGTTGAACCAAACTCCGCGTCAATAAATGAAGCGACTGGTTCTGAAGCGATCAAGGCAGAGTTGACGCCTAGTGCTCTGAAAAATACTCAGCCCAGTGGTTCTCCCAAATCTTCGGTAGCGCAAGGCCCACCATTGGTAAGGAGCCCGCTCAAAGTTACTGAACCCCCAGCCGTTTTAGTGACACCGTCAAACCCCACTCCTCAGACAACAATCCCTTCTCAGACGTCCGAAGTTGTGACATCCGAGAAACCACAGTCTTCTTCCCTAGAAAAGTCACGCGTTCAATCGCCAAATTCAAAGCCCAATTTATCCACAGGATCAAGTCCGTCGGTACCGCAGATTTCCCGCAACGCGACTAAGACAGAAGCCACGTTGATCCAGGCGAAATACTTGATCAAAAAACGGCGATACCACCATGCCGTGACGATCTTGAAGCCCTTGTTTATGATTCCGCCGGAAACCTGGGAGCCGTGGTTTTGGTTAGGAACGGCCCAACTTGGGTTGGAGCAATTTGAAGAAGCCGAAGAGTCATTGATAGAAGGACTGTCGCGAAATGCCGCCATCCCGCATTTGTGGGTGCAGCGAGCGTTGGTGAGCCAACAACGAGGCCAATATGGAGAGGCTGTGGAAGCGCTTCGTCAAGCTGAAATGATTGCGCCCGACTTGCCAGAGGTCCAGTTAAATCTGGCGTATTCTCTTGAAGCACAAGGTCAGGTTGGAGTGGCAGTGCAACATTATCAGACCTTTCTGGCTATGACCGAAGGATTAAAACCCTATCAAACCGCCCGTAAAAAAGTTTTAAAACGCATCATTCGATTAGAGCCAACCTGATCAGGGTGTGTACACGCGCACCTACTTCTTTTGTCACACCATCTCTAAATAAATGTAAAGGCAGGTAGGCTTCCTGAATTCTAGGAGCCGATCTTGTGATACACGTTAATTTATGTTGGTAAACGACCGATGACATTGTAACGGTCTGACCTCGAATGTATGACCCTATTATTTGCAACTATTTGGATAAAGAATGCTTTGAGCTGAGGGTAGTGAAAAGCCATTTCTTTCCCTCAAAACACTTATGACAATGAGTAACGCATCCCATTCATCTTCCGTACGGTTTCTGTCTTTTTCAACGGGGCTGGTTCTCATGCTGCTGTTTGGATTGGGCTTACCCATCGTGGGGAGTCTCCTTTCGAATACGTTGTATTCGGATTGGAGATGGAGCGATCCGGCCTTTCACACATTTATCGAATTCCTTGGGGGGGTAATTGCCATTGGCCTGGGCGCCATGTTGTTGAACCATGAAGAGACCAGGGCAAAGAGTCTGTACTTTTGGATAGGGTGTGGGCTAGTAGGTATGGGGGTGCTTGATGTCTTTCATGCATTCGTGTTGCCTGGAAAAACGTTTGTCTGGTTTCATAGTACTGCAGTATTCGTCGGCGGAATGTTATTCCTGCTGGGTTCCATCTTTAATCATGCCTCACTGCTCCGTCATCGCGTGGCCCTACCGGTTGGCATTGGTGTCGGGGTGATGGTCTTTGGCTTTGGCTCCTTAGAAATGCCGGCCCTTATCCCTACCATGGTTCAAGAAGGAGAGTTTACCCTTTTGGCCAAGGGGCTAAATGTTGTGGGAGGCCTTGGGTGTGTCGCGGCCGCATTGAGATTCATCGTGGAATTTCGACAGTCCGGTCGCGTCGATGATTGGCTGTTTGCCATCCATTGTCTGCTATTTGGTGCGGCCGGCATCTTATTCGAAATATCGACGTTGTGGGATGCGGGATGGTGGTGGTGGCATGTTCTTAGACTGGTCGCCTATGGGACGGGCTTTCAATGCGTCATGACTCTGTCGCAACGTCGTATGGACTCCGGCTCAGGAGTTGAACTCAGGTCGTGTGATGACAAAGCGACATCGAGCATTCCTCAAAAGAAAAATCTGACGGCCTGGTTGCCGTTGGTCATCGTCGTCATGGTCATTGTGGTCATTGGTATTGGAGCGGGAGCCACGTTTGTGGTTCAAGAGCATTTGCTCAAACGCGAAGGTGATCGGTTCGCCATGATGGCCAAAAATATCGCGGATCAATTACATCAAAATTTGATTGAGCGCAGAGGCGATGTGAAGCTTTTGGCCAAAGCCGCGGTCTTGTTGCAATACGATGTTGACGCCATGAATACCCACCTGTCTCAGGTTGCGGAGAGCAATCAAGCGTTTCTCGGGTTGAGCTTTATGAATGCGGATGGAGTCGCAATCGCATCCAACAACCCTCAGTTACTCGGACAAGATTTAGGGGG
>JAJDBO010000198.1 GCA_029261305.1 Nitrospirales bacterium
CAACCATTCTCCTCGCACATCACGGGTCTTTCGTTGGAACAGATTATTTTTGATGGAATTTTTGACTTCATCAAAAGGGAGTGGTTCACCAGGGATCGTTTTTTCCAACTTCAAAATATGAATGCCCAATTCGGATTCCACTGGGCGACTCACATCGCCCATGCGCATGCCTTCTAGGGCGCTGGCCATTGGGCTCAGCAATTCATCTTTTCGCATAATGCCTAAATCTCCACCCATCACACTTTCCGAGCCTTCGGAATGTGTCTGTGCTAGTTCTGAAAAATCCGCACCGTCATTGATCTGTTGCACGAGCGCCTCAGCGCGCACGAGGACATCTGTGTTGGATTCTTCACCCTGTGGTTTTAATAAGATTTGCTTGAGGTGATAGCGCGCTGGGGTCGTGAATTCATCTTGGGATTTCGTGTAATAACTGCGGGTCTCCTCGGGTGAAACCATGATGCGACGGCGAACCTCATAGTCAATCATCCTTCGCAGGACCAGTTCATCACGAAGGCGTGATCGTGGCGTTGAATCTGCTACCGCTGGTTGGGTTTGACGTAATTGATCAATGGCCTGGTCGAGTTCCTGTTCAGAGACCCCAATCCCTTTGGCTTTGGCTTCTTGCAATTGGAGCTTACGCTCAATGATCCGATTGAGGACATCGTATTCTTTATGGGTGAGTCGCCGTTCAAGTTCTTTGCCACTGTAGCGAGCTCGAAGGCGAATAGTTTCATCCAGAAGCTCGGTTTCAAGTTCGGAAATCGTAATGACCTCAGTGTTGACGATGGCCGCAATGCCATCGGAAATCTCTTGAGCAAGGGCATAATTTGCCGGTACTACACTTAACCCCAGTAAGAGCACGGGAAGTCTAAGAAAGGGTGATAGGCGTTTGTTGAATATGTTCATCATTAAACCTGAACGGCTTCCGAGGGTGCGTTGATGAGCCCTTGAAGAATGGTATTTAATTCGAGAACCAGCGCCGACCACTCCTCATGGCCCGTATCTATGGCGAGTGATTGAGGAGAAAGAAATCGGATGGTTTCTTCGGTGTGCTGCATGAGCCAATCCAGACTTTCTTGCGGGATAGTGGCCTTCGCGTCAAGAGTGAGAGTGATGGTTCCGTTTTTAACTTCTAAGGACTCCAGACGTAGTTTTTTCGCGAAGAGTCTAATCTGCATGACTTCAAATAATCGTTCAACCTCATTGGGCAGGGAGCCGTACCGATCCTGAGTCTCTGCATGCATGAGGGCCAGGTCGCCGATCTTTTGGCTGGCGGACATGCGTTTGTACAGCGACAGGCGCTGATGTCCATCCTCCACATAATCATCAGGGATGAAGGCCGACACATTCAAGTGCAAGGTTGGATCCACCTCTTCCTCAACCACCTCGCCTTTCATCCCTTGTACGGCTTGTTCAACCATTTGCATGTAGAGATCGAGTCCTACGGCAGCCATGTTTCCTGACTGTTGCTTCCCGAGAAGGTTCCCGGCTCCCCGAATTTCCAAATCTGCCGCGGCAATTCTAAACCCTGACCCGAGTTCTGCAAACTCTTGAATGGCCATGAGTCGCTTTTGGGCATCGGTGGTGAGCACTTCTTCATTGGGAAAAAAGAAATACGCATAGGCTTGGTCGCCTGCTCGACCCACGCGACCCCGCAATTGATACAATTGCGCTAAGCCAAACATATCCGCGCGATCCACCAGAATGGTGTTTGCTCGTGGAACATCCAAGCCTGATTGGATAATGGCCGAGGCTACGAGAATATCGGCTTCCCCATGAAAGAATTTTAACATGACGCCTTCCAGCACATGTTCATTCATCTGGCCATGGGCCATAAGAATGCGCGCCTCGGGCACGAGGCCCTGCACCAAGCTGGCTGCTCGTTCCATGCTTTGCACTCGATTGTGTACATAAAAAATTTGGCCGTCGCGTGCTAGTTCTCGGCGAATGGCATCGCGAATAGTGTTGGGATTGAAGCGAAGGACTTGTGTGCGAATGGCCAAACGTCCTGGGGGTGGAGTTTCAATCACCGACAAGTCGCGCACCCCGGAAAAGGCCATTTGCAAGGTTCGAGGAATGGGGGTGGCGGTGAGCGTGAGAACATCCACCTGCTTGCGCAATTGCTTCATTCGCTCTTTGTGTCGCACGCCAAACCATTGCTCTTCGTCGATAATGACCAGTCCCAGGTTTTTAAATTCCACACTTTTTTGAAGAACACGGTGTGTGCCGATGACGATATCCACGACTCCAGAAGCCAAGTCCGGCAATAGGGCTTTGACTTCCTTCGGACTTTGGAAGCGTGAGAGCACGCCAACCCGAACCGGGAACGGCGCGAATCGACGACAAAAAGTTTCATAATGCTGTTGGGCAAGCAGTGTCGTGGGGACAAGCACGGCCACTTGCCGATTATCCTGCACGGCTTTGAATGCAGCGCGCATGGCGACCTCGGTCTTGCCGTATCCGACATCCCCGCAAACCAATCGGTCCATGGGTTTGGCAAGCTCCAAATCTCGTTGAATGTCTTCAATGGCCTTGAGTTGGTCCGGCGTTTCCTCATAGTCAAACGCCGCCTCAAACTCATGGGCTAGAGTAGTGTCTTCGGAATAGATTCGTCGTGTGGTGACTTCGCGACTGGCATACAACTCCACCAATTCGTGGGTCATATCTTCGATACCCTTTTTGACGCGCGCTTTGGTCTTAGCCCAACTCGTGCCACCAAGTCGATCCAGCTTTGGGGCATTGTGTTCCCCACCTCGATATTTCTGCACTTGGTTGATGCGATCGAGCGGAACGTACAATGTATCTTTGCCCAAGAATTCTAAAATCAAATAGTCACTTTCAAAGCCTTGGACAGAGAGATGGCGGAGGCCATTGTAGCGGCTGATTCCATGCTGGACATGGACGACGTAATCCCCGGCATTGAGATCTTCAAGAGAGGAAAGAAACGCTGCGGTTTTGCTTTTGGATTGCGGTCGATGACGCGTGACTTTGGCGAACAGATCGTCTTCTGTCACGACTGTAAATTGTCCTTCCTGGACCAGGAAGCCCGACGAGAGATACCCCTGCTGAATATAAAAGGGTTCGCGTTCAGAGGAAGTTGATCGTAGCAACGGCTTGCCTTCGATGGCGGGGGCTTGGTGTTCGGCGAACAACGCGAGCAGACGTCCAACTTGGCCAGATGAACGGACCACGACGGTGACAGGACCTTGGGTTCGCAGGTGCTCAAGAATTTTTAAGGTTTCGGTAAAGGAAGTCCCTCGGAGCCCGAGCCCCATGCTTTTGAGAGATTGAAGCGAGACCGGGATGACCGGATTCCATTCCCCTTCAGCCGGTGGGATGACGTCAGTCGCAATCATTGAACTCGACGCCATCAAGTCTAGAAATTCTTCCCAAATCAAATAATGTGCGTCAGGTTCTGGATAGGGCACACCGGCTTGGGAAGATTCTTGTTCTTCCCAGGCTGCCAGTAACCCCTCCCACAATGTTTGCGCTTCATGAGCAAGGTTTAGCGGACGGTCCATGAGTGCCCTCGGTGCGTCCGAAAAGTAATCCAGCAGGGTGTCCATGGAGCTGTACAGTTCTGGTGATCGCCATTCGGCATCAGGGGTGAGCGTTGGCAACTCGGAATCCGATTGACCCAGAGGAACAAGATATTCTCGCGCGGGCAAGATTTGTGCGAGAGGTACAGTTTCGGTTGATTCTTGTGTTTCAGGGTCGAAACGTCGCGTGGACTCTACGGTATCGCCTAAAAATTCGATGCGGTAGGGTTCGCTATCCGCCGTTGAAAAAATATCAACAATACCTCCGCGCACACTGAACTCCCCTGGAATTTCTACGGCGGACACCCGGCAATAGCCAATTCTGAGTAAATGCGTGATCAAAGATTCGCGGTCGATCTCATTGTTTACTTTTAAGGTCAGACAGGTTTCGGCAAAGACGGCATGAGGCACGAGTCGTTGCAAGGCGGCTTCTGGTGTGGTGATGACAATGGTCGGTCGTTGCTCATGAAGTCGAAACAACGTGCGCATGCGTTGAGCCACCAAATCAGCCGAAGGCAGTGTGGCCTCATATGGGACCGATCCTCGATTGGGGAAGAACGCGAGCGATTCGGTGGGAAGCCCAAACAAGGTATGAAAAAATTGAAGATCTTGAAAGAGCTGGGCGGCTTCATCATGGGTTGGGGTCATGAGTATCCATGAGCCTTGAAGCTGTTCTTTGGCCTGCCCAGTTTTGCGGGACGAACCGTCTACTATCGACTGGTTGGTCAGCAGGCTCATGATAAAAGCTAAACTTGCTCCATGAGGGCCAACCAAAAATGGTTTGGACTCCGATGCTGCCAAGGCTTCAAGAATTGGTTGAAAAGTTTGAGTTTCTAGCGTGTGCATTGGTGTATGTGGTGAATTTTGAACACCCCTTGAGGAGACTGGTATTTTCTATGAAGACGGAGTCGGATCTATTCGAGATGGGTCGGAAGGCATTAGAGGTGTTTTTATGGTGCTGGCTAGTTTAGAAGCTGAATTCATTTGTTGAATCCGATCAATCATTACACTGGTCGAGATATTAGGAGTTAATGAAATACTCTTGACTATTCCGCCTCGTCCTTGGACGACTTCCCTTCCAACGATCTGCTCAACGGGCCAATCGCCACCTTTGACGAGAATATCAGGTTGCAGCGTTTCGATTACTGTGAGTGGGGTCGATTCATCAAACCTCACGACATAATCCACACATGCTAGCGCGGCCAGTACTTCCATCCGATGATCCACAGGATTCAGGGGCCGACCTTGTCCCTTCTGTAAGGAACGGACGGATTCATCACTGTTGACTGCCACCACCAATAATTCGCCTAAGGCTCTGGCGGATTGAAGGTAGCGAATGTGTCCGATATGAAGCAAATCGAAGCATCCATTCGTAAGCACCACGCGTTCCCCCTTCCGTTGCCTATCTTGAAGAATGGCTGAAAGCGCGTGGGGAGTGGTATTTTTATCCGGCATAGAGTTTAGGTAAGGAAATGACATATTTCGAGGCTATGATACCTTGTCATAGGCTGAAATCCTAGTTCAGATTCATGTCAGGCCTACGTTGGGGAAATGGCGCAAGATTTCCGTCATTCCCCGTAAGATTTAATGGGTGCTGGAAACACCAATAGCCCCAATTGAATACATTTCACTCTACTCACTCTATGTCTTCTGAGTATCATTGAGAACATAGTCTTCAGGGCTTGGCTGTGCTAGTCTTCCATCTCGGATTTTACATTTATCGCAAACACGAGGCCCGTTGTTGTGAACATTCGGAGTGTAACTCAAGCGCACACTACGGGGTTGAAGCAGAAAATTGGCTTGTTTGTGGCTCCGGCATTGGCCGGGGTGATTTATCTCCTTCCCTTTCCCAACCTTCCCCACAACGCCCACTTATTAGCTGCGATTCTTACCTGGGTTGTGGTGTCGTGGATAACTGAAGCTATTCCTTTGGCCATGACTTCGTTATTGGGGGCGACGTTTTGTGTGGTTGGCGGACTCGGATCGATCAAAGGGGTTTTTTCTGCCTTTGCGCATCCGATTATTTTTCTTTTCATCGGTAGTTTCTTTTTGGCCGAAGCCTTTGTCGTGCATAAAGTTGATCACCGTTTTGCCGGGTGGATACTGTCGCTAACATGGGTGAAGGCCAAACCGACAAGAATTTTTCTTGCCATGGCTGCTGCGACGGCTCTGTTATCTATGTGGATCAGTAACACGGCTGCGGTTGCGATCATGGTTCCCATGGCCCTGGGTATTCTTTCTACTCTTCGTTCAGGAAATACCCCATTGCCCTATGAGTCAGGTGTGATGCTCATGTTGGCTTACGGGGCCGCTGCCGGTGGCATTGCGACGATGATCGGGACACCTCCCAATTTGATTGGCGTGGGGTTGCTGTCTCAGCAGGCGGGTATAACACTGTCGTTTTTTGAATGGTTTTCTATTGGACTGCCCATTACCTGCGTGATGTTTCTGTTCATTTATGGCGTGTTAAAGTGGCTGCATTCCCCCCCGCCTGCGTTTTCCGGGATTTCCGGGCATCATCTTACCTTGCAAACAGTGGAGGAACCCTGGACCTCAGGTCAAAAAAATACTTGCTTGGCATTGGGACTAGCCATTGGAGCCTGGATCGTCCCTGGCCTCTTGGCCGTAGTGTTGGGGCGAGATGCTGAAATAGTGGTCTGGCTTAATGCACGATTTCCTAAAGAACTGGTTCCCGTCATGGCTTCTGGGTTGTTGTTTGTTTTACCGATTAATTTTAAATCCGCAGAATTTACCCTGACTTGGGGCCAAGCGAAAAATATTAATTGGGGAACGATTCTGTTATTTGGAGGCGGGTTGGCCTTTGGGCATTTGATGGTGGAAACTGGTCTGGCCAAAATTATTGGGCATGGGCTTGTCACGGTGTTTGGAGGCGAGACCCTATGGAGTTTAACAGCTGTGGCCATTGGTGCGGCCTTGGTGTTAACGGAGATTGCCTCCAATACCGCTTCTGCGAGTATGCTGGTGCCGGTGGTCATCGCGATTGCTCAAGCGGCTGGGGTGTCCCCTGTTCCACCAACCATGGGAGTGTGTTTGGCTGCCAGTTTGGCCTTTGTGTTGCCGGTTTCGACTCCTCCCAATGCGATTGTGTATGGAACGGGATTAGTC
>JAJDBO010000199.1 GCA_029261305.1 Nitrospirales bacterium
CCTTGAGATCCTCCATATTTACTTCGGCGTCTCCAAGGTCTTTAGCAAACGGAGTGTAAAACTCGGAAATCGTCGAGACCCAGTTCTTTTCGCCTTCTTCAATGTCATCCAGTTCGGATTCCATTTTAGCGGTAAATGCGACATCAAAGATTCGTGGGAAATAGGTGACTAATCGATTATTGACAGTTTGTCCCAATTCCGTGGGTTTGAACCGCGCCTCGTCTTTTTCAACATATTGACGGTCTTGAATGGTGGAAATAATCGCGGCGTAGGTGGATGGCCGCCCAATTCCTTTTTCTTCGAGTTCGCGGATCAACAAGGCCTCGTTGTAGCGTGGGGGTGGTTGCGTGAAATGTTGTTTTGGCAGGAGGCCCTGTTCTTCCACTTCAACAATGGTGAGGTTGTCTCCCACGGCTAATTCAGGCAACCGTTTGGAATCTTCGTCATTGGCCGATGCTTGTGGATCTGGTGCCCCTTTCCCGGTCTCCGGGACATCAGTACCTTCGACATACACGCGTCGAAAGCCATCGAATTTTTCCACGGTTCCCGTCGCGCGGAATCCATATTCACCGGCTTGGATCGTGACCTTCGTGGCCTCGTCCAGGCCTTTGGTCATTTGAGAAGCCAGGAAACGGTTCCAAATGAGTTTGTACAGTTTGTACAGGTCGTCTTCCAAAAATTGTTTGACGGATTCAGGATCTCGTTGCGCCGATGTTGGGCGAATCGCCTCATGGGCTTCTTGAGCGGACTTGGCGGTTTTGTAGACATTCGGTTTGTCTGGGAGGTATTGATCTCCAAATCTCGTGCGAATGAGGTCGGCGGCTTCGGCTTGCGCCTCATTGGAAATTCGGGTGGAGTCGGTTCTCATATAGGTGATTAACCCGACCGGTCCTTCGTCTCCAATTTCAATACCCTCATAGAGCCGTTGGGCCAACATCATGGTCTTTTTGGCGCTGAATCGCAGCTTCCTTGAAGCATCCTGTTGAAGACGACTCGTGATAAATGGCGGCTGTGGGTTGCGACGCTTTTCGGTTTTATCAATAGCCGACACATTAAAGGTAGCATTCTGCAGAGCCGTCATGGCCCGATCTGATTCTTCCTGCGAGTGAATCTCTAAGGGTTCACCTTGAAACTCTTGCAAACGAGCCTCAAACATTGGCGGTTTGGGCCCTTGGAAGTTTGCCGTAATGGTCCAATACTCTATGGCTTCAAATGCGTCACGTTCGGTTTCTCGTTCACAGATGATCCGTACGGCTACAGATTGTACGCGTCCAGCGCTCAGTCCTCGGCGAACTTTTTTCCACAGCAGAGGGCTCAACATGTAACCCACAATGCGGTCCAACACACGACGGGCTTGTTGGGCGTTTACCTTTTTCATGTCAATAACCCCAGGCGACTCCAAAGCTTTTTTGATAGCCCCCTTGGTTATTTCATTGAAAAGTACGCGGTAGACTTTATCTGCTTTGCCATTTAATTCTTCGGCAATATGCCAGGCAATGGCCTCTCCTTCCCTATCCGGGTCAGGGGCTAGGTAGACCTTATCTGCCTTCTTGGCCTGGGTTTTAATCTCAGTGAGCGTTTTACTTTTTCCGCGGATGACGACATATTGCGGTTTGAAGTCGTTTTCGACATCAATACCCAACTTACTCTTGGGTAAATCTTTCACATGTCCCACAGAGGCCAGCACCTGATAGCCACGACCCAGATACTTTGAAATAGTTCGTGCTTTCGCTGGGGACTCAACAATGATTAGAGATTTCGCCACAATGTGTTATTCCTTGTCTCTCCGATATGGTGAACTGGATTTTCTTTGAATGTCGATATTACTGCACTGTAACGCTTATCGTCTTATATAACACGAACCTGGCACTTGCTGAACTACACCTTTAAGCTCAAGGGCCAATAAGATACCCATTACCTCGGCAGGAAGAAATCGGGCTTGAGCCAAGACTTCATCAACTGAGGTGGGGGTGTCCGTCACAAGGTCAAAGACTTCCTTTTCTTGCGTGCTGAGGTCTGAAGTGGGTTGAGGTGGCTCTGAGGCCGCATTCTTTACGTGATCCTGAAACGACTCGTCAAGTTGGGGGAGAAGCTCTTCAATGATATCTCCTACGTTTTCAACGAGTTTGGCACCTTGTTTAATGAGGCCATGTGGCCCTTCATGTTTCCCTTCTTTGACGGATCCGGGCACCGCGAAGACCTCGCGGTTTTGTTCAAGGGCATAGCGCGCCGTAATAAGTGATCCACTTTTTATGGTTGCTTGCGTCACGATGACCCCATAAGACAATCCACTGATAATGCGGTTGCGCCTAGGAAAATTAAATGGCTGCGGTGGGGTCCCTAATGAAAATTCAGAAGCTACGGCCCCTTGCGCCTCAATAGCTTGGCGAAGTTTTCCATGTTCAGGGGGGTATGTGGTGTCAACGCCACATCCCAATACAGCTATCGTTCTTCCTCCAGCTTTGAGCGCTCCACGATGCGCGGCGGCATCGACTCCTCGTGCCATGCCGCTGACGATGGTAAAACCTACTGTCGCCAATGTCCGACTTAATTCTTCAGTGAAGGCCAGCCCAGTTGGGGTGGCCTTACGCGATCCCACTATGGCAATGGCTCGATGATCATCAGGGCCAAGGGCTCCGCTCAAATACAATAGTGGTGGGGGATCGTGAATCCTGGACAGTTTTTCGGGATATTTCGGATCGAGCACAGTGATCACCGAAATTCCTTGTTCTGGAATGCGACGAGCTTCCTTCTCGGCCTTTACCCGAGCTTGAGGAGGAGGTCCATCCTGAATTGCGGTGGCCACAAGTTTGGTAATGCCTCCTCGGCTCTGTAGCACTTGAACAGGAGCTGTCAGCACCGCCAGAGGAGATCCAAATTCTCGAACGAGCCTCGTGAGGGTTCCATCACTCAAACCTTTGACTGCTCGTAGAAGAAGCCATGGTTCGAGAGATTCCACAAATTATCCTAATCCAGTTTTTTGACTATGGTCTGTCTGTTCATCTCTCGTATTAAGAATCTTCACGGCTCTCTTTTTTACAAACGATAAGTGACCAGCAATGAGCGACAGCCATGTCTGGGATGAATGTTATCCCCGTACCGCTCCCTCCAAGACCACGATATCATATTGCTCAAGATGCAAGAGTGGGTCGCCTTGAACGACAATTTGATGACGACATTCGCGTTCTAGTTGCTCGAGTCCTTCATGCTCAGTGTCTCGAAGCATATCCACAATAATGGGATTCGCTCCTATGACGACCTTTTGTTGGCCGGCACTTTTTCCAATCCGCCGAATATCACGGAAAATATCATACACCACCGTGGTGGCTGATTTAGTGTACCCGCGCCCATCACAATCGGAGCATAGATCAGATAGGGTACGCAAGATATCTTCGCGCACACGTTCACGTGAAATCTCAATGAGCCCTAAATCTGTGATTCGGGATATGCGTGTCCGTGCTTTGTCTTTGGCCATGGAATCAACCATGGCGTGATAGACTTTGTCACGATTGCGTTCCCGCTCCATATCAATAAAATCAATAATGATGATGCCGCCGATCCCTCGAAGCTTGATTTGGTAGGCAATCTCTCGGGCTGCCTCCAGGTTATTTTTCAAAATCGTTTCTTCCTGATCCCGTTTCCCAACATACCGACCAGTGTTGACGTCCACGACGGTCATGGCTTCAGTATGGTCAATGACAATATGGCCGCCTGACTTGAGCCACACCTTTCGGCTCAATGCCCTGGAGATTTCCATTTCGACGCCTAGATGATCAAAGAGGCCTTCTTCTTTGTCGTAATGGAAAATGCGTGAAGTTTGTTCAGGAAGATAGCGTTTCACAAAGTCCCGCACGGCGTCACATTCCTCTTTCGAGTCAATGATGAGACGGTCAACTTTTTTGGTGAACAAGTCCCTGACTACCCGGAGAGTCAAACTAAGATCAGTATGTAGCATGGCTGGTGCAGGATGTTGTTCCTGCTTTTTCAAAATGTCCTGCCACAGAGCAGTCAAAAAGTCTACGTCTGATCGAAGATCTTCTTCACTCACGCCCTCACTCACGGTTCGAACAATATATCCGTAGCCCGGTTCTCGGATTCGTTTCATGATATCTTTGAGGCGTGCGCGTTCTTCGTCTTTCGCAATTCGACGAGAAATCCCTACATGATCTACATTGGGCATCAGCACCAAAAATCTTCCGGGCAAGGAACAATAGGATGTGACTCTTGGACCCTTGGTCATAATCGGGCCCTTTGAGATCTGAACCATCAGTTCTTGTCCCTCTTCTATGAGCTGTTCAATGGGAAGAATGTTTTGTCGTCGGGGGCGTGGAAGTTCAGGGCCTTTGTCGTCATCATCACTATCGACCAAGATGTCTCCTGGCTCTGTGCCAATCGAGAGATCAGAGACATGAACGAACGCGGCCCGTTCTAACCCGATATCGAGAAATGCGGCTTGCATCCCTGGTAACACTTTGACGACTTTGCCTTTGTAGACATCTCCGACAAAATCCTTTTTCTTGGCACGGTCCACATACAATTCCGTGACCACCTTGTTGTCTAGTACTGCCACCCGCGTTTCTTGCGGGTTGACATTAATCGCTATTTCTACACCCATACCGGCTCCTTAGACTCCGAGCATGGTAGGACCATGAACTTAATGTCATGAATAGGGCTGCGCAATAGCAAAAACCTTTTCATGATGGAGACAAGTCCTGCCTACACTCCGAGATTAGTTGAGATTATTGAATCAAGGTCATTCGGCGCCGTTTCACGCTCAGCAATAAGCCCAAGGCGGCCATTGTCATAATTGTCGCACTGCCCCCGTAACTCAATAAGGGCAAGGGAATACCAACAATGGGCGCGAGGCCAACGGTCATGCCGATGTTGACCACCACATTAAACGCAATCATGCCTACAACTCCCACCGCCAAAAGCGCACCTAACATATCTTTGGCTTTTGAGGCGATGTCGAGGCCAAGTAAAAATAATGTTAAAAACAGCAAGATTAAGACGACGGCACCTAAAAATCCCCATTCTTCTGCAAACACCGCAAACACAAAATCCGTATGACCTTCAGGGAGAAATTTAAATTGGGTTTGTGTTCCGCCATGAAGGCCTTTACCCATGAGTTCTCCCGAGCCAATGGCAATACGCGACTGTAATCCTTGATATCCTTTGCCACCCGTATCATAAGCCGGGTCAACAAAACTGAAAATTCGTTCTTTTTGATAATCGTGGAGTGATCCCCACAGCTCGCCCCAGGCAAAGGGAAAAATCATGAGCGCTGTAAGCAAGACGAGACCAAAGGCCTTTGATTTTACTCCTACGGCAAGAAGAAGAATAATGTAAATAGCGATAAAACTCAGACTGCTTCCTAAGTCCGGTTGTTTAAGAATGAGAAAGAATCCCGGAAGGGCCAGCAGGCCAGGAACAATGACCCGATAGAGCCATCCACTGCGGACCTGGGAAGCATAATAAGAGGATAACATGAGCAAGAGGGGCAATTTGACAAATTCTGATGGCTGGATGGCCACAGGCCCCAAAGAAATCCAACGTTGAGCCCCTCGGCTTGTTTTTCCGCTTAACATCACGACCAGCAACAAGAGAAGCCCCAGCCCATAGAGAATGTATGAGAGCCTGGCTAGTTTGTGGTAGTCCATGCTGGCAACAACGACAAATGCTAAGGTTCCGACCCCGATCCACAATCCCTGCTTGGCAAAAATCGGGAACTTACTTCCTTGTCCATTTGCAGTCACACTGTATATCGTGAGGACCCCAATACAAAGAAGTGCGACAATCACGCCAAGCAGTGACCAATCTACTCCATCAAATCTTCGAGTTCGCGTCACGAGATTATCCTTTAACGATTCACAAGACTGGCCTTTTCGTATTTTCACGCGAAAGGGGGCTCTCTCCTACTGGATTCACATTCCCGTTCTTCTTGATAAAAGCCTCGATTAATTCTCGTGCAAGGGGAGCTGCGGCAGAACCACCATGTCCACTATGCTCGGCCAGAACGGCCACGGCGATTTGCGGATTATCAAATGGAGCATAGGACACGAACCAAGCGTGGTCTCGAAACTCCTTTGGAGTGTCTTTTTCCTTGTCAGGGCGAAGCGCCACGACTTGGGATGTCCCAGTTTTTCCGGCAATGGTGACCAGTGGAGAGTTGGCACGACGTGCGGTTCCTTCTGAAACGACAGATGCGAGGGAACGTTGAATTCCTTCCACAAACGCCGGCTTGAGACCCAATGGTGTGGCTGGGGGTGTTGGCCATGTTTCGATCTGACCGGTACTTCGGTGTCGTACCCCTCGAATTAATCGAGGTTGATGCGCTACGCCATTATTACCGATGGTGGCAATCACCTGTGCCATTTGTATCGGGGTCGTTGTCACGAACCCTTGTCCAATGGAAACCGATATGGTTTCTCCTGGGTACCACGGCTCTCCACGAGCCTTCTGTTTCCATTCAGGTGAAGGGGCAATGCCAGGGTGTTCGGATGGCAAATCAATCCCTGTTTTTTTGCCCAACCCAAATAGTTTGGCGTAGGTGGCGATGGTGTCAATACCCAGCCGGTGTCCCATTTTATAAAAATACACGTCACAGGATTGCATCATGGCTTTGTGGAGATCCACAGTCCCATGCCCACTTGCCTTCCAGTCACGATAGGTTCGGCGTCCGAATCGAAACCGTCCGTTGCATTGAATGGTGTCGGATATATCAACCGTATTGGTTTCTAGCGCTGCTGCAGCCATAATAATTTTAAATGTCGATCCGGGAGGATACAGTCCTTGTATGGCTCGGTTGGTCAGTGGATGTCTTTTGTCTTGAAGAATTTTTTGCCAGTCTTTAGATCGTAGCCCTCGAGACAGGGTATTCGGGTCAAAACTTGGGCGACTCGCCAATGCGAGGGTTTCCCCAGTCTTAGGATCTAAGGCTACGATAGCACCCGCCTCCACTCCCAACAAATCTTCGGCCAGTCGCTGGAGATCAAAATCGATGGTCAGATAGAGGTCATGCCCAGCTTGTGGTTTGTCAACCGAAATCGTTCGTTTCTCGTGCCCTAAGGCGTCCACTTCGATGAGCTTGCTTCCCGCTTGTCCTCGCAGGAGTTGGTCGTACTCGCGTTCCACTCCATATTGGCCAACAATGCTTCCCTGGTGAAGGCCTTCAAAATACTTTTTGGACATTTGTCGTTCAGACACTTCACCCACATATCCAACCACATGGGCGGCATAGGGACCTTGGGGATTATTCCGTTGAAATTCCGGTTGCACCACGACACCTGGCAAAGTCAGGCGATGGGATTCAATGAGGGCAGCCTCGCGAAGCGTGAGGCCACCTTTTAATTTTATTCGAGTCCGACTACTCCTAGTCCGAATCGTTTCGCTTACCTCAGATGCCTCAATATCCAGATACTCGACGAGTTTTTCTATGAGGGTTTTTCGATCCTTGACATCCTTCAGCTCCACATACAAGTTAAAACTTGGAACATTATTCGCGAGAAGTTTTCCATTTCGATCGTAAATGAGCCCGCGGGCGGGATGTAGTAGAATAGAGCGCGTTCGATTGTCTTGCGAAAGTTCAAGATAATGTGGCCCATCGCGAACCTGTAACTGCCACAAGCGTAAGGTCAACAGGCTAATGACGACCAATACCCCGACTTTTAGGAATACTAGTCGTTGTTGAATATCGGATAATCCGCTTTGCTGAAATCCACTATCACTCATTTCGCATCCATGTCTGGGCGACTAAAATTGTAGGTTCCATGGTTTGTTGCTAGCCTCTTTCATATAGGCTGACGGATTCTGGCGACCAACGAGTAATGACCCAATGGGCGGCGACGGCCACGAGTCCATCAAAAAGGGCTTGGGGTAAAAGGATTGAGGGAAAACCTTGCAGCACGTCCCACAACTCCATTCCTACTCTTGAAGACACTAAAAATATTACACCAGAAAACAGCGAAAAGATGGTCATGAGCAGAAAGGCTGAATGGGATGCCGCATTGGCTAAGTTTTTGGCGATCAATCCGGCTAAGAACCCCACGCCGGACTTGGTTATGGTATTCAGCCACAGGTCGCTAGCGGAAAACAGATCTTGGGTAAACCCAAGCCCAAATCCTAAGAGCAATCCATAGACTTGTCCGGTGAGCAATCCTGTCAAACATGCGGCGATGAGACAAAGATCGGGACGAATCCCAAACGGACTCACCCGCCCTAGCACGGTGGCTTGGAGGGGGACGAGTAAAAGAATTAAGCCAAGAAAGATTCCGGTCTTCATGAATCCTTAGGTTTTTCCTCAGGAGAGGTCAGGACATTCTCAATCGATTCGGTATCTTCCGACCGTTGTGGTGAAATGAGGATTAAGACTTCTTCCAATTTCCCAAAATCGACTACAGGTGCTACTCGAGCAGTTTGAAAGAGGTCGCCTTCTTGCTCCCCAACGTGGAGGACTTGTCCAATGAGAATCCCGCGAGGAAATCCTCCGGTGAGTCCTGATGTCACGACCGCATCCCCTTCTTTCACGGCAGCTAACGGGGGAATATACTTCATCCGAACGGATCCCTGGGCTGTGCCCTGAATAATGCCTTCGTCTCGTGTTCGTTGGACGAGGCCGGTCACGGCGACATTTGGGTCAGTAATTAACAGGGCAATACTGGTTGAACTGGCGACTTTCACGATGTTCCCGACGATCCCAGCTGAGGTGACTACGCCCATTTCTACGGCCACACCATGATCCTCGCCCTTGTTTAAGATGACACCGCGATACCAATTCGAGGCGCTTCGGCCAATCACCCGCGCAGCGAGGGTAGGAAGAGAACTTTCTTCTTGAAACTCAAGTAATGCCGATAAACGCTGAGAGGCTAAGGCCTGTTCGCGGAGTTGGTTCAATTCTCCTTCCAATTCCTGAATCCTGGATTGCAGTTGTTGATTCTGGTCATAGATGCCTTGCACCGCGATATATTTGTTCCACCAATTGCGGACCCCACGGTCTACTCCTGCCAACATCTCCAAAGGGATGCTGACAACGTCTGCCACAGGCCTACCAAGATGTTGGAGGAGAAATTGCGTTTGTCGAGGAAGGAGAAACAGCAGTACCATGGCGACAATCATCACGATCACCACCAGTCGCCTTGTGCGGGTACTCCAGAGGACTAAAGGCCGGACCCGGCCGATCATCGATATGCGTCCCTTACGATCTCATGGTTGACATGGAGGCCACACTCCGCAGCAAGGAAATCTCTTCAAGGGTCTTTCCTACGCCTAAGACCACGGAGGTCAGAGGGTCATCGACTGTGACAATGGGAAGCGCGGTTTCATCACGTAACCGGGCATCCAATCCCTTCAAGAGCGAGCCCCCTCCCGTCAACACAATTCCTCGATCAATGATGTCTCCTGCCAATTCCGGCGGAGTATTTTCTAAGGCCACTTTGATGGCCGCCACAATAGTCGCAATGGAATCCTGTAAGGCTTCACGAATTTCGGTATCTTCCAAGACAATAGTTCGTGGGATCCCGGATATGAGATCTCGTCCTTTGACCATCATTTGGGCTTTTTCAGGAAGAGGATAGGCCGAGCCAATCTCTACTTTGACTCTCTCTGCCATATGCTCGCCAATGAGAAGGCTATATTCTCTCTTCACATGATTGATGATGGCCGAGTCGATTTGGTCTCCAGCCACTTTCACAGATTCGCTATACACGATTCCGCCCAGAGATATCACGGCGATATCTGTAGTGCCCCCCCCGATATCAACAACCATATTTCCTGAGGGTTCGGTAATTGGAAGTCCTGCACCAATAGCCGCAGCGACGGGTTCCTCAATCAGGTACACCTCGCGGGCTCCTGCTAACTCAGCGGATTCTTTCACCGCTCGCTGTTCAACTTGGGTGATACGCGAAGGTACACCGATGATGATACGTGGCCGGACAAAGGCACTGCGATTATGCACTTTGGTAATAAAGTATCGGAGCATCCGTTCGGCCATCTCAAAGTCGGCAATGACACCTTCTTTCATGGGTCGAATTGCGGCAATATTTCCAGGAGTTCGACCAACCATTCGTTTGGCTTCACTCCCCACTGCCAAAATGGTATTGGTATTTTTTTCAATGGCCACCACGGAGGGTTCGTTGAGTACAATCCCTTTGCCTTGGACATACACCAAGGTATGGGCGGTTCCCAAATCGATGGCCATATCACTTGAAAACAAGCTGAGGAATCGACTAATTAACCCCACACACTACTCCCTTAGCTTAACTGGGCATTTAAGATCCCAAGTAAATCAAAATTATAGGAGAGCCTCGTTCCCCTGGAACGTATGACTCTCTGTTGCTGTTCCCCGCTCAATCACAAGAATTACGTGCCAATTGGCTAGCTTGAGAGTCACATCCTGTGACAGAGGTGGGTTTGCTCGACAGATCTTTGAAGGCTATCCGAGCGTTAATTCTCAATAGAAAAGGAGATTTTCTATCTATGGCTAAACCCTAAACTATGGAATGTAAATGAAAACCTGAAAAAAGTATAGCAATTCCTCTGTCTCCTACCAATGTATCTTGATTGGTGGCTTATGAAAAGAGGAGGGGCAATATTTTTGCTTCTTCAGGGTTTAGAAAAATTTTGGCATTCTAGGGGTAAATGGTGGTGAATAAAAGAATTGAAGAGGGTTGCAAGGCACAAACCATTCTGCGCAATATATCGGTCCGCAAATTTACACAAAGGAGTTAGGGATGTCCGCGAAGACACTCTTCGAAAAAATCTGGGAAACCCATGTGGTTCATGAGGATGCCGATGGTACGACCTTGCTCTATATTGATCGCCATCTTGTCCATGAAGTGACGTCCCCACAAGCATTTGAGGGTTTAAAACTTGCCGGACGCAAGGCTCGACGTTCTGCAGCAGTGTTGGCCGTTCCTGACCATAATGTCCCTACGACCAATCGCGGGGTTGCCATTGCTGATCCGATGAGCCGGATCCAAATCCAAACCTTGGAACAAAATTGTCGAGACTCGAATATTTCCGTATTTACCATGGACGATATTCGCCAAGGAATTGTGCATGTCATTGGTCCGGAACAGGGCCTGACTTTGCCTGGGATGACTATTGTCTGTGGAGATTCGCATACTTCAACCCACGGAGCTTTTGGGGCATTGGCGTTCGGCATAGGAACTAGCGAGGTCGAGCATGTATTAGCCACGCAATGTTTAGTACAAAAACGTCCGAAGACCATGGAGATTCGTGTGGATGGCACGTTGCCAGCACATTGTTCTGCCAAGGATATGACCCTTGCGATTATCGGCAAGATTGGCACGGCAGGTGGAACCGGATATGTGGTCGAATATACGGGATCAGCAGTTCGAGCGTTGACGATGGAAGGCCGGATGACGCTGTGCAATATGTCGATTGAAGGTGGCGCGCGCGCTGGCATGGTCGCTCCAGATGAAGCGACTGCTGCCTATGTGAAAGGACGTCCTTTAGCCCCGCAAGGGGAGTTATTTGAACAAGCCGTACAATCGTGGGCGAATTTAGGGACGGATCCTGGCGCTTCATTTGATCATACTATTTGTATTCAGGCCGAAGAGATTTCCCCACAAGTTTCATGGGGTACGAATCCTGGCATGGTGAGTGGGGTAGACGGCGCGATTCCCGATCCTCGTTCCTATCCAGAGGGAGAAGCGCGCGATTCGATTCAGCGTGCATTGGATTATATGGCACTGACCCCAGGAACGCCTATCCAAGAGCTCAAGATTGATCGCGTGTTTATTGGATCATGTACCAATTCTCGAATTGAGGATTTGCGTGTGGCTGCCTCGTACTTTAAAGGGAAAAAAGTTGCCCAAGGGGTGCATGCCATGGTGGTGCCAGGATCTGGACTAGTGAAAATGCAGGCTGAAGAAGAAGGGCTAGACAAAGTGTTTCGCTCGGCAGGGGCCGAATGGCGTGATGCTGGATGTAGTATGTGTTTGGCCATGAATGCCGATGTGTTGGAACCTGGCGAACGGTGCGCATCAACCAGCAACCGTAATTTTGAAGGCCGACAGGGTAAGGGGGGACGAACGCATTTGGTGTCTCCTGCCATGGCAGCGGCGGCGGCGATTGCCGGGCATTTTGTCGATATTCGCCATTGGGCATAAATAGAAAACGTAATTCGTCGTACGAATCTCCTATTTTGTATTTTTCATGAGATATTTTTTCGTTTATTACTGAGGAATATTATGGAACCGTTTACAACTCTCACAGGTTTCGTTGCTCCGCTTGATCGGGTCAACGTTGATACCGACCAGATAATTCCGAAGCAATATCTTAAGACCATTCATCGAACAGGGTTAAAAGAGGGATTATTTGCTGATTGGAAGATCCGACCTGATAGCACACCTGACCCTGAATTCTTCATGAACCAATCGCGCTTTCAAGAAGCGACGGTTCTTTTGACGCGTGATAATTTTGGTTGTGGGTCATCACGGGAACATGCTCCTTGGGCATTGTTGGATTACGGCATTCGTTCCATTTTGGCGCCAAGCTTTGCGGATATTTTTTATAACAACTGTTTTCAAAACGGTATTTTACCTGTCGTGCTCAAAACCGAAGAAATTCAGCAACTCTTTGACGCTTTGATTGGCAAAGGGACCTTGCAGGCAACCATTGATCTTTCCAACCAAACAGTTGCTACCCCCGGAGGGCTACTGTTTCATTTTTCTATTGATCCTTTTCGAAAGAATTGTTTGATTGAAGGCTTGGATGGGATCGGGTTGACTCTGACACGTGAAGCGGATATTACGGCATACGAGCAAAGAAGAAAATCAGAAGCTCCGTGGTTGTTTCGTGATCTTTTAGTTTCGTCGTGACCTCCTCCCGACTTGGGAATTTCTTGCCTTATACTCGGAATCTGAATTTCGAAATCAGAAACATATCTCATAACTAAACTCGAATGCTTTAAACAGAGCATTCCAAGTTAGGCGCCCAATTTTTGTTCCCTCCTCTTTTGACTATTTGATCGTTTTTTGAATTTCGTTATTCGAGCTTCGGATTTGTTTCACCTTATTTGGGCTTTACCATGCCTGCTTTTGTGAATTCGGTGAGTCAGGTATAGTGCCGCCAATAACTCTTGCCCTTTCTCTGGAGTGTAATGGAAGACATTAGCGTTTTACGAGACATCATCGTTATCTTTACCGTTTCCATCGGGGTGGTGTTTATATTTCAGAAAATCCACCTACCCTCCATTGCAGGGTTTCTCGTTGCGGGTACGTTAGTCGGACCGTATGGCCTGAACCTCATCTCTGATCGTGAGCAAGTCCAAGTTCTTGCCGAAGTCGGCGTGATCCTTCTGCTCTTCACCATCGGCCTGGAATTTTCCCTCACCCAACTGAAATCCTCAAAATCGTTGTTTCTCATTGCGGGACCAGCCCAAGTATTTGGTGTCATGGTGTTGATCATGGGTGGCGGATTGGTCTTTGGGCTGTCAATGAAGGCCGCAATTTTTTGGGGAATGCTGCTTTCACTCAGTAGCACGGCTATTGTGCTTAAAGCGCTTGCGGAGCGTAGAGAAAATGACACGCTGCATGGACGCTCTACCATAGGCATTTTAATTTTCCAGGATTTAGCCATAGTTCCCATGATGCTCATGACTCCGTTTTTAAGTGATAATGGTGCCGAGGGTATGGGGCAGATTCTCTGGATTCTCGCGCAGTCACTCGGCTTGGTGATTGCCGTGGTCATTGCGGCCCGAGTCATTGTTCCTAAACTACTGGAGCATATTGTTCGTACCAGAAGCCGTGAATTATTTCTTCTGACTGTGATTGTGCTCGGGCTAGGTACTGCAGGGTTGACCTCACTTGCCGGCCTCTCCTTAGCTCTTGGGGCGTTTATTGCTGGTCTCCTAATTTCTGAATCGGAATACAGTCATCAGGCTCTCGCGGAAGTGCTCCCGTTTCGGGACATTTTCAACAGCTTGTTTTTCGTGTCCATTGGAATGTTGATGGATCCACGAGTCTTATTGGAGCATCCGTTTCTGATTTTGGTCATGGTGGTCACGGTCTTCATTGGAAAATTTTTGACTGGGGCAGGTGCCGCTCTAGCTGCAGGGGTTCCAGTTCGTTCTGCAGTGTTATCCGGCGTCGCCTTGGCCCAAGTCGGAGAGTTTGCATTTATATTGGCGCAAGAGGGGTTGAATGTTGGCATTTTGTACCGAGAGACCTACAACGTATTTCTCGCAGTCTCAGTGCTCACGATGATTGTGACGCCTATTGTTATTCAATGGTCCCCTAGGATTGCGCGTCGGGCCGAAGCCTTTCAACGGTTGCATCAATGGTTTCCCGGTCGAATTACGCACCGTACTGAAGTATCGCAATTAAAACTGAAAGATCATGTGATTATCGTAGGGTATGGGTTAAACGGAAGAAATCTATCCAAAGTTCTTGGAGAGTTTGAGCTTCCTTTTGTGGTCTTGGAGATTCGTGGAGATGTTGTCCAGATGGAATTGGGAACAGGGGTCCCTATTCAATACGGCGATGCCACGAATCCAACGGTACTCCGGCAAGCACAAATCGAATATGCCAAGGTTCTGGTGGTAGCTACGGCTGATCCCTTTGGCGCAAGGCGGATGGTTCAATTGGCACGAGAGCTCAATCCTACTGTGTATATAGTTGTGCGCACTAGGTATTTGAAGGAATTGGAAGAGCTTCAGCAACTTGGAGCCAATGAAATTATTCCTGAAGAGTTTGAGACCTCGATTGAGATTTCCTCGCTTGTGCTCCAAACGTATAAAATGCCCCAACAGATGATCATGGAAAAGTCGGAACAGATACGTCGGGAAGGGTATGCCCTTCTCCGACGAGGAGCACTGCCAGAAATGGCTCATCATCTTCGGGCAGGTACTTTGGTTGATGTCGAAATCGAAACCTGCCGCATTGAGGAAGATTCTCCCGCGCTCGGGAGGTCTTTGGGAGAACTCTCGATTCGCCAGCGAACAGGATCTTCGGTGGTGGCACTCATGAGGGCTGGGGTTACCCAGTCAAACCCCACCAACAAATCCGTGCTTGAGATAGGAGATGTGTTGGCTCTTTTAGGCACGACTGATAACCTTCGTCGGGCCATTGGGCTTCTTATAGATCCTAAGCCTGAATGATTTTTTGAGGCGAGGTGATAATTCCGCCTTGCTACCTATGTTTGTCTTCCCCACTTTTGCATTTCGCAAAGATTTCCATAATCCTAATTTCGGCCCAGGCATTTTTTGCTTGGGTTCTCCCCGAACCATGGTCTGGATGAGGTAATCCAGCAAAGTAAAAAAAATATGGATAATGACTTTAGAATAAACAAGAGTGAACCGAAAAAGAAAGAAGGAAGGCCAAAAGTAACACTATTTTTGCCTAAATCAGGAATACTATTTTCGAAGCGTGGGAATCCAGGAGGCAACAATGTTGACGATCACTCAGGAAATTCAGGGTAGCGCCACGGTCTTGAGCATCTCAGGGCGGCTAGAATTTTCTGGAAGAAAAGTCTTTATGGAGGCAATGACTAAGGCCCAGGAGGGTTCATTAACACATCTCATCCTGAATCTCCAGCAGGTGCCATATATTGATAGTGCGGCCCTTGGATTATTGGCGCTGACCCAACAGAATCTCAAATTGAAAAATGCTCGCGTGAGTATTGTTAATGCTCAGGAATATGTAAAGAAAGTGTTGGATCTTGCGAATTTTTCAAAAATTATTTCCTTGTTCCCGACCGTTCAAGATGCGATGCAAGCGCCGGTTTCCGCCTAAGAGGAGTCCTCGAAAGATCTTTCTGTGGCTACGATTCTTATCATTGATGATGACCCGCATATTCGAAGAATGTTGCGTGAAGCTCTTGAGTCTGAGGGCTACACCGTCTTGGAATCCGCGAATGGTGCTGAAGGGGTGGAGTCCTACCGTTCTATGCCCGTCGATTTGTTGATTTGTGACCTGATGATGCCAGAAAAAAGCGGGATTACGATGCTTCGGGAGTTGGTGCAGGACTTTCCCAATCTTCGGTTCATCACCATGTCCGGGTTTACTGGCACATTGGGATTCACCTCATTACAATTTACCAAAAAAATGGGTGCTCAATGGACCCTTCCCAAACCCTTTGAATTGGCAGAGATGCTCGCAGCCGTGCGAGGTGTGCTTAGTCAAGCAGAAACCCATACTATTGCTTGTTCTTGAGTGAAGTGCCCTAAGGTCTGCGACAGTCTTTTTCCCACAATGAAATGAGTCCCCCCAAGCATGGATAAGTACGTACAAGACTTGAATGAGCAGACCATCCCACAAAGGAAGGTCTTAGTGGCAGAAGATGATCGGATTTCCCGTCGAACTGTCGTGTCAGCCTTGACTCGCGGAGGCAATCAGGTCGTCGAAGCCGAGGATGGGGTAGAGGCATGGGAGGTTCTTCAAGATCCCAATGCGCCACGGCTGGCTATCTTAGATTGGATGATGCCTGGCTTGGATGGACTCCAATTGTGCCGTGACCTGAAGGGAGCCAGGGATGGGAAAAACCGCTACCTTATTTTGGTGACCGCCAAAGGGGATCGGCAAGATGTTGTGAAAGGGCTTGAGGCAGGGGCGGATGATTATCTTGTCAAACCGTTTGATGCGGAAGAATTGCGTGCTCGAGTGCGAGTAGGATTTCGGGTTCTTGACCTTCAAGAGAAACTTGCTCATCGCGTTGACGAATTAGAACAGGCCATTTGCCAAATTAAGCAATTACAAGGTCTCTTGCCAATCTGTTCATATTGCAAAAAGATTCGAGATGATGGGAATTATTGGCAGCAGGTGGAGGAGTATTTAGGGCAACATTCGGAAGTGAAATTTAGCCACGGCATTTGTCCGATGTGTTATGAAAAGGAAATGGTTCCTCAACTTGCGGCACTCAAAAATGAGAATAGGCACTGATGATCCCTCCTGTAGCCACATGCTTTTCCCTCTCTAAACCGTACAGTATCTGAAACTTCACCAGTTAACGGGATCTCGATCCTTTCCGTAGGTCTTCACTTCAGTACGTTCTCAGAGTCGGTAGCCTTGGAGTCTGGAGAAATATTCTCAATAGCCCATGTTGTCCACAGGTGAACGATAGCGGTCGTATCTTCCTTCGCGGCTTTTTGTAGAGAAGGCAGATCGGCCTGATCTCCAAGCTTTCCAATTCGGTAGGCAGCTTCGGTTCGCACCCCCGCACTTCGATCCCTAGACAAGAGTTTGCGTATGGAGGGAAGTGCCTCTCGATCTCCTAATTCACCCAAGGCCGCAATGGCTCCTTGTCGAACAACTGCATCAGAATCCTTTAACGCCGTGAGTAGGGCGGAATACGCTTCTTTCCCCTCAAGCTGCATGAGTGCTTGGACAACGGCACGCCGACTCTGAACCTCACCAACGGCTAACCCTTCTACGAGTAAAGGAATCATGGGCTGACGGAGCCCAACATTGCCTAGAGCCTTGGCTGCAGAATTCTTGACCGTGAGGTGTTCGTCTCCCAATGCTGAAACTAAGGCCATCGCAGCATCCGTGTTGACTTCTTCTCCGATTTGGCCAAGGGCCCAAGCACTATACTCTCTGACTAATGCGTCAGGGTCCGATAAGGCGTTGACTAATCCTTGGGTTCCGGCTGAGTGCCCAACTTTTCCAAGAGAGAGGGCCGCCGTTCGTCGAACATCTGGTGATGAATCTTTGAGCAGTTCAACGAGGGTAGCGGTCAGGCTTAAAGGATCGTGCTGTGTGGCCTCTGGCTGACATCCGACAGCCCCCAGCACGAATAAGATACTGACCACGATGGAGGATAGGAAATTCTTCACGTGCGGTGTATTCAATACTGGATACTAAGGTGATGAGGGTGGGTCCTTGGGTAAGGGCGGCTGCTTGGCTATTTCAATGGTTTGTTCTACTTCCTTTTGTGCCGAATCTAATTCTGCTTGAATCGTTCGCATTTCGGGATCAATGGCGTTGCGCACATCGGCAGTAGCTTCTCGGAAGGTTCTCAACGCACCACCGAGGCCTTCTCCGAGGTTTTGCATGTCATCTGGGGATCCAGCGCTTGGTTTCGCTTGGGCGGACTTAGCTTGAATCGCTGCTTGTTGCGCTTGCACTCGCGCGACGGCTTCTTTGTTGACCACGGCCGATGGACGTTTTCCCGTTGGGGTTGGGGCCGCTGATGCAGGCATGGGGGGATATTGAGCTATGGGTTGTGGCACAGAGCTTGCTGCTCGTTGTTCCATGGTCACTGGTGAATGTCTTTCAACATACGTAGATTCTGGTGCGATGGCGGGTTCAGTCGATGGTGGGAGAACAGGTTCTGGTTTGAGGCCACCATACACCGCTGCAGCCAAAGTGCCAGGCGTTTGCTCTGTCCCTGGTTTATACGGTTGTTGTGTCACGGGTTGGGCGACGGGTTGAGCTGTTCCTGCTTCCTGGACTCCAGGAGCGGCAGCGGGTTGGGCTTGCATTTGAGCTTCAGGTGCTGGGCCAGGATTTTGTTCTTCAATCGGGGGCGGAATCTCATTGATTTCTTTTTTGAAGCCCTTGAGTGCCTTTCCTACCCCTTCACCAATCTGAGGGAGTCGACCGGCTCCAAAGATAATCAAAACAATAACCAGAATAATAACCAGTTCAGAAATTCCCATTGTGCCAAACATATGATTGTTCCTCAGCCTAAAGTGCGTGAAACTCTTAACCTATAGGTCTAAGGAATCATGGTAATGACCTAGAACTTGTGGTGTCAACCCGTGGGGAAATTAGGATTGTTGAAAAAAGCCGCCAGCAGCGGTCTTAGGCATTTCCTGTGCTCAGGCGAGGGCAATTACGTCGTTCTTGTATTGATCCCATCCCATGATACAATCCAGCCATGTCGGATTTGGCCTTACCGAAAGTTCCACAATATCGGATGACCTTGTTTTATGGGCCGGAGCCTCATGAGACTGATCCAATGGTCGTGTATTGTGTATTTAATGTGAAGAAACGAAGTTGGAAGGGTGGAGTTCAGGTGGCTATTGAAATGACCAAGACTCAGTTGGCCCACATCCGCGAACGCTTTGAATTTGATCAGTGGCTCCAGGGATCAATTGTTCACCTTCCGGAATCAGAGCGAGTGGACTTCTTGGAACGGGGACCCGACATATTTGTTCAACAGGTTTGTCTCATAAAACTCCATTTGGCTATTGAGGCGGGGATCAAGCAGGAAAATACTCGAATGCCCAAAGATGCTCTTGTTGCAGAATTAGATGAAGTTCTTGAAAAAAAAGAATTGTCGGTGAAGCAAGAGATTTTACAAGAGTTGGACATCGAGCTCCCAGGCTAACCGCCGTTTATTTGCAAGATTCCGGTGGATCGGTTAAATAAAATAGAAGGGCTTTCCCTCTTACCGCTAGTGAATTCAGGAAGAGTTCCCTTT
>JAJDBO010000200.1 GCA_029261305.1 Nitrospirales bacterium
CGATGTTGTTCTATTGTTGGTACGATGAACAAGCAGGACAATTTCGGTGTAGTGCCATCTCAGCAATACATAAGACCCCGCCATTTGCATGCGAGCTCCAATACGTGGACATGGATGTCTTGGTGAATAAGATATTTGAGAATAACAGTGGGCTAGACGCAACAGGGGGGAAGTTGTATATCTGGGTCTCAACACTCAATTAAGTCACCTCTTTCTCTGTACTCTCATGGAATTGAACAACTACTAATTCGTCGCGTTTAACGTTCCTTGGAAACGAGTGTGGAATGGTCAAAAGTGTACCATGCGTGATCCTCATCATTGCATTAATCCCGCTCTTGGCTCATTCTAGCTCTCCCCATTTGGCCCCAGCTGGGTTTCGATGGCAAATGTCTGATGACAGCGGATGGAAGGCGCATTACGAGCGACTGGGCATTAAAGGTACCTTGGAAGATCAAATCCTGATCTCGTTTGTCGAAGTGCTTAACGGTGAATACTTGGACGATTCAACCCTCGAGGTCTTTGTGACGGAAGAGGGTCAGGTCCGAGCCCAGGCTAAAGACAAGTAGGCGTACAACCTGCCTCTATACCGGGCAAATACAGGATGTCCCAACGATGCTGGATCAGGGATGGAGTCTTAAAAATCGAACCAGTTTGGTTCGTGGTTCCTACTCATGCAAGGTGGAACCAAAATCGGGTGAATGGAGCGGGACCATTACTTGGTGAAATTGAGTTTTCAAGCATGACAGGGGAGGTTGCGATGAGGGTTGGCATGAGATGTTCAGGGTGCGGTATGGGAATAGGCGTTATGCGAATCATCCTTTGCCTCATCATATGTTTCATTCCTGGGCAAATTTTTGGTCAAGATCTGATCACACTGGAATATCAGTTACAGCAAGTGAAAGGTCAGTTGGAAATGGCTGTGAAGGAGGTGTCTGCCAAAGAGAACGCCCTGCAGCAAGCGTATGAGGAGAAAAATCGGGCTCAACTGTATTACGATAATGCGGGATTTTTAAAAAGTGCAGAAGCATCTGGCCGGCTTGATGAGGCAACCCGGCGAGTGAGTACCCTTGAGGACGAATTAAAAAAGGCGAAAAAGAAGAGATCGAAATTACGGGTTGCGAGAAAAAAGGCAGAAGAATCCCTGTCTGAAGAGAAATGGAATCAGCATCCGAGAAAGCAGAAAGAAGATGCCGAAAAAACTGCGTTGGCGGAGCGGGCCAAGTCTGCGGGGGAATCTGTCGAAATGCAGCGAGAAATTGAACGAAGTAACGAAGACTACCGAGAGCATCAACAATGGTCACCACACCATCGCAATGCGACAGATGGCAAAAGACTCATGGAAGAACTGACGGGGACCAATGATGATTACTTCAACAAAGACGACAAGAGTGTCGGCAAAATCCTTTCAGATTCATTAGGACTCGAAGGAAAAGCCTCACTACAAGACCCGGCTCACCAGGCAAGGCATGTCACGTTTGATAAAGAGGATCTCCTGAATGCGATGTCAGATGCCGAACGCCAGGATTTTCTCGACCGAAGGAAAGAGCTCAAAGAGCTTCAGGAGGATGGGCGATCATTAAAAAAGGGGTCGGCAGGTCGAAAGGTGGTTCTCGAAAGATTCGAAGCCAAAAAAAAAGAGTTCGAGAAAAAATTTCTCAGCTTCCGAGGATTTAGGGGGAAGACCGTGACGGTCTATGGTGATCCACCGCCCACCAAAAAGGAAATAATGGAGATGGTCATGGGGGGGCTCGGAAGTTTTGAAAACGGTGATTTTGGGTATGGGCTTTCTCCATATTGGAAGCGCGAAGCGTCGGGCGCCATCGTTGGATTGGATTCGCCTCCGACATTTAAGACACCCCAACCAGAGAATAGACCTATTTGGGAGGATGAATGATGAAACGCTTGTCCTATGTTGTGATGATGTTTGTTGTCGCGGGGGGAACGTTGGCTTCTTTCGAAGCTGTATCCCAAACACCACCACCCGAGTCGGTTCAAAAGGGAACGCAGCTCACCTTTGATAAAGATGATTTGCTGAATGCCATGACGGATGCTGAGCGTCAGGATTTTCTTGATCGAAGGAAAGAACTCAAAGAGCTTCAGGAGGCTGGTCGATCATTAAAAAAAGGCTCGGCTGGCCGAAAGGTCGTTCTTGCTGAGTTCCAATCCAAGCAAGCTGAATTTGATGAGAAATTTGATCATCTCCGTGGGTTTAGAGGGAAGACCGTGATGGTCTATGGAAACCCTCCACCGACAAAACAGGAAATCATGACTCAGGTCAACAGTGGAAGCAGTTTTCGCGGAGGTAGCTTTGGGCATGGGATTGACTCGCATTGGACGCGTGAAAAATCTGGGGCCATCGTTGGGTCCGTTTCCCCTCCAAAAGTTGAGACCGTCAGTACGCCCACACCCCCACCCACGCCCACGCCAAAAGTTTCAAAGCCCAAGCCTCGGTCAACTCCTCGATCATCGGGGCCAGCCCTAACTCCGGAACAGCATTGCCGCAAGATGGCGGGACCGCCCAGGTCTGAAGGCCTAACATGTTTTTGTGGAGACCCAAGAGATGATGTTTTTGGAGTTCCCTCCTGCTGGTGGGTCAAATAACGTGAGGAAAAGCCATACGAATGTTGTCTAAAAGTCCAAATCACCGAGATCAAACTCATCAGTTTTCTGAGCCTTGGCCTCCGAGATCTGCTCTTGTCGTGTGAGAGGTTTTGTTGGCTTCGGCGAATCTTTCGTGGTCATGCCCGGCAGCAGCTTGAGAAAGAGAGGCGTCTTTTTTTTATCAAACACTTGATCGGTTGGCCGATCACCGTCGATATTCTTCAGTGTGGGGTCGGCACCCGCATCAAGAAGGAGTTTAAAGGTTTCCAGCTCGCCACGCCTCGCGGCCGTATGAAGCGGAGTATCCCGACTGCTATCACGCACATCCACACGAATACCTGCGCGAATTAGAAGTTTCACTCCCTCGATATGCCCACTCCCCGCCAACTCATGGAGGAGAGTTTCATCGATATCTTGAGGATAAATATTTGAGTCGGCGCCTTGGGCCATTAAGAGCCTGGAGATATCGAATTGCTCTCGACCCATCGAAAGATAAAACGCGGTTCTTCCACGGCGGTCTTGGACATTGGGATCCGCTCCATATTTGAGCATAAGTTTGACCAGAGGTAGGTTCCCTTTTCTGATAGCCTCAAAAAATAGTGGTTTGTCATTATCAATGAGCACATTTGGATCAACTCCAAGGCGTAACCCCGCCGTCACGATTTCAATATTATTTTTTTCAATTTCATCCTCCAGGGCCTCGGCCACCACTTCCATGGCTTTCTTCTTGCCCCAGCCAGGCAGAAACAGAGCCCGCTGGATCGGCTCCATTCTTTTATACTCATACTCGTTAGTTTTGGCTTCTTTCAGTTTATCCATGGCCATATCCAGTGCGGTTTTTCCATCCGCTCTTTTTATACTGGGATCGGCGCCGCTAAGCAGAATGGTGAAAAATGATTCTTGGTCTCCGGCAAAAACTGACATCATAAGAGCGGTCAGCCCTGGAGCATCCGGGCCAAAGTCCTTGGCCGTGGCTGAGATTTGCTGGTTGGGGTTGGCACCGGCTGCCAAAAGGAAAGCGACCAATTTCCACTTTCCATATTCCTGCGCCGCCGCCATCAGCGGTGTAAGACCCAGGGAAGTTGCATGATCCGCCAATACTCCTGCTTGTAAGAGGGCCTTCACGGACTCAAATTTCCCTTTTCCTGCCGCATACATTATTGGGGTCAGGCTTATATAATTCTCGAGATTAGGATTGGCCCCACGGGAAATGAGATGAGTGACCATCGCCGACTGGCCCTTGGCTGCAGCATGAGTCAGCGCAGAAGCTCCGGAAAATGCATCGCCTTGAATATTGGCTCCTCGATGATCAACATCAGCTCCCGCATCCAAGAGCATATCAGCAACGTTAATGTGTCCCTTGCGAGCAGCCACCTTGAGAGCCGTGAGACCTGCTTTTCGGATCTCGATATTGAGGGCGGCCCCAGCGTCAATAAGGGCCTTCACCATGGTGGCGTTCCCCATTTTCGACGCAATCATCAGAGGCGTCTGGCCTTTCTCGCGTGCCGCATTCACATTCGCCCCATGAGCGAGGGCCTGTTTCATAGCATCAACGTCACCACCATCCACCGCCTTAATCAGGGATTCGTCCTCAGGAAGTGTAATGGGATCGGGATGTTGGATAATTTCTTTTTTTCCTGCTACTTCCTTCATGGCCTCGGCAAAAGAAACCTGAAGAAAGCCTGTCCACATAAACACCGCGAGGGCTATGACCCAATACCTATTACACTGATTCTGTTTTGGCATTTTTGTCCCTTTTCTCAAAACTTCATTGTACTGACTGTGCATACAAGCACCCTCTATGTGACTTTCCAGAACGCACCGCCACGCTCGTTATTTGAAGACCAAAACCCCTACGGTCAATACCCTTTTAAAAATCTAAGTCCCCAAGATCAAACTCGTCTTTCTTTGGAGCTGATGAGGAAGAGCCCTGTTTTTGCTCAGTAGGAATTTTTGGGCGGCCAGATTGAATGGCCTCTGAACCCTTAGGAGTGGTGTTCCGGAATTTGGACATATCGATCGGTGCCCTCAGGTCCCTCATGGCCCGAAATCTTTCCCGAGCTTGCTCTCCCCGTACTCGATCGAGACAAACACGATCACCTTTGCACGCAGCCAACTCAGCACCCTTTCGTTCATAATACTCGCGGACCTTGCGTTGGGCGCCGCTTTCTTCTCCCCATACGGCAGAAGCATTCAAAAGAAAAAACACGATCAATAACCAGATCTTCACTCCTGGAACATGTCGTTGATCCATTATGGCTTCTCCTATGGTTCAGTGTGGTACTGGTTGTCCCCATTTCCAAGATGAAACTTTTCAGTTTTCGAATGTGATATTGAAGCATCCAGGTTTTTGCGTGAACTCGGAATTGATTGAATTGGCGTGCGATGAAGTGTCGCTTCAGGCACTGGCGCAAGAACAGGGTCTTGCATCTCAGACGGGCATGGACCGTTCGGAGACAAGCGTGGGGCCTCACCCAGCAATTCCAAGGCTCGTGTTGTTCGACACGACGCCCGCCGGGCTGGCTTTATTTTGGCAAGTGATTTGGCACAAACATTTAATCTCTTGCGACACAGCTCTTCAGAGCCAAACACGCTTGGGGTGGAGGTACATGCCTGATTGGCAATACACTCAACTTCCCCGGATGTCATACTCGGGTTCAGTGCCGTCGCAGGGGGTGGAACCTCACAGCCTATCGGTGACGATATGAGAGCATTTTGGGCTGGCGTCATCGCCTCAAAAAACGCCGCACATTTTTGAGCATAGAAAGACCTCGGATCAAAAGTGATCCCTTCAGTTCTGAGAATATCGAGACAGACTTCCAGATCATGTTCACACCCAAGGCTTTGACCAATCGTCCCTTCGGCCGCACAGACATGTTCTGCGAAACAGGCCACCTCTTCCTTTGTTTCAAGTAGGCTCATGATCTCTGGAGTATCAAGGACACCTTGGAATGCCATATAGGCCTTCATGTCTGCCGCCGTTGGCACTTCGGCAGCTACCCCGTTGACCCAAGCCATGCTTACCATCACCAAGAGGAACGGGAGATGCCTCATCATAGATCTTCGCCTAAAAGTCGAGGTCACCGAAATCAAACTCATCTTTTTTCGGAACTGATGCGGGGGAACCTTGTGCTTTAGATTTTGGAGAGTTCTTTCGCTTGGGCTCCGCACTAGATTTCGTTTCAGGTACCCTGGCAAGAACCGGATCTGGCATTTCAGGCCGACAGGGTCCATTTGAAGACAATTGCGGTTTCTGTCCAGCCAGGCCAAGTTCACGCTTTCCTCGACAGAGAGCCCGGTCAGAGACCTCCATCTCTGAGAGCGATCTGGTGCAGGCATCATAATTCTTACGGCACAGTGGTTCATAGCCTGCGGGCAAGTGGGATTCCGTACAGTATTTATCGGCTAGGCACTGCGCCTCCCCTGGTGTCATGGTTGCTTGCACTGCTGAAGGTGGTGGAGGTACCTCACAGCCTTTCGGCGAGGCAATCATGGCATTTTGTCGTGGAGTCACCGCTTTGAACAATGGTGCACAGATTTGAGCATAGGCTGAATTGAGATCAAAGGACACACCTTTTGTCTTTAAAATATGAAGACAGACACTGAGATCCTTCTCGCACTCAAGACTGAGACCAATCGTTCCTTCAGCTGCACATACATGCTCCAAAAAACATTGGTCATCTTGCTTTTTAGCCCAAACAACATTCATTTTTTCTAATATGTCGTTACCTGTATATTCGGGAGGGATTTTGAATGTTTGATAGGCCCTCAAGTCAGAAGCCGTGGGGACCTCAGCAAATGCAATAGTTGGCAAAAACATGCTGGCAGCAATCCCAAGAAGCACGATACGTTTCATAGAGACTCCCGATTCATTGATCTCGTCCATAAGCTAGAATCCGTATTCCACAAGGCAGCAGGCATGATGAAGCGGATAGTAATTCAGATACCCTAACGTTTCAACAAAGCCAGACAGATTTTTCTTGACCGTCGGGATACAAGAGATTAATACCTTCACAAATAGAGTACCACACGCGCTTCAATCTGGAATCAAGAATTGGCGTTAAAACCAAACGCATGAAAGCATTCATCAATTTTCACATAAAAAAGGAGAACAAAAATCATGAAGACATCCAAAGTACGTGTCATTGGACTATTGGTATTGGCTGGGGTGGTGGGTTGGATGGCTGGCAACATCAATGGGAATATGGACCTGCAAGCTCAGCCGAATAATAGACTCGTCCATCGTGGGCTTCTCGTATTGGCGTCACATCAAGCTGGGGAAATGGGTGTTTCCGTCTGGTGTGACCAGGAGTTTGGGAATCTGCTTTACATGCATGTGGCTGGTTCAAGCGAGCAACTCCGCAGCGATTTACAAGTAGTCCCTGGTGGATGTGCTGCTGATAAATATATCAGAGGACGGACGTCTTCCCCTCGTACTCGGTAAAAGAGTACTTGGAAATTTATTGCATTCAAAAATGAATAAACCGTGGCGGACGATTGATGTTTATCGGTACAATGTATTGGAACCATCACCGATGCCAACTGGGAGTCTCTCCCCCGTTTGGGTTTCATTGAGGGTTGATAGATGAATATACGGCATCCTAAACTTTATGCCGCCTCATTCTTTTGGGGAGCATTGCTCACTGCAAGTGTCACGTTGACCTCAATTCCAGTGGGAGCCCTCGAAACTGAACCCCACCCCTTGGACACATTTCTGACCAACATTCTGAACTTCAAAAAGCCCACGGGCATTCGAGGCACCTTGCGATATATCGACCTCGAAGGCACGATCATTTGGCTGAATTGGCATGAACGGTCGAACGATCGTCCATTTTTCCAAACCAAATGGCAACCTGTCCCCGGCGATGCGACGCTCGCCGTCCATCCGACCGATTTCGACCAATTTAACGAGCTTCGGCAATTCAGTAAAGGCTCTCCCATCGAAATGGTCATTCAACTTGATTCGGAAGGAAAGCGCCGTATCCACTCCTACCACGACCTCACGCAACCCCCTAAAATCCCAATGTAGGCTTATCTGGGAATTGACCAAGAATCTTGGTCTAAGTTTCCCCGTTACAATTTGTTACACATTCTTACGATGCTGAAACCACTGGGCGGATTTCCCTTGGTATGCTGACTTCAAGATGATTTCACAACAAAATCAAAAAAGGAGGCTATCATGATGAAATCAAAAGTGATTATTGGAGTCGCAGTTGTCGCACTGGCAGCAACGCTTCTTGGTTTTACAGGATGTAATCGACATCGATCACCCGAGGAACGCATCGCGCACAAGATGGATCACATTAGCTCCCATTTGGATTTGACAGAGCAACAACAGGAGAAACTCATTGGAGTGAAGGATGAGATTCTTCGAGCCCGAAGTGCCATTCAAAATGATCACCAGGCTCTGTTTGATGAAGTTATTGCGCAAGTGGGAAGTGAGCAAATGAATGAGGCCGTGGTGTTGGGGCTCTTCGATCAACACCATGCATTACTGAAGCAAGCTGCGCCACAAGTGATCGCGAAAGTCAGTGAATTTCATGCGACCTTGACCCCCGAGCAAAAGGCTGAGGC
>JAJDBO010000003.1 GCA_029261305.1 Nitrospirales bacterium
AATATGTAAATAATCTCAAGGATCCCAGTCTTCTTCCTCCCAGCGTTTTTTGATCGCCGCAGATCGCTTACGCTGCAGGATCGCGGCATAAAAGACGAGGGCCGTAATGCCCAACCACACCATTCCTGAACTTGTAGCCACGGGAATCCATCGACTCCACAGCGTTTGCTGATTCCAAAATTTGGTTTCGGCATGTTCAAGGGTCATGAAAGCCGTTTGCCTAAACGCCTCATGGAAGGGAATGCCCGAAGCCACCTTAGCCAACAGCAGCTTTGGAAAACCAGGGGATGTTTGATCGATCAAATCCAAGGTTAACGCATGAGCAATAACATAGGCACTCCGCGCCGAAGAGGAATCACTGACAAACCATTCATTCAGCTCATCGAAGGACACTTGATGGCCGGAGACCATGGCCCATACCAGCCTGGCCCGTTCTTCAACATTCCAGGTACGACCAGCAATCATGGCCAATCCTTCATCAAACCAACGTGGAACATCACGCCCACCCGCTGCACGAAAAGTCAAAATATGCCCGATCTCATGCAACAACACTCCTTCAAGAGAATCATACGGATAGTTCGCGACCCGATCGGTGAGCAACACGACGGTAGACGATTCTCCTATTGCATAGCCCACGAACCAAGCTGGCACCCGTTTGGCAAGATCAGACTCATTCGAAACAAGTATCACTCGAATAGGTGGACCTGGTTGTTGCAGACCCACCAAATCCATGATTACTCGATATTGGTTTGAATCAATCTTCTGAAGCCGTTCCGCAATTGGCTCCAACCCTTCAGCAGATTCAAATTGGAGGACCGGTGGAGCCGTCGCGCACAAAACTGGTGGCATGAGGAACAACCCACCGATCAAAACCAAAGTTCTCACCATCTCAAGGCGAGAAAGATTAATCGACAGTCTCCTCAACGCACGCTCCTCAGTAAAGACAACAGATCCCGCCACGGCTCACATCCAGTGTACCATCCAGCCCCCTGTCGAGATATCACAGTTTGATTCCGCGAGAACGACGGGAAAAGAACATCTCCATTTTATGGTGCAAATCCACCAAACCAAAAACAGTGGTGTGAAATTTCCAGGCGATGATTTTTGAACAATCTTTAGAAAAGCAGCGACCAAGCGAGGGTGCCGCCGAAGCCCATAGCGAAGACTCCGGCACAGACTTTGATTCGGGTTTGCCAGTGAGCGGCTCGTTGGGCCATGAAGATGAAGGGCATACTGATGATGGTGCTCATCAGGAACATTCCGGCGATGGTTCCAGTTCCAAAGACCACGATATAGATTATGCCAAGGAAGAGGGAGGGCATCGTGGCCATCACAGTAATGGTTAATGCAGCGCTTCCGGCGATCCCATGAACCAAGCCAACGCCAAAGGCCTTTACCAAGGAATTTCTTAGATGCTGATGGCCATGGACTTCTTTGTTTTCGACGTGAACATGTACATGGGTATGGGTACTGTCATCATGCGAATGGGTATGCGCATGAAGTGTTAACGGACGTCTGGCGCGCCACAGCAGGAGCGCACCTAACCCGACAATCATCGCGGCGACCATTACTTCCATACTGATAGCCAAGGCATCAGGAATTTTCCATTTCAAACTCAGCACCAAGCCGCCAATCACCGTGAGCGTCACTGTATGCCCGACGCCCCAACACAGGCCCAGAATCGATGATCGTTTCAGACTCTCTGTTTCGGCAGCCAACGTACCCACGGCCACGACATGATCGGCATCTAAGGCATGCGAGAGCCCAAGCAAAAACCCAAGGAACAGCGAACTGAGAATGAGATCTTCCATCATTGATAACCGATTTGATCTTTCGTATAGAAGTTTGTGGGTCAGGCTGGTCTACCCTACAGTTTATACAGCCCGTCGAACAACCAAAACACCATCACGAATCGTCACAAGAACTGAGGTCACTCGATCATCACCTGCCACGACCCGATTAAGTTCTTGAATGGCTGCCGTTGAATCGTCAAGTGGTGGATGAAAAATGACGTCCCCATTCCACAACACATTATCAATGAGCATGACGCCTCGTGGAGCCAACAGGTCCAAACCACGTTGATAATAATTCACATAATTGAGTTTATCTGCATCAATAAAAATGACATCAAAGGATCCCTTGAGGTGGCCCATTGACTCAAGTGCCGGAGCCACATGCGCCTCAATTTTTCCACCCGCCGGGCTTTGATCCCAATATTTTTTGGCGAACTCGGTGGTCTCTGGATCTATATCACACGTGATCACTTGACCATCGTCCGGTAGCACTTCGGCAAAACATAACGCGCTATACCCCGTGAACGTGCCAATTTCTAACACCCGCTTCGCGCTAACCACTTGTGTCATCATTTTGAGAAACGCCCCTTCTAACGGGCCCACGACCATTTGCGGAAAATCGACCGAACGAATGGTTTCTTCACGCAATCGTCGGCACACATCCGACTCAGGCATGGAATGCGCTTCAGCATAGGCTTCAATGTCAGGAGAGATGAGATCTTTCATTGATATGTCCTTCAAAGAGTTTGAGTCGCGAGTGATTGGGGAAACATCTTTTGGGCGGGCCCATTGTGAAGGGTCTGCCTCCTACATTGCAATCATGCCTCTCTCTTTGTACAGTCCTCCCCTGACAGATCACAAAACATTGGCTCGTCTCACATCAAGGGGTTCCTCACATGCCAAACACGGCGAACGACTTAGCATCACTGAAAACTAAGCTTCTCGAAATTCAACATTTGCGTGATGCCTCGGCCTTACTCTCTTGGGATCAGGAAACCTATATGCCTGTAGGAGGAGGCCAAGCCCGTGCGGATCAAATCGCCCTGTTGCAAACCTTGGCCCATGACAAGTTTGTTTCTTCAGACATTGAAACCCTGTTAACCCCTCATATTGATCCAACGACCGGCTTGGCACACGACGAGACGACAGAACTTGATGACGCCTCAAAAGCCTTACTTCGAGAAACGTGGCGGGACTTTAGTCGGGCGAAGAAACTGCCTTCTGAATTTGTGACCAGACTTGAACGCGAATGCTCGCTCGCCCAACAAGTGTGGGCAGAAGCACGGCAAGAAAATAATTTCGCCAAATTTTTGCCGAAGCTTCAAACCATCATTGAATTCAAACATGAAGAGGTGGGCTATTTAGGCTACAAAGAATCGCCCTATAACACGCTGCTCGATACCTTTGAACCAGGCGCGACCGTAGCCCAACTCAAACCCTTATTTACGACTCTTCGCGAAGGGCTGGTGTCACTACTTGACCAAATTCGAGAATCCCCAACACCGCCTGATGATCGAATTCTCTATCAAGCGTACGACAATGACCATCAAATGGAATTCGGCAAATTGGTCCTCACCAAAATGGGGTATGACTTTACACGGGGAAGATTAGATGTATCCGCCCATCCGTTTACCACCTCGTTTCATCCAACGGATGTTCGAGTAACAACCCGCGTGTTTGAAAAAGATTTCCAGTCTTGCCTGTTTAGCTGTATTCACGAGGGCGGCCATGGGTTGTATGAGCAAGGGTTATCGACTGAACACCATGGTACTCCCTTAGGCGAGGCACTCTCCCTGGGCATCCACGAGAGCCAATCCCGGTTATGGGAAAACAGTGTGGGACGCTCGCGTGCCTTTTGGGAACACTTTTTCCCTGTGTTGAGAGAACGCTTCCCTGACCAACTCAATGGCATCACCGTGGACAAGTTCTACTCAGCGATCAATACCGTGAAGCCTTCGCTCATTCGCGTTGAGGCCGATGAGGTGACCTACAATCTCCACGTCATGGTGCGCTTTGAAATTGAATTAGATGTGATCGAAAAACGAGTGAGCGTGGAAGACCTGCCCGACCTCTGGCGAACAAAAATGAAAGAATACCTCGGAGTTGTTCCTAAAAAAGATTCCGAGGGCGTCCTTCAAGACGTGCATTGGTCCTTTGGCGCCTTCGGCTACTTCCCCACATACACCTTAGGCAATCTCTACGCCGCCATGCTCTTCAAGAAAGCTGGTGAAGATTTACCTTCGCTCAATAGCGACCTCGCACAAGGCAATCTCATTCCCCTGAAGGAATGGCTCAATGATCGAATCCATAGACATGGACGCCAGTACACCTCCGAAGAATTAATCAAAAAGGCCACAGGCCAAACCCTTAGCGCCGAGCCATTTTTACAATCGCTTCAACACAAAATGAAGGAAGTTTACGGAATTTCTGGGGCAATCTCTTAACCTATCTCCTTACTATGTTTTTACCAGGTATTTCCCAATCCAATTGTATCTGAATAGATACACCGGTGTATCTATTCAGATACAATTAACAAAAACACCCTCAGTATTTCTCCCCTCGAACATTCTCCTTAGGGGTTCAGGTAAAACTCATAACTATTCAATATCTTGGATTGAATACAACACCACTTTCACCTCTCTGGCATAAATTCTGCTTATAGCTTTGGTACGCATTTCATCATTTCTGAATGACGGCTAAAAATGAAATTCTATGGTGATAACCCTATATCTCTTGAGAGGTACCAGACACTGACTTAAACCAAAGAATGGTTGTTTATTAAGCCAGGACGGCAAAGGACATTTTTTCTGAGAGCGATTGAATATCGTGCATCGCTTCTCATAAAGAGCAGGAGTTAAATCATGCTTTCACCTTTTCGTCTTGGAATTTTCCTGATCACTATTTGCTTTTTTGGAGTTCCCTCTTCTTTCGCTATCACGCTTCATGTCACGGACGATCACACCGCAAGGATTGATCAGCCAGTCCCTTCTCACAATCGGCATTCCTCCTGGAAAGAACGTCTAAAGAAATATGCCGCTCATCGCGTCGATGAGAAAAATATTTCTGTTCACAAACATTCTGCCGGGTATGAAGAGCAAGGATTCCTCAAGTTCGATCTTTCCCCATTACCCCCTGACGGATCTATCCAACATGCGACCTTACGACTGTGGCTCAACCAGGTAAAAAAACCTGGCACGCTTCACCTTCACGAAATATTAGCGGACTGGAACGAAGACACTATTCGCAAATCGCCACGGCCTCCAATCGGGCCTGTATTGAAAAGTTTGGCGATTCATAAAATTGACAAAAAGCAATTCATCACGATTGAGGTCGCCACCATTCTCAAGGATTGGTTAGAGCGTCCTTCGACGAATTTCGGGCTCGCATTAATCTCTGATTCCAACACGCCTCTCAGTATCTCGTTTGATAGCAAGGAAAACCCATTCACCAGCCACCCCGTGGAAATCGAGGTGACACTCTTACCCGGTGTCGGCCAAGACGGCCAACCTGGAATTCAAGGTCCCAAAGGAAATCCCGGTTCGCAAGGTACTCCGGGGCAGTCAGGGCCGCCAGGCCCTCAAGGTCCTTTAGGAGAACCAGGCTTACCAGGATCGTCGGGGAACCCAGGCCCTCCCGGGAAAAACGGCACTACCTGGTTGACAGGTACCGAACTTCCCTTGGAAAACCAAGGACAGATTGGAGATTTTTATTTAAAAAACGATACAGGCGAATACTTTACAAAGACTGGTTCAACCACCTGGACATACATCGACACCTTGCGAGGCCTAGCAGGCCCCTCGGGTGAACAAGGACTTCAAGGAGAGCAAGGGGCACAAGGCGAAATAGGCCCAACGGGTCTGACTGGATCGATTGGGCCACAAGGCCCACAAGGAGACACACCGCTTCTCATCATGGCTGGACAAAATTG
>JAJDBO010000021.1 GCA_029261305.1 Nitrospirales bacterium
AAAAGTTGATTCGCTGGAGGATGTGGCTCAAGAAGTGGAATGGGGATCAGGCCTTCGGCTTATCGCTGGCACGGGAGAAACGCTGGCCACGGCGAATATGCCTTATGCCAAGAAACAGCGGTTGATCCGTCATCTCCAAACCCTTGATGCCGATGTGGTGGTGTTGGATTGTCCGCCGGGAACTAGTTATCAAGCACTCGATTTCTTTTTACAGGGCGATGCTCAGATTGTCGTTGCCAACCCAGATCCAACGTCTGTCATCGAACTCTACCGTTTTTTGAAACTTGCCGCGATTCGAAAAGTCTTGACGCGTGTATTGGCCCGGGATCGTGGAGAGGTCAAAACTTCGCTCATGGAGGAAGAGTTTTCAAGCGTCGAGGAAGTACTGGCTGCCATTGGCAATGAGGATGAAAGCACTCGCGAAGCCGCTGAGCAGACATTGCAAGAATTTAATCCGTTGTTTGTCCTTAATAGGACTACACCGAAAAGTCAGGTGTCGGTTGGCTATCTTCAGCAGGTGGTGACTAAATTTATCGGGAGTGAGTTGGTCATGCTAGGAGAAATCCCTGCAGACGAGTCTGTCGAGCAATCTATGCGGATCTTTCAACCGGTGGTGGATCTTGCCCCCAAGAGTCCTGCCGCCAAGGGCCTCGATCAAATCATGCACAGGCTGTTGTTGTATATCGCACATCAACATCGTTCGTCAGGGATATCCAACAAGTCTGTGGTACACAGTCCCTAAAGGAGGTCACGATGCATCCAGGAATCATACCCGCCATTATGACTAGTCTTCTGAGAGCGTCGGTCATTAAAAACAAAAACTATCCGAGGGTTGTCGATCCACCCATGAAGACAAAGCGGTGTCGGCCTTTAGGTAAAAAATCCACTGCTACGATATATTCCAACCCAAACGGTCTGTAACCTCCACAGTTCGAATTCGGTCTGTTGAGAAAGTCACCTTGATCCACATCGGGGATCGAGTGCATCCACGTTGCCGTCCTATAAGCCTTCTAAAGTTTCCACCAGAACCCACAGAGGAATGCCGTGTAAATCGGAATGGTGGTGACGTATCATGCACTGTATCCCAAAGCCAAAAAGATTGCGTATCTATTTGATCAAGAGTGTGAGTAGGCAACGGGCAGGCGGGTTTTTCCAAAAATCAAAACATGGATAGTCCTTCACTAGGGTCGAGAATGGCGGGAAGAACTGTGGGAAACGCTAGAGAGGAATTTCCGTCGTCTCGAAAAAAAACGAGGAAAGACTCGGGCACATTTGCCCAAGCCTTTCCTTAATGCTTTGTAACAACTTGAGGCCATCCTTCGAAGGATAACAGTAGAGAGAAAGGCGATTATGTGCGGCTGGTGATTTCCAACAAGTGGTATCCGAACTGAGTTTTCACTGGGCCGTGTACTTTGCCCACTTCCTCGTTAAAGACCACGGTATCAAATTCTGGCACCATTTGCCCTGGACCAAACTCGCCTAAGTCGCCACCTTGTTTTCCAGATGGGCAGGTCGAGTGTTCCTTGGCCAATGTCGCAAAGTCAGTGCCCCCTTCAATTTGGGTTTTTATCGCATTGCAGGATTCTTCAGTTGCAACCAAGATATGTCGAGCGCGTGCTTTTGCCATAGGTGTTCTCCTTCAAAATTTAAAATGTAGATAGATGTGATTGGTGAGTAAATATGTTTGGATGTTACCGTCCTGGTCAATTTAACGATCTCTAAAATCTTTTGCAATATCGTGAAAGGTGTGAGATCTGGGTTCACTCTATCAACGCGTGCTTAATTTCGAGAAGGATAAATTCCTTGCAACGCAATACAGAATCGTACTGTCAGATAAGGCTGCATATTATTGTGAGGCTGCCCGTTACCCACTGACCCCATGGATTGAGGGGCATTTGGGTGAGCCCTCCTGAGCCGGCAGAGGCATATGATTTGCGTCGAGTTTTTGCCTGGACTTTCCCTTCTGGGGTTTTACTGGTCGCCGAAATGTTTGAGGCATTAAGGCTATGCGAGTGCGAAGGCATTTGACTCACGCTAAGCGCTTCCCTTTTAGTGCCGCTTTTCGATCCCAATGTTCGATTGGTTAACCTAAGTCCATGCCCAGCATGGATTGCCGCACGACCTCTCATATCGGGCATGCCAAAGTTCGTTCGCCCGTCACCACCATAGGTGGTTCCCAGGAATAGGGCTTGGTATTGGTTCACGTCCAAAAGCTGCCCACTCGCATCAGTCCATCCACGTGGACAAAAATTTCCGGCAAACATCATCATTTCTCCAATGAAAGGTTCCGGTCCAGCCTGAGCTGAATGAGAAAATGGTGCGAACGAAAACAGAGTAATCATGGTCACGATCCTAGCAATGTGTTTCATGAATGCATTTTCCTTGAAGGGGAATGGTTCGATCCTGAACCATATGAAATTCATTCAGAGTAGAAAAAATAGATCTCTTTAGATCAAGACCCTTGTCCTAGAAATAGTCAAACTTGTGGAGGGTTTCTTTCGGTGCGCCTCTTGCGGTCATTTCGACTTCAGGGAGAAATCTTTGCCCGTGGAAGTGCTAGTCCGCTATTGGGTAAAATATTTCTCGTGAGACTCGAAATGACAGAGGGCTAGGGGGAGAAAGAGTAAGGGGTAAACAATCCTGAACCCCTGAGGTTGACGGCTTGAGATCGCATGCTTGGCTTCAGTGCCTAGGTTAGGCTGGTGGTGTGGCTTTGGTCAGCGGGATTGATTCCCAAGATTGGCCACCATTTCTTGAGCGGAAGAGGCCTCTGAGGTTGGTGCCGACGTACAGGGTTTGCGGGTCTTGGGTACTGATGGTAAGCGCGCGGATATTTAGATTGGTGAGTCCTTCATTCATCGCTTGCCAGGTGTTCCCGCCATCAAGGCTTTTATGAATGCCTTCACGGCTAGCGACGTAGAGCACATCGGGTTGTTTTGAATCTAAAATTAAGTCACTCAGAAATTGGTCGGGGAGGGATTCGGCAATGCGTTGCCAGGAGTCGCCCCCGTTTGAGGTTTTATAGAGGCCCTTGAGAGTTGCGGCATAGACAGTCTTGGGATGGTGTGGATCAATTTTAATCTTGACGACGCTGAGTGCTCTTGAAGTTTTTAGCACATCCGGTGGCACCAGTCCGTTGTTGACCTTTTTCCATGTCTTGGCACCATCCATCGATCGATACACTCCACCACTCGTACCAGCAAACATTGTCTGTGGTTGGTTGGGGTCGATGTCGACCGTCACGACCATGAGCACCTCGATCATGCCCTCCATATGTTTGATCCAATTGTCTCCTCCATTTTCAGTCTCGAACACACCCATGGATGTGGCGGCAAAGAGGTGCTGGCTTGAGCCTGGGACAAACTTAAGTTCATGGACCACGGAGGTAATGGTGACGCCGCCTAACCCTGTGCGTCTTGCGCGCCATCGTTGTCCGCCGCTGAAGCTTTTGAACACGGCATCGCCTTTGGTTCCGGCATAGACATTGGCTGGAAGCAATGGGTCGACAGCCAAGGCAATGACTCGCGAGTGAGTCATGCCTTTGGACACATTCCTCCAGGTTTGGCCTTCGTCGCGAGATTTGAAAATGTAATCGTTTGTGGCGAGGTAGATGATGTTGGCTTTTGTCGGGTGTAAGGCAATTTCGACGACCGTTTCTCCACTTCCGCCGCACCCCGTGAGTAGCAGGAAAAAGGCGCAGGTGAAGAAAATTTTTAAAGAAGGGAGAATGGCCATCGGAGCCAGAGCATAACGGGCCTTGGCATTGAACTCAAATCCTATTGGATTGGTCAGCCGCGCAGACAACAAAAGGAAATTTGGTGCGGATGGTTTAGCCCTGTTTTGGGGTTGGTTGTTTTTCTGGCGGGGGCGGAGTGATTTTGGGAAGCTCAGAGACCGAGGCTTTTTTTGCGCGATCGTAGATGGCCATGGCTTCGGGCATCCATTCTTGAAGATCTTTGATGCGAGTTTCATTGGCCGGATGGGTCGAGAGGAATTCTGGCGGCGCGCCCTGTGATGATTGTGCCATGCGTTGCCAGAGTCTTACTGATTCTCGTGGATCATATCCAGCCTCGGCAGCCAACAACAACCCAATGTAATCGGCTTCAGATTCATGACTGCGGCTAAAGGGGAGGAGCACTCCAAGGCCGACGGCTTGACCAGCCAATTGACTGCCTACTGGGCCCATGCCCAAAGCAATTGTCACGACAGAGAGTCCAAGTTGTGCGGCGGAATTGGTACTCATGCGTTCAGCACCATGTCTAGCCAAGGCATGGACGACTTCATGTCCCATGATGGCTGCGAGGCCATTTTCATTTTTGGCTTCTGGGAAAATGCCTGTGTAAAACGCGATTTTGCCGCCGGGCAAAGCCCAGGCATTTTTGGTCCGATCATCTTTGATGACATTCACTTCCCAGTTAAAGCTTTGTGCGCGCTGGGCATATTTTGATTTTTTGGCAGCAGCAATGATTCGTTCGGCGACTCGCTGGACAGGGGCCACTTCAGCGGGATTTTGGGATATTTGAACTTTCGGATCTCCCAGAACTTGGGCATACGATTGTTCCCCCATTTGCACTTCACTGTCTTCAGAAATCAATAGAAATTGGGACCGGTCGGTGTATGGGTTACTGGCGCAGCCTGTCGTCAATAACAACAATGTGAAAAGGAAAGTACCAAATATTGGTCGGGTGCGTGGCATCATGGGAAGAGGGTGTTAGGGTTGAGATTGTTGGTCAGCCCACTCTACGACTCTGGAATTGAAATGTCGAGTTCGTGAACCTTTTTATATCGTGCGAGTGCAGAGGCTGTGCCTTTGCGGGGACCGACCACTAAGATCACAAATTGGTCGGGTTTAATATGCTGTTGGGTTGCGCGTCGGACTTGTTCTGTGGTGACTCGTTCAATGCCATTACGAAATCGAGTCATCCAATCCGAGGGGTAGCCATAGTATTCGTACGTGAGAAGCTTTCCGAGGACCTTGCCTGGAGAGTCGACCGAAAATACAAAAGAATTGAGAAGGCTGGCCTTCGCGTTTTGCACTTCCCCATCCGTTGGCGGCTCAGTTTTCATGATTTTATGGGTTTCCTCAATGAGGGCGTCGATCCCGGCTTGAGTGGTCTCCGTTTTTGTGGACATGGAGAAATTGGCCGACGATGGATAGTCCCACCCAAAGCCCACGCCACCATGCACATCGTAGGCTAAGCCTTTCTTTGAGCGGATGCTTGAGAAGAGGCGTGCCCCAAATGATCCAGATAAAATCTGATTCGTGATGACCACCGGATGGTAATCGGGATGCATACGAATAAGTCCCATGTGCCCTATGATAATTTTCGCCTGGGTCATATCATTTTTCTCAACGTAGTAGACGCCGGCTTCGGTTGACGTTTGAAATGGAACTTTGGGGTCAGTAAATTCTGGCCCTTTCGGCCATTGGCCAAATACTCGTTTTACTAACGCCAAGGCGTCAGCTGTTTTGAAATCACCGACGAGTCCCAAGATCATGCGGTTGGGGTGGTAGTATTTTTGATGCCAGGCGACGAGGTCTTTGCGGGTAATACTGCCGATGGTAGCATAGGTTTCTTGAGCAGCGTAAGGCGAGTCATTGCCATACACGAGTTTGGTAAATTCGCGCTTGACGATGCCGTCTGGATTGTCATTTTGCCTGGCAATTCCAGCCATGATTTGATTCTTGGCAATGGCTAATTTTTCTGGTGCAAAGCTTGGGTTTCTGAGGACATCGACAAAGACCTGTACGACTTCTTCAAAGTCTTCGATCAGGCAATTCATCGAGGCTGAGCCGACGGTTGTGCCAATGCCGGTTTCGATAGAGGCGGCCTTTCCTTCAAGGTAATCATCAAGGGCATCGCCGGCTCGTGTGGTGGTTCCACCACTACGCATCACCGTTCCCGTCAACCCAGCTAATCCGATTTTTTCTTTCGGTTCGAGTCGCGCTCCTGTCCGAATTCGCGCTGATACAGAGACAAGGGGCAACTCATGATCTTCCAGCAACAAAACGATCATCCCATTATCCAAGACCACTCGTGTGGGTTCTGGGATTTTGATTTCGGGGAGTGGCGGATAGTGAAGTTGGTCGACTCGTTCAACCTGGCCCCAACCAGGCGCGGCCATGAGGCTCACGGTTGC
>JAJDBO010000201.1 GCA_029261305.1 Nitrospirales bacterium
TTGACATGCCAACGGGACCCAAATGTTTCACCCACCCCTCTCGCTTCCCTCCAGGGAGTACGGGTTTGCTTTGTGGATGACAATTCCACCAATCGAATGATTCTTGAACATTACGCACAAGCCTGGGGAATGCAACACACCAGCGCATCGACAGGAATAGAAGCTATCTCTCGGCTACAGGAAGGTGTTGAAACACACAAACCCTATCAGCTGGCGATCCTGGATCAATACATGCCAGACACCGACGGATGGGCGCTGGCGAAAATGATCCGATCCGATCCTCGATTCGCCTCCATCTCTCTGGTCCTCCTCACCTCACTCGCGCAACGGGGAGAAGCGCAAAGAGCCCAAGACGCAGGGTTTGTCGGCTATCTCACCAAACCCATTCATCAACGACACCTACATCAATGCTTGGCCATGGTCATGGGAAGGGCCGAACTAACACCGGACTTTCCCCAGGGGTCCATTGTGACTCGCCACAGGGTCTCTGAAAACCTCTCCCACATGGAAATCCAAATCCTAGTGGTAGAAGACAACTTGGTGAATCAAAAGGTCGCAGTTCGAATGCTTCAGAAATTGGGGTATCAGGTTGACGTGGCTTCAAATGGGCGTGAAGCCCTCACGGTATATCGCACCAAGCCGTATGCGCTCATCCTTATGGATTGCCAGATGCCAGAAATGGATGGGTTGGAGGCAACGCGGGAAATTAGAAAACGAGAGTCGAGGCTAGGAGAACACACGGAATTGGCAACGAGAGCCCAGCAACGGATTCCCATTATTGCCATGACTGCCAATACGATGATAGGCGACCGAGAAAAATGTCTAGAGGCTGGCATGGATGACTTCATCTCCAAGCCGGTGAAAATGGAAGAGCTCGCCCAACGCATCGATACGATTCTCACCCTAAACACAGAAGCCCCGGCAACCGTCAATGCCGTATCCGTAGAATATTCACCAACCCCCTCAAATGATGACAGTGACCACTCGCTCCCCGCACCCTTGAATCCTCAAACGATAGATGAATTGAAGAGCTTGGGCGGGGAAGATGATCCAGATTTTTTCCTTTCGCTCATTGACCAATTCCTCCAGGATGTTCCCAAATATGTGGAGTCGATTCAGGATGCACTCAAGAACCAGAATGCAGATTCCCTGATGAAGGCTGCCCATTCATTAAAAGGAAGCGCCAAATATTTAGGCGCTGATTCTTTAGCCGAACATTGTTTTTCATTGGAAGAAAGTGGCCAACAGGGATCATTCGAACAGACACCACAACAATGGGATCTGCTTCAAGATGAAATTGATCGTGTCACACAATGGCTGGCCCAGTCGAAATCCACGAAGAAATAAATCATGGCTCGCTCGAACATGAATCCTAAATCCATAGTTCGAACGGCACCTGATTCATGACGGTTTGGAGAATATCGCTCCGGGTGATGATGCCCAGCGGGGTTCCCGCTTCATTCACGATGGGCATGGCGCCGATGCGTTCTTCGAACATGACTCGAGCGATGGTCCGAATTTCCGTGTCAGGATGAGCCGTGAGCACACGATCGATCATAACGTCTTGGACCATCAGGTTTGACAATGCCATGGACTCGGCACTGGGATGTGTATGAATACCTGCGGCTTCTCGCCACAGATCGCGGTCTGAAATAATTCCCACAATCCGCTGATCCTTTGTGACCACTGGAACGTGGCGAAACCGACGGTGATGAAACAATTTCCAGGCTTCGGCTATTGAGGCGTTCAGATCTATCGATACCGCCGGCGCGGTCATGACTTGTTTGGCTAAAATGGCCGGCTCCCGTTTTGGCTGAAGCTCTAGGACTTCGCCATAGGTGTCTCCCACTCTTCCCTTGAATTTGGTCGAAAGAGCCTCAGGATTCCCTTTGGAATGAGAATCTTTAATTGAAGATATGGAGGTGGGGGATGTGACTTTTTCAACCGAGCGTGTGGTTCGAACCATACCCGGCACATATTGCTCGGCTTGGCTGTGAATGCTCCACATGGTAAGCATGAAATGTTACTCCAATCGAGAAAGGGATGAGCTGATCAGAAAATAGCCTTCCCTCCTATGAAGCATCTCACTCGCCTGTGCGTTGAAGTGCTTCGGCGCGTAAACGTGAAGCCACTCCTGGTCTTCGTAGCCTTCGGTGGAGTAGACTCGGCGGAGCCAGAGGTGCCATGAGATGATGTGTCCTTTAATTCTTTTTACCCTGGCAAGCCTTGGGCCTGGTCATCCCCTTTGGCAAACCAGTTGTTTCATCCACACAAGCTTCGTTGAGCTGTTCCTGTGTCAGACCTTGGACGAATTTCAAGGAGGTGCTTTGCAAATTTGCCCCCGACAATTTGGCGTTCTGAATATCCGTTCCTCGCATATCCGCCCCATACAAATTGGCTTCTTGAAGATTGGCATCTTGAAGGTTGGTGTTAAACAACACGGCCCGGGTGAGATTCGCGGAAGTTAAATCCGCATCAACCATATTCGCCCAGGAAAAATCCGCGTCTTCCATATCCGCATGTTGAAGATTCGCCTTGGCCATATAGGCTTCATCAAATTCTGCTTCCCTTAGATGGGCGTGGCTCAGATCTGCCATGAGGAGATCAGCTTCCTGAAGATTAGCCTCGGTTAAATCCGCATGGTGCAAATTAGCCCGATAGAAAATTCCCCGTTCCAGGTTCGCTCCACGTAGACTAGCCTCTTGGAGATTGGCCTCATTAAAATTGGCTCCATGTAAATCTGCCTGATCAAAATTAATTCCCTGCAAATCTGCCTCTTGAAGATCAGCCTGAAATAAATCCGCCTGCGCCATATTGGCCTTTCTCAGAATGGCTCTATGGAGACTTACGCCTTGAAGATCTGCTGATCGCAAACTCGCTTGAGTAAGATTGGCTCCATCCAAATTGGCCCCCAAGAGATACCCATCGTCGATATCAGACTCTTGGAAAGTAGCCAGCACCAGATAGGCTTCCGCGAGGTTAGCTTCTCTCAAACTCGCCTGATAAAAATTTCCCCTGGCAATATCGGCTTTTCGCAAATCAGCTCCATTCAGGTTGGCCAAGGAAAAGTTTGCTTCCCGAAGGTCGCTGAGAGACAAAGACGCTTCTCGTAAATTGGCATTCTGAAAATTCGTCTTCACGAATTTTCCGCCCGAAAGATCCGCATGGATCAGTTTCGCTTCCGAGAGGTTCGCACCGCTGAGATCGACTTCGCGTAAATCCACTTCCCGTAGATCAGCCCCACAGAGATTGGCTTTGTTCCCTTCAGAATCCTGACGATTTGTCAGCCACTGTTTATGGTCCTTGAGAATGGTGAGCAGAGTTTCGGCATCGATCGTTTGGCCTTTGTACGATCCCTGACATCGTACCCCTTGTTTTGTTGGCTCACTCCATACAACACCCGATCCCATGAACAATGTCACACCCAACACCAAGAGATTCAAAACTACTATCTGGGGCGTGATCCAAATGTTACGTCGTCTAGTCAGCAAAGTTCACCTCAATCTTTCTTTGGAAATGTTGGAGCTAACATCAGGGCCCTTTAGCTCATACTTAATCGAGCTGTTGAATATTTCACGCCAATAGCGAATAAAAGCTCCTGAAAAGCCTAGCATTATCAACGAGAGGGAATGGTCAAAATGGCGAGAACCCCGCTGACGGCTTTTTCAACATTCCCCTAATAGATTTCCCTTCAGAGCCATCCCCCTTATGTTCCCCCTCTTCTTCTCTTGATGCAAGGCAACTTTTATTCCAACTACAATTTTCTTCTCCATATGACCACCTGCCCAATGGATTTCCTACTCGAATTTGCCCTGCACAGAACATTCCCACACTGCCTCACTGGGCCCAAATGCTACAGAGGTGTTTCCTAAAACTGTGGCAATTTCCCCAACTTTAAAGACCCAAATTGACTTTTAGATTCAGGTTTTATGGATTTACCCCACCCTCTCCAAAATGTAGTGTATTCAAAAATTGGCCCTGTTCTTGCTGTGATATAGAAGAGAGGCCATTTCTTCGCCCATTTCAATACCACAGGTGTGACGCATGCGTGATCCCATCGATTCCAATCCCCAACTGTTCCAAAAAATTGTCACGGTGAGGAGAGACCTTCATCGCTACCCCGAACTGAGCTGGGGCGAGAACCGAACCGCTCAAGCTATTTGCAATTTTCTCAAACACGAAGGGATAAGCTATCGGACCGACGTCGCTGAAACCGGCGTCGTGGCTGAACTCCCTGGACCCCCAAATGTCTCGTATGTCTTGCTTCGCGCCGATACCGATGCCCTCCCCATCGAAGAAGAGACAGGTTTGGAATTTTCCTCCACCCACAAAGGTGTGATGCATGCCTGTGGTCATGATGGACACACCGCCATGGTCCTCGGCGCAGCCAAGCTTCTGTCTCGAGAATCCAATCTTCCCGCACCGGTGCGATTCATCTTCCAGCCGGCAGAAGAAAAAGGCACTGGAGCCTTAGCCATGATCAAGGAGGGCGTCTTGGATAAGGCAGGGATGATTTTTGGCGGACATTTAGATCGTCACTGTAAAGCGGGAGGGATCATTGTTTCGGAAGGTCCTGTGAATGCCTCCTCGGATATGTTTCGGATTGAGATCACCGGGCAAGGTGCCCATGGAGCCAGACCACACGAAAGCATCGATGCCGTGGTTGTAGGAAGCCTCATGATCATGGCTCTCCAAACCATTGTGTCCCGGGAAGTGGATCCCGCATTTCCATCAGTCGTATCAGTGGGATCCTTCCAAGCAGGCACCGCATCCAATGTCATAGCAGGGCACGCCATATTATCAGGTACTATCAGAGCCCAGCATCAGCACATACGAGAGCATTTGCAGACCGCCATCAAGCGCATTGCGGATTCGATCGGGCAATTGCACGGCGCGAAGGTCAACGTGACGATGACCCAAGGGACACCCCCGGTCGTCAATTCTCAAGAAATGACCCAACTCGTAAGAGAGGCCGCCATACAAACCGTAGGGCAGGACAACGTCTTCCCCCTTCGAACTGCCAACATGGGAGGGGAAGACTTTAGTTACTATTTGGAAAAAATTCCTGGAGCCTATGTGCGATTTGGAGGTCAAGTGGCTGGACGAGAAAATTTCCCAGCACATTCCAGCAAATTTGATTTTGACGAACAGGCTCTGGCCATAGGAGCTCACTATTTTTATCATGTGGCACTTTTGGCTGGAGAAATTCTTCAACAACAGAAACAAGCTTGATGGCAGAGGAACTGAAGCCACTCCATTTTCATGCTCACGTGATTATAGAGATGTTTATTGACAATGAAATTTGAAATTCGATTGGCAGAGGAAAAAGACGTTTCCGAAATTCGGGATATTTTCATTGCCGTCTATGGCAAAGATTATCCTTACAAAGAATTTTATGACCAGCAGTGGATTAAACGTTCAATCTTCAATGATCAAGTCTTGATGCTGGTTGCAGAGGACCCCGACACGAAACATGTTGCTGGGACAGCCTCAGTCGTATTCGAAATGGGTGCGCACTCCGATTTGGTCGGGGAATTTGGTCGATTGGCCGTTCATCCGGATTTTAGACAATATGGCATCGGCAATCTGCTGATGAACAAACGGTTGGAAGCCATCGAGGATCGACTTCACCTTGGCATGGTGCAAACACGAATCATTCACCCTTACGCACAAAAAATCAGTTTAAATCATGGGTTTGCTCCTTTAGGATTCCTCCCCTTATCACACACCTTTTCCCATCGTGAAAGCTTTGCGTTGTTTGGCCGATATTTTTGCGACGCCCTGGCTCTCCGCAACAACAATCCCAGGGTAATTCCCGAAGTCTATCCCCTGGCTAATCTGGCCTTAGGCCATATAGGCTTACCCTGCGATGTAATCGTTGATGAAGAATCCGCCCCCTATCCCTACCAGAACGAATACCAGATACAAGAACTGACCGTTCAGGGTTACCCTAGACTGTTACGCATTGAACGAGGTCGCGTACGAAACCGAGAAATTTTTGGACATATGCGCTTGGAATATGGATTTTTTAAATTACACGCCAACCACGCCAATTATTTATTGGCATCAGAAAGCACGCAACTGGTCGGTGCCATTGGTTTTACGTTGGACAAGACAGACCATTCGGTCAGAGTATTTGAGCTCATTACCTTTACAGACCATGCCATCCGTTTTCTCCTCAGTGAATTAGAACGCAAATGTCGCGAAGAATGGGATATCCAATATATTGAAATTGATGTGAGCGCCCATTCCCCACGCATGCAGAGGACCCTTCTGGAGTTAGACTTCATGCCTGCAGCATATGTCCCAGCTATGGTTTTTCATGAAGTGGAACGCTTGGACATTATTCGAATGGTCCGACTCACCAAACTTCAAGATCTTGGCCCACTTGCCTTGACACCACCCATGCAAGAAATTGCCGATGTGGTCATGGGAGGGTTTTATACTCGGTCGGTAATACCGCGTGTTGCTCAAGTCGTGACCGACATTCCTTTATTCCATGGGCTAACCCAGGAACAGGTCGAACGTTTGGCTGCCACCTGTACTATGGAGGGATTCCAAGCCGGGGAGCCGGTGTTTCGTGAATCGGACCCAGCGGACCGCATGTTCATTCTTTTGGAAGGTCAGATCAACATTGGCGTGGGAAGTCCGCCGGTCCAGGTAGGTACCGTCAAAAAAGGAGAAACCCTAGGTGAATACTCCCTGCTTTCGTCCAAACCTCGGACAGCCACCGCCACGACTAGGACTGAAGTCGAGGCGGCAGTGCTCTCGTATCACGACCTCGGCGACTTGGTTCGCCGCCGACCGGATATCGGTGTCATTATTTACCGGAACTTGGGTATTGGGTTGGGAGAAAAACTTGTTCGTTCCGACCAATCTTTACGGGAACAGGCACTCACAGAAACTGAATTTCTCAAAGTGACGCACCCTCTTTCTTCACAAGAGCAATAATATTGAAAAAGCCACTAGGGGCTTTCCGCTAAACTGCCCTGGGCCGAACCACCATCACCGAGCAGGCTGAGTATGCCGCGACCCATTCCGACACGCTTCCCATTTGAAACCGTTCCGGGCCGGTTAAACCTTTGCTGCCCAAAACTGCCAGTTGTGCTTTTGATTTGCGAATAGATTCCAAAATAACCTCACGAGGATTGCCTTTAAGAACTTCAGGATTCACTTCATACCCTTCTTTAATAAACATGGTGCGGTATTGGTTCGTCAGTTCTTGCGCTCGCAGGTAAAACGGTTCGGTTAACGCCAACAGATGGGCTTTGGGAAGCACTTTTGGCGCAATATCTGTTAAGATTTGTGGAACAGCCGACAAGATCCGGATAGACACATCTTCTGGATCCAGCCAGTTTTTTGCGGCATTGGCTGCTCGTTTCGACGCTGTTGATCCGTCAACAGCTAACACGGCCTTTAATGGTGTCAGCAACGGTTCCTTCACCATCAACACGGCACAAGGGGCATACGACAATACCTTTCGTGAGACACTACCCATTAAATACCCTTTGATGTCAGCCATTCCACGTGACCCAAGGATAATGAGATGTGGCTTCCGCTTTTCCGCCTCCCGAACGATCACTTCCGCAGCATGCCCCTTGGCCAAGACAGATCGAATCGTCACATACGGTTTCGTCGTGGATTGGTTGATGGCAACCTCGGCTTGGTCTTTGGCTCGTTTCAGCAAATCCTTCCCATGCTTCTCCAACGCAGACACATATTTTTTAACTTTGGTGACCCGGGCGCCCTCTTTCCTTAACCCGGCTTTTACTGGATTTGTGTCCATGACATGAAGAAGGACAACTTCCTTAATTGACCGATGAAACAAGGAACCAAGGGTTTCAAGCCCCCAACCAGCATATTCAGACCCATCCACCGCACAGATGATTTTCATGGTCAGCCGCCCCTTTCCTAAATAATCCTAAAAATAGTAAGTGTGGTTGTTGAAAAGGCTCTTGTACCCTTACCTGAGAAGGCCTTCCTTCTGTTTAAACTAGCAAAATGCATGCCCAATTTCTCCACCACAGAATGAGCCCGCCATTCAACTCGTTCATTTATATACCCGTGAAGACGTTTGCTCTCATTTCTTTCCTGCCTCTTCCTCTGCCTCTGCCATGGATTGGGATAGATATTTGGCAAGTCCAAAACAGGCAACAATCAGCAATAGACTCTGTGGCAATCCGGCTGAAATTGATGCCGACTGCAAAGCTTTAAGACCTCCGGCCAAAAGTAACACTGAAGCAGCAGCACCTTCAGAAACACCCCAAAAAATTCGATTCGCCACAGGTGGATTTGGGTTGCCCCCTGAAGTGACCATATCATCAACAAATGATCCAGAATCCGAGGAGGTAATAAAAAAAATGACGATGAGAAATAGTCCAATCCACTGCATCACATCGCCCCAAGGAAGTCGTTCCAACAATACATACAGCGACATGGCGGCATTCTCAATCACCGGCTGCCCCAACTCTCCATGACTGCTTTGATCAAGATGCAAAGCCGTACCCCCAAACACGGCAAACCAAAAGCAATTGATGCATGTCGGGACTAACAAAACAAAGATGATGAATTCTCTCAGAGTACGACCTCGCGAAATGCGAGCGATAAAAATTCCGACAAAGGGGCTCCAGGAGATCCACCATCCCCAATAAAACAGCGTCCAGTTCGCCTGCCAATCCGAGTCAGCCCGGAAATCAATCCACAGACTGGTTGGCACAATATGGAGGAGATAATCGCCCATTCCGAAGACAAACGTTTTGAGTTGATAAAGAGTCGGCCCAGCAAAAAACACAAACCCCAACAACAGAAGCATGAAGCACACATTCAGGATGCTGAGGTATTTAATTCCACGCGAGACGCCACTGACTGTCGAAGCCGTGGCAATGATGGTAATCACCACGATGATGGCAATTTGAATGTCCAGTGCATAGGCAACCCCGGCCACTTGAGTCAAGCCCGCGTTGATCTGCATGGCTCCTAACCCAAGTGAAGTTGCCACACCAAGAAGCGTCCCCACGGTGCAAAAGGCATCCGTGACATGACCAATCCAGCCATAGATGTGATTTCCCAACAGCGGATAGAGGAGTGATCGAGGAGCAAGTGGCAATCCATTCCGGAAATGCAATAGGGCTACCCCCAATCCAAAAATGACATACACGGCCCATGGGTGAAATCCCCAGTGAAAAAAACTAAACCGCATCCCTTCGGCTATGGCCTGATCCGTTCGAGGAGAAGCCGTCGGAGGGAATTGATAGTGGAACAAGGGTTCGGCCACTCCCCAGAACACGAGCCCCATCCCCATGCCTGCCGCAAACAGCATGGCCAACCAGGCAAAACGGCTGTATTCAGGCTCATCCTGTGGCTTTCCCAATCGGATACGGCCATATCGACTAAAAGCCAACCATACCACAAACATGAGAATTCCAGCGGTGGTAAGAATGTAATACCATCCAAAATATGTCGTAATAAAATTCAGCACGACCTGAAACAGATCGCCTGCGGTCTTCGTCCATATTCCTGCAAAGAAAATGAGGGCCACATTAAAGGCAGCTGCGGAAAAGAACACCGGACGACTTACTCCGTCACGCCATTCAATCCATAATGCTTTAAGCCTGACATTCATGTTGTTCTCTCATGTGTGCTCGCTAAGTTTCCAATGCCATCTTCCTCTTAAAACAATGTTTCGGGTGCGCCGATCAACAGTCCTGCAAGGCCTATCATCACCACGCCACTCATTAATTTTAACCATCGCCCTTCCTGCACCTGAAGTTTACGATGACTGAAGGTCACCACTGCAATAGAAACCATGGCCGCATCGTCAGCAATATACGCCAGGTTGTATAATCCCAAGTACCCGTAATACGTCCACCCATCCAAAGATTGTTGCGACAAGATTTGCGTATACAAGGCAGGGAATCCCGCGGTACAGGCCAGCTCGAACAAATTCACCATCAGGGCTAATCCGACCATCCCTATCAACGCCACAGGAATAGTGTTGGCTTGAAGGATGGTCCGCATTTTTTCATAGAGACTCGGTTTGACAGATTTGGGAATACTCACGGTCACCCCTCGACCAAACGCAAAAAAGTCTTTGATATTGAATAGACCAACGGCGCCGGCTAAACCACCTAACACCAATTGCGTGACTCTGGTATAGCCGATCAAGAAAAATAGATTGAGCCACGCCGCCATAAACCCGAAATAGACGACTCCACTCATGATCACGAAGGTCCCGGCCAACCAAGCCATTTTCCTTCTATCCCGAAGCGTGGCTAACAACGATAACAAGAACAACAAGACCCACATGGCACAAGGGTTGAATCCATCAAGCAGGCCAAGCAACAGGGTAAAAAGGGGAAGTCCAATATCAGAGAAGGTCTGAGGGCCAAGGAGGGGAAAGTGGACGACACCAGGAGGTGGCTCTTTTTTGAGGGTAACACAGGGTTCGAGATCTTCTAAGCCACACACTCCATCATTTTCATTCTGAGACTGTTGCGGGGGAGACCTTCCTAATACCTCTTTTAATTGCCGACCAGTGGTCTCCTCCGCTGAAAAGCCTACAATCAGCTTCCCTTTGACATAAAACGCTGGCACGCCAATCGGCGTAACGCCAAATTTTGAAGCCAAATGTTTTAGGCGATCGCGAACCTCTGGGTCTTTCCCAACATCTTGGATAACGATTTTTAACTCAGGGTACTCCTGCTGCAATGCTGTCAAAAACTTTTTGGCTGCCTCACAATGTGGACACCCCTGCTTCACAAATACTTCGAGAGCCGCTTGATCTTTTTCAATAATCGAAGAAGGTGGCGAGGCCATGCCCAAAAACAGGAGCACACCTACAACAGATAGTACTTTGTTAGCAACAGCCCTGATGCTCATTCTGTCTCAGAGAATTAGTATTATAACCTCTTAAAATATTAAGCAAGAGAAAGGCCAAGTCTGATATTCAGAGACGTTCAGAGTACAAGCGAACTATTCTCCCCCTTGGTTGATCACACTCAAAATCCTGCTTCCTTTTTGGACAAGGGCACCTGGAGCCCTGTGGCCATTTTCCCCATTCCCACAACTCCTTGCACTCCTATTAAGTCTGCACTCCCTTTCCCTAAGGACAATTATTAGATCTTTTTTAGGAATCAAGAAAGTGGCATCCAGATTGCTGCTTAATGAAGAATAGAGGGAGAACCAAGAAAGGAATAGAACCATGGTTTCAACACGATTTAAAAAAATTTTGGTGCCAATTGATTTTTCTGCTTGTTCTGAAGAAGCGTTTCGTATGGCCAAGGAACTGGCTATGACCTTCGATGCCAAACTCTTTGTCCTTCATGTGATTGATACCAACGCTCTCGAAGCGTTAAACAACATGGGTCTGGCTTCTCCCAGTGAGGAAAAAACTCAAAAGAAAAAATTACGGCACTTTGCCAGACTGAAAGCACGAACCCTTTTACAAACACCCGACTCAAAGAAGTTGGACATTGAGCGTGTTCTCAGTGAAGGTAAGCCCTTTGTGGAAGTTATTCGAACAGCCCGGGCGGAAAAGGTCGATCTTATCGTGATGGGTAGTTATGGCGGGCAAACCGCCGATGTGGGCAGAATCTTTTTTGGAAGCACGGCGGAACAAGTAGTGCGAACCGCCAACTGCCCTGTGTTGTGTGTACCGTTCCCTTATGCGAAACCCAAAAACGTCAACCCACCACAACCCAAAACTAAACGGCCAAGGAAGAAAGCGAGTTCATAAAAGGATTTTGCTATTTTCATGTGAGGACCATTGATCCTTCAGGATAGAAGGAACCAATGTCTCACCAACTTTCGCTCCACAATATGGGTAAAGAGCTGTTTGGTATACAGTATCGTCCGCCTTAGCGAAAAAATGTCATCGACCTTCGTTTCATGAGGCTCGTAATAAAAGAAGTTAAATTTTTGTTCATCGTGTATATCTCATGAATACAATGGCGTTTCCGTTTCTCTGACAGAGGAGATATGATTCACGAGGAACGAATAACCGGAATGCCATTGGCAGATTTTTCCACACACCCTTCTTGAATGTGCCAGTGATCATGAGCACAGACCCTAATCAGCTAAACAAAGGCTCCATCCTTTCTGTTCGAGGGAGTGTGGTGGATGTCATATTTCCTCAACACCTTCCTCCGCTTCATGCCGTGCTGAAAGCCGGGGATAACCTACAAGTCGTGATTGAGGTCATGACACATTTAAATGGTGAGACCATTCGAGGTGTGGCCCTGACCTCCACGCAAGGGTTAAGCTGCCGGTCTCCTATTATCGATACCGGACATCCCCTTCAAGTGCCAATCGGCCAACAAACCCTCGGCCGCATGTTCAATGTGTTTGGAAATACCATCGACGATCTACCGCCTCTCACCAACGCAGAATGGCGCCCGCTTCTTCGAAGACCCGTGCCCTTGATGCAACGGACTACCACCTCGGACATTTTTGTCACAGGGATCAAAGCCATTGACGTCTTATCCCCCATAGAACGAGGTGGTAAAGCCGGTTTGTTCGGAGGAGCGGGGGTCGGCAAAACGGTGCTGATCATGGAAATGATCCACAACGTGATGAGTCATCACGGAGGAGTGAGCGTGTTTTGTGGCATTGGAGAACG
>JAJDBO010000202.1 GCA_029261305.1 Nitrospirales bacterium
CTTCCCGATAATCACGGCCAACTCACATTCATAATCCACCTGTCCCGGAGCCACCTTGGGGATCACAATAGGATCGCCAGGATTATTGAGAGCATTCGCGGCCTTGATGAACAATACGGGATGCTCTGGAATCTTGGCCCCCGTCTCCTCCGCATGTTGCCGGTAATTCAGACCAATACAGAGTATTGTCGGCGGTGTGACTGGAGCTAACAGTTTCTCAACGGGAACGACTTCCTCGGTCACACTAAAAGTATCGAAAATATTTCCCTCTATCAGTCGTGCTGACGTCTCATCAACCGACTCCCCATACACAATGGCACCCGACGAATTTTGAAACCGAATAATTTTCATGAAAAACCCTTCAGTGTCCTAGTCAGATTCATTGCTTCCAATATTGTTCATATTCTCGAAGATGGGTCAGCGTTGATAGATCTGGCAACCGATCTAAAAATACCTGCCCATTCAAATGGTCAATCTCGTGTTGAACCACCCGTGCATGAAACCCTTCGGCTTTACACAGAACCTTTTGGCCATGTCGATCTAGCCCTTCCACGGTAACGCGAGCCCATCTTGGAACCAGGCCACGAAAATCCGGGACGCTGAGACAGCCCTCCCACCCATTTACAATTTCTTCAACATGCTCAACGATCTTCGGATTCACCAACACCGTCAGAGGAACTTCGGTTTGGTTGGGGTATCGCGGATTCTCTGGCGACACTTCCATGGCAATGATTTGCTGAGACACATGCACCTGTGGGGCGGCAATCCCTACCCCATTCGCATGACGCATCGTCGCGATCATATCATCAATAAAATGCTGGATGGCAGGCAGCTGTAATTGTTCAGCCACTACAGCATCTGCCGCACTTCGAATATTCGGGTGCCCTAAGTGGGCGATTTTCAACAATGGCAAGGTATGATCTCGTCCTATTTAATGTTTGCTCGTCTATCCAACCTACTCACTGTATCATGTCCCCATAAATATGGAATCCCCTTGAACCACAGTTTTTATGAGCGCCACACCCATGTGTTTTGATTTTTAAAATGCATTGGTGTTACAACCCCCCTATTCCTCAAATATCCAAGTTCGGCATTATATCTCTAAGGAGCAACGTCATGAAATTTATGGTGACCTACTCTATTCATCCTGACAAACGACACCAAGCCCTCCAAGCCTTTTCTCAGATGACTCAAACCGATGACCAAGCCGACCTTGGCGAAAATATCAGCTTCATAGGGCGATGGCATAATCTTGGTGGCGGAACAGGCATCGCCATTGTGGAAACAAACGATGCGCAAGCCCTTGCGGGTTGGGCTGTCAATTGGAATCATATCATGGATCTCGAAGTCCAACCCGTCATCGACGACGCCGAAGCCCGTGCCATCGGCAAACAAAAGTTTGGGTGAGTAAAAAATATTGCTTCGTGCACCACGAGGATTGTGGTCCGCAGGGAGAATTGGCATTGCTGCCTAAAAACCATGGTGCAAAAAAATGGCTAGGTAAACCTTGAACTTCTCTTTTTGTATTTCTTTTACTCCTCCCTTCTCTCTCTACTACCGTCAAGGGCACCTCGTTAAAGCATAAAAAATGAAATAAGACATCCTGACTTGCAGCTTTAATCATTCCCAAAGACTACCCTCGTATGACCAAACGGATACACATGTGTATCTGTTCAGATACTCCTGCTACTGCTTGACACAAATGTCGGCCATACCTTTAAAAATTATTCTATAAATAATAAGTAGTTAGCACTTTTTTTGGGGGAAACCCCTTGGAATACTTTGGCATTTATTTTGCTTGAAATTAAGTAAAGTTCCAGGACTAAAGGGCCAGGTTTCCAAGTTCATTTTCGTGAAATGAATCATAATGCCTCTCATAAAGGTCTTGCTTCCACCGTCTTTTGAGAAAAGGTAGAAAGAATTGGATCGACAATCCAACGCATTTGCCTCTACAGAAAATAGTTAAATCCTGGCCTCAAAATATTACCATGATCATTTCTTTCCTTGACAAAGAGTGCTGGAAGTCACCATGGGATACTGCCTATCCAGAGACCTCGAAGGATTGCCATTTAACAGGGAATACCATCCAGTGAGCCAAATATTTTTGAGCCACAGCAATAAAGATAAAAAAATCTCCATCTCAATGGCCAAATGGCTAATGGACCAAGGACATTTTTCTTTGTTTCTCGACTTCGATCCGGCGCACGGAATCGCCGCCGGCAAGCGATGGGAAGACGAGATCTATCAGCAATTGCGCAATTGTAGTGCCATGATTGCTCTGGTCTCTCCAAATTGGCTGGAATCTCGGTGGTGCTTCGCCGAAGCAACACAAGCTCGAGCAGCGGGGAAACCTCTTTTCATTGTGAAAGTAGAAAATTGTTCAACAAAGGAACTATTTGAAGATGTTCAACACATGGATTTGACCGAGGAATCTGCGACAGCATACCAACTATTGGCCCGAGGTCTTAAAGAAGCCGGGATCGAACCGGGTGAGGCTTTCACTTGGGATCGTTCCCGTCCGCTCTATCCAGGGCTTAATGCTTTTCAAGAAAAAGATGCAGCAGTGTTCTTTGGCCGCAATGATGAAATTGGGAAGATCCTAGGAGTGCTGAATAGCACACGCAGAACAAAAGGGCCCCCGTTAATTTTACTTCTAGGGGCCTCAGGTAGCGGGAAGTCATCATTAATGCGGGCTGGCCTTATTCCACGTGTACGAAAGGACAAGCAGGCTTGGTTGCCACTTTCTCCGTTCCGCCCACAACAAAATCCTATGGAAGAATTGGCAGGCATTCTAGCTCAGGCATTTAATGACCTGAAAGAGCCGCGTGGTTGGCATTCAATATACAACCAATTATATGAGTCTTATGTCCCTGAGGAGCAGAAGTATTCGCCAAACAAGGAGTCAGCAAATGGAAAAGGATTAAAAAACCTCGCGGGTGACTTGCGGATTTTGGCGGACCAACAAGACGCAACAGTTCTCTTGGCGATTGATCAGGCCGAGGAACTCTTCGGGTATAGCGATGTCGAGAAATCGATGGCTTTTCTAGAATGTGTAAGTAACGCCCTCAAGATAAGTGGGAACCGCCTCATGGTCATTGCAACCATTCGCTCTGATACCTTCAGTAGTTTCCAAACAAAGTCCAATTTTGAGGACTTCATGTACCAAACCATACCCATAAGTCCCATTCCCAAGCGCAACCTGCCTCAAGTCATAGAGGGGCCGGCAAAGCTGGCCAATGTAAAATTTGAGTCTGGCTTAATTTCCCGGCTTGTTGGAGATGCCGAAACAGATGACGCCTTGCCACTCCTCGCATTCACCCTCCGTGAACTGTACGAGCGGTACGGGAAAGACAGACGTCTCGAAATCCAGGACTACGAAGATCTTGGAGGGCTAGAAGGATCTGTGCGCCGAGCGGCAAACGAAATTATCGAAAGGAAAAACCCGAGCGAGGAAACTCTGAATATATTTCGTCAAGCCCTAATTCCGGCAATGGTACGAATAACGGAGGAAGGAAAATTTGTTCGCCGCCATGCTCGTTGGCAGGACTTACCTTCCCGGGCTCATGATTTATTGGATGAATTTGTCGAAGCCCGTCTCATCATATCTGATGGCAAAGAAAATGAGCGGGTTATTGAAGTCGCTCACGAAGCCCTCTTTCGAGCTTGGCCAATGTTAGAAGGTTGGCTTCATGAAGACCGAAATAATCTCATAATATTAGATGACCTCAGGCGGTCCGCAGAAAAATGGGAGGAAGGGAATCAGAAAAAAACCTGGCTGGTTCACCATGGAGAACGTCTTCTTCGAATAGAAAAAATGTTGCAGTCGACTCAATTCGCTCATCAGATCAATAATAGTACGAGAAACTATCTGGATGCGTGCCGAAAAAAACAGCGTCGCGCCAAAGTTACCGCCACGATCATCGGATTTGCAGCAGTACTAGCAATTAGTGGTTTGGGTTTTGGATTAAATCAAGTTCAAGTAGCTGAAGAACAAAGAAAGCAATTACTTTCTAGCCGACTCAGCACTGAATCCCGCCTCCTCACTGACGAAGGGCAACCCACTCTAGGAACACTGATTGCACTTGAAGCTCTTTCCCAAAATGGCAACACAGTTCCAACCCACGTACCCAACGCTGAGGCAGCCTTACTTCATGCTTTGTTTCAGCAAAGAGAAAAGCACATTCTTCACGGACACTCTGAAGGAATAAACCAAGTGCAGTTTTCGTCAGATGGGTCACTTGTTGTTACCGCTTCGGGTGACCAGACGGCTATGATTTGGAACACGGCAACAGGCAAGACCAATGTAACGCTCGTTGGCCACAACGGTCAGATTTACGATGCGGGTTTCTCGAGGAATAACAAAAAAGTTGTGACGGCTTCTTCCGACGGTACAGCTAAAATTTGGAGCGTTGAGACCGGGGAAACTCTTGAAACCCTGAAGGGCCATACAGACCAGGTGTATATTTCTCGATTTTCGCAAGATGGAACTCGAGTCCTGACCGCTTCCGCCGATGGAACAGCGCAGCTTTGGAATAGTGAAACAGGTGAGCGAAGTTATGTGTTAGAAGGGCACAGTGATCAAGTATTCTGGGCTGAATTTTCACAAGATGGCAAACGAGTCGTGACAGCCTCCGCGGACCAGACAGCCGGTGTATGGGATATCGAAAGAGGGAAAAGGCTTTTAGTTTTGACAGGTCACGAAGGCCCTATCCTACATGCAGCTTTTTCTCCAGATGGTCAAAGAATCATTACGACATCTTGGGATAAGAATGCACGGCTATGGGACGGAAAAACTGGAGAAACATTAGCGATTTTGGAAGGCCACGAAGACGGAGTGGATCATGCGGCATTCTCACCAGATGGCTCTCAAGTCGTCACGACATCCGCTGACAAAACCGCGAGGTTGTGGGATGGGAAAAGCGGCGAACCCCTTGGCATTTTAAAAGGCCACAAAGGCTATGTATATGATGCCCAGTTCACACAAGATGGCAAATGGCTAATCACGGCATCGGAAGACAAAACCGCCCGGCTCTGGAATGTGGCAACACATGAAATGATGGACATTTATGGAAGCCATAAGAATGAAGTCTTATCTGCACAATTTTCACCCGATGGGAAGTTGGTCGCTACCGCATCTGCTGACAGTACCGCCAGGGTTTGGAAAGTAGCCCCAAATACGAATATGAGAGTGCTGAGAGGTCATAAGGATCGTGTCCATAAGGTAAACTTCTCACTAGCAGACAGTTCAAATCTTGTCACCGTTTCGGACGATGGCCAAGCCCGAATTTGGGATGGGAAAACGGGCGAAATCATTCACGTGTTACAAGCCCACAAGGAAAAGGACTGGTACGCAGTCTTCTCAAATGATGGGAAACATCTGTTGACTACATCAACAAATGGAAAGGCAAGACTGTGGAACAGCCGAACCGGAAATTTACGCCATACGTTTTCAGGTCACAAGGGTCTGGTTTTTCACGCCCACTTCTCACCTGATGGGAATCAGGTCGTGACTGCAGGAAGTGAAGGATCAGCCAAGGTATGGGACGTTGAATCTGGGCAGCTTGTCTCAGAACTCAGTGGCCATCACAGTTATGTAAATTTTGCAGAGTTCTCGGGTGATGGAAAACACCTGGTGACAGCCTCCCAGGACAAAACTGCACGGTTGTGGGATGCTAGCTCGTTTAATTTCATTGCCTCTCTAACCGGACATAATGGGCCAATAATTAATGCCGCGTTTTCACCAGACAGTAATTCGCTCGCAACGGTATCAGGAGACAAAACGATACGCGTGTGGAATGCAAAAACTGGAAATTTTCTTAGGAGGCTAACGGGTCACACCGATGAAGTCCTTTCTGTGGGTTTTTCCTCAGATAACAAGTTATTAGTCACCGGATCATCGGATACCACCGCACGGCTATGGGATATTATGACAGGTCAAATGGTAAGAGTGCTTCAGGGGCATGATCGAAGAATCAATGATGTGTCATTCTCACCAGATGGACGAATGATCCTAACCGCGTCAAGTGACAGAACAGCCCGTCTTTGGCACGTGGCAAGTGGACTTTCGGTTGCCATACTCAAAGGGCATCACAACGAAGTTCTTGATGCGGCGTTCAGCTCAGATGGATACTATGTGGCAACAGCATCCTGGGATAATACCGCTCGACTGTGGACCCTACCCGTTGGAAACGATGATGATTGGGTGAGTTTTGCAAAACAAACTCTTCTACGACAACTTACAGAAGAAGAAACTCAGTTATATTTAAGTGAGTAAAAACTCAGACGGAAAAGTGTATAAATTTCTCTACATCCTTTTCATACTTGTGACCTCAGAAGCATGCAGCACCCCTGCCGAAAGATTTTCCCACACAGCAGCCTCCCTCGGATTGCAAAAAGAAATAGTCCAGGGAACCGAATTCCACCATGTCCTCTTCTGGAGAAATGGAGGACCGAATCAAACACTTCACGTGTATCTAGATGGTGATGGAACTCCAACAAAGGACGGGCAGCCTGCTAAAGACCCGACACCTCGCAATACACTAATGCTCCGCTTGCTATCACGCGACCTAGGCCCTGCCGTCTATGTAGGACGTCCCTGTTATAACGGATTAAATGAGGCCATTGGTTGTTTTCCCAGACTCTGGACAACAGCACGATACTCCGAACAGGTTGTTTCTAGTTTAGAGAAAACCATTCGAGGCATCATGAGTCAAAGTGGATACCAGCACCTTGCGCTGTTTGGACATAGTGGTGGTGGCACGTTAGCAATACTATTGGCAGCACGGTTTACAGAGACAAAAGTTGTAGCCACCATTGCAGCCAACATTGACATTAACGCGTGGACTCAATTCCACGGCCTTGCACCACTAGAGGATTCTCTGAATCCTGCGACACAAGAACCTCTTCCGAATTACATCATCCAGATTCACTTTGGGGGTGGGAGAGACCAGATTGTTCCACCAATGTTGATAAAAACCCCTGCAAAAAGGTTGGGAGGACGAGTTGAAATCGTAGAAGATTTTGACCACGTGTGTTGTTGGGAAAGGAAATGGCCTGAAATCCTAAATAGAATTTCGACGTACGAATAATACACCTTTGGCATAATTACAAGGAGGCTAAAGGAACACGGATGCCAAAAGTGCCGGCATGGCTCGTGAAGAAACTATGTCCAACAAGCCCTCGATAATTGATGAACGGCTGAATCCCGTTCAACAATACCACTGAGAGCCCTGCATTGAACTCGAAGAAATTACGATCAGGCGATTCAGTCTTATACGTAAACCGCTGCGCTCGGGAATCACCAACAAAACTCACCTCGACAGTGCGTTGATCATTTTCAGCCTCGTACATCCAGTCAACGCTCGTACTGGGAATCACATCACCAACACTCGTTGGAATGGACATGAATGCCTGTGCACCCACTCGAGTCTGAAGAGAGGTTTGGCTATCATCGTGGAACGTCAATTCAAGACCTGTAGGTCCTGATTCACTGTACGTATCGTAGTTGACATGAAAGAATTCGATACCTACGCGAGGACTAATGATACCCTGACCTAAGACAGGAATTTTGTAGCCCGCGAGGATACTTCCTTGAAATTGGTCAGCACTATAGTCAGAGTTTTGTGATCCCGCCACGGATGGAAAATTTACCGAACCGTTGGTATTAAGCTCGGTGAAAGTAGCTTGGCGTTGGCGTTCAAACTGTTTATTGGTGTAACCTAAAGTGCCTTGTACGTAAAAAGGTTTGGCAAAATGAAGAGCGGCAAATGCAAAGGAACCATAAGAGCTGTTTTCAAATGAACCTCCACTCTCAAAGTCCCCATCCTGGTGGGAATAATCAAACGCAAGACCAAGAATGAGAGCCTGGACTATGTGGGTAGCAAGCAAGTGCTGAGGCACTCGATAATCCCCACCGGCAGTGATACGCCAAGTGTCAGAATCATATCCACCTTCAAATGTCGTCACGTCACGGTCAAGGCTCTCATTTTGCCCAGAAATAAAGAGACCCAGACCAGATGGATATTGAATAGATGCATCGGCACTAGCACCCGCCGTAAGGAGTGTAACTTTACCATCGGACCCAGGTTTCCGCTCGGAGGGGGATTTTTTGGAACCTTCTTGCAATCGAAGTTGTACTATTCTCGGCGCGGTAGTGGGCGTGGCCGTACCACCATTGGTGGAAGCTGAAGAAGGGGATCCTCCAGAGGGGTTAGACCGATTGCAAATATTAAGTAACTCTCCACTAAGAAAACTCTTGTTGTCAAGGTCATTATCCAAAAGCACCCGGCACGGAAAGGCAGAAAATGCAAGCTGAGCGTCCACGGCTTCATCAAGTGATTGAGAAAGGCTCGTGTTTGGAAATAAAAAGACTCCCATAGCTAGGCTCATCAGCAGGTACCGGGCTTTATAACACCAAACGCTTACCCAACAACCAGACTTGAATGTTGAAATTGGATAGGTCTTCTTAGCTCCACAGGTCAAACCACACATTTTTTTATTCACTTCTCACTCCTAGGTTCAAATTTTCCCATAATCCGAAAAAGACATTATTGATTCCTCTTTACCTTTTCTGACGCGGTCGAAACCAAACCGTATTAACAACAGCCCAACACGCCTTCAAGGAACCAAAGCAAAATGCTTGGGAGTCCCAGACTCCTTAGCCAATCACATAGGAAATCTTTTTTCATAGAAGCAGGACCTTGATAAATTTCTTCGCCCAGCAATTTTATCGAAATGTGAGCGTTAGGATCGCCAACAAGCGTCAACCTGTACTTGCCGAATTGATCTCCTTTAACGTTGCTAAGTTTGATGCCGGTTCCGTCAACAGAAATGGCACGCTCCTGGCCTGGACCAATAAAACGGCCGTTGGTCGTGAAAGGCCGGAAGGTGATCGTTCTCACGTTGTTATCCTTCACCGTATTACTGACTGCTGATTTATCCAGGTCTATATCACCAAAGCGCGTGTAGACGCTTTGAGCCGCTAGCCGTTGGATCTTGCCAAACTCCGGATCCTCCGCAATTACCTGATAAAGAACTTGGTAAACCCCTGACACATCCCCAGGTGTGTAAGCCGCACTGTATTGGCCATCACCTTGATGAGACAGAATGAGCTCTTGTTGGGCAGGATGAAGCTGAGCCAGAAATTCAGGATCATTCTTTATCAGGTGAAGATACTTTTGGTACCCAGGAGATCCCGCATCCGGCGCATTCGACGGATCGACCCGTTGCGGATTGTTGGCCAGCAAATCACCCAAGTCATCACCAGGCTTCAGAATCCAGGCCTTCACGTTGGCATTGGTCACCGCCTGGCCGCGCCAACTTAGCCTGACAGTTGGGGTAAATGACTCGTTCACACGGGGAAGCGCAGGGTTAACCTCCCACTCCATGTCCAGTCGATGATCATCGGCATAGGGCACAACACGATAACTGAGATCGCCCCCATGATTAACTGGTTCAGCTATGTGTATCGTATAGCGACCTTCCGGAGAAATGGTGTCGGTTACATCCTCTCGGTTATCAACAAAATTGGTTTTTAGTAAGACCGAGTTGGTTTGGTTCCCCACAAAAACAGGTTGAAAGAATGGTGTAATGTCGACGCCATCTTTCATGATCCTGACATCCGCTAAAATAGCATCCCATTCTGAAGTCCCGAACTTTTGAGAAAAGGATAGGTTGATAAGTAACTGACTGACATATTTATTCAAATCAAACGGTGGTAATTTCACTGGATTGGAGAGTTCTTCCCTGTAAGAGGTCACCATTTGCGGGCTGTTACCGTAAAGTGCTGGAGCAATGGCAAAAGCAAACGCATCATCAATAGTACCCATGCCCACGTTTAAACCGGTAACGGGATCGATAAAATCAAAATTTGTCCCCTCCGACGTAATGATGGTGGAACCTCGATTTTCCTTCGCCAATTCCTGCAAGGTTGAAAGATAAAGACTCCCCGGTTGGAGGATGCCAACGGTGATAATTTTGACCGTTCCAGATGGAGCTGGGTCCGGGAAAGAGGGACACCCTGCACGAATCGAGGTATTGTCCGAAAAACCACAGCCATTTCCATTTACAAGTGGGTTCTGGTTTTGTTCTCCATCAGTGAATAGTACAACCACTCGGGTCCTCGCGGCATTCGTAACCTTATTATCTATTGCATCTTGTAGTCCCGATCCCATAGCTGTCCAGCCGCTAGGGGATTGCATCGGTAGTATGTTGTTGACATTCGATGCCAGAAAGTCATCGACGAGAACTAGACCAGGGGAAGAGATCGTGTTAGATACCTGCTCCAATTCTTCCGGCAAAACAGTGGTAGCAAATAGCGTCAAACCCACGTTGCTGCCTGGCGGGGCTGTGGTCTCGATAATCTGACTAAAAACATTAACCGCATCAGTTAACGCACCCCAACGGGTAATCATTCCATTCGACTGACCCATGCTGCCTGAGCGGTCCAGTACAAAAACGATGTCATACGGTTCTTCAACAGCACTCAAGCAATTTAAGAGGGGTGGCGAGCCAAAAGAATTGTTCCGAAGTCTCGTTTCGACGGCATCTGCATCCCAAGGCTCTCCGCTCCATTCCTGCTGGACAGCACCGCGAATAGCCGCACAACCCGACACGAGTGGAGCAGCCCAACTCGTGCCGTAGTTGATTGGGGCAGTATTAAGAGGATTAGGATCAGGGACACCCCAGCCTGGGGCGTAGAGTTCCCCATCCGCACTGCAATAACAGGAAAATGGGTCTGCCAAATTGTTGCAAACTGGATTTGCACTAGATGAAGGTCGCCAACCTCGGGCGCCACTCGTGTCAGAGCCCCCCACATCGAGGATCCCGTTACTTGCAGAAGAACCGCAGGAACAAGTTATCGACTCATCATTATAAGATGCTGGGTAGACGGGAAAATTTAATTCACACACATGGTTCCCCGCTGCTGCAACAAGAAGCATATTTGCACATAGTGCTTGACAAACGGATGTCTCTAGGGCTGGAGTATTAGAGGCGGCTATACTGACATTGAGAATATGGATGATTTGACTTGCGGCCATCGCATTTGCTTGTCTTGCACAATCAATGGAAACATTCAGTTGCCACTGACCATTGTCTACAAAAAATGGATAGAGTTGAGTGTTCCACGCTACACCTCCATCGACCCCTTGGATACTATTACCGTTGTCACTTTGTCCAGCAATAAGGGCTGCAACCTTCGAGCCATGTGCATTGGTAGCACCCCCTGACGCAAAAACACCATTACAGATTGCCGGCATGGGAGGTGCTGGCCCGCATTTCCCATTTAGGTCTTGATGATTGCAATGGACTCCGTTGTCCAGAACTGCAACCCCAATCGTATTATCTCCATACAACGGGGTTTGCCCATACAATGAGCTATTTTCATCTGTTACAGCAGCTCCAGCTCGCAGGTCCTTGACGCCAATATCATTTAGATACCATTCATGTGAAGACGCTAGGCTTCCTTTGAAATTTGGCGAGGCATACTTGATTTCACTGAAGTCTTGAAACAAGGAGATAATTTGGTTCACCCCCTGCAGGGTTCCATTCCCCTGAAACTCAACCAAGTAGGCATCAATGGAAGGGATGTAGCCCTCAATACTTATAGCCTTGGGGTCCACCTCCAGATTTTTGCCAACCTCTGCGACAATGGTCTGTACTCGTCTAGGTGACACACTCGCAAACGTCCCAACGATAACCTCATTCGCGTATAATTTGTCCCGTCCATCTTCACTGATGACCAACATGTCCGAATTTGAAGCCCGGTAGCCAAGCGGAATTCTAGTTATAGGGAAACCAACGATGTCTGAAAGAACAATTTTTCCAAAATAATCTATACGAAGTCGGAAATAGTTTTCTGTCTCTTCCTTGTTCCCGAGCTGGAGCGCACCGGAATAGAATCCATCTCCAGCTTTGGCGTCCGGTTTTTCCCCATCGTCGCGTAATTCAGTTTCCTGTGAAATTAACTCTCCGTCGTTTGTCACTTTCTCTAGGAACACTACTTGCGGCGGGTTCGACAAGCCCACAATGGTGGTCCCGAATGCTACCCGAGTCAGCTCGGAACTCGGCGGAATCGCCGATGGAGAAATTATCGGTTTACTCAATATCAGGGGATCGGGTGTTCGCGATTCCACAACCTCAACCATCAATTCTGTACTGAATATTTCTCGTGCTGAGACGGTGTCCCTACCTGTGACCGATGCCGTGGTGGTAATGGTATAAATACCAGGAATTATCCCGGTGACGGCAGGAGATGCTGAAAACATTTGCGATTCCTTAATGATGCGACCCTCCGGCGGGAACCTGCTATTGATTCCTATCCCGGACGGATTTGGTTTCACGACGTGCTCTAACTTTACAATATGCTGATCCCCCTCAACATCTCGAACATTCATATTAAACGTCAGGAACTTTACTGACCCTGCTTCTATCCTCAATGAGTCCGGACGTTGTGCCATGGTGAGTGCACGCTTTCCCACTGCAGCCACTCGCACTTGATCCCATAGGTTCGTCTCGGCCACTTGAGCCCGCAGCACTCCCTCCCCTTGGGATAGACCACTTACAAATGCCGTGGCAATACCCCCATTGCTAGTAACTCCTTTTCCCTCGATGGTTCCACCAAGTCCGTTCACCTGAAATCGCACTTTCGCGTTTTGAACTGGCAATGCTAACCCAGTGACCGTGGCTTTGGCCCGCAAGGGTTCTCCATCGATTTCGACCGCATTCAAAACAGGGTTCAAAACAATTGTGTCAGCAGGTGCATCGATGCGTACCGCGATGCGCTCTCCAGAATTCGTTTTGAGGCGAACCTTCAATTTGTTGATGCCTTTTCTTAACTCCACCGGCACATCGAGAACGTCGATGCGCTGGTTAAATTCTTCCCGCGTTACGACAACTTCTCCATTTAATTTGACCTTGGCGGCCTCTACCCGCTCATTCAACGGCGCATCCGTTCGGGCACCGTTTGTGAGTCTCAAGGTGGCATACCCAGCTTCGGGCACGTTGAAAGAAAAGTCATGCCCCTTGGAGGAGTCTTCCCCTTTCTCGATTATTTTTGTTTCTAATACTTGAGCTAAGGGCAGCACTCCTGCTGCGGAATGGCCTAAAGAAACAAAGGAGGAAATTGTTAGCATTACAACCACATACCCAGCGATAAACAGCTTTCCTAAAGCGTCGGGTCTGGATCTCCAAGAAAATTCTTTGGGATCGGCCAACAGATCCGGCTTGCAACCAAATTTATTTTCCCCTTCTCCGTTTGCTCGCATAATTTTACAAAGTTGGATGAAAAAGTTGGTAACCATGGTCCCACCTCTTCAGCTTGATCATTTAGGGAGCGGAGTGTCTAAATAAAAAAATGCAAGTTAGCTGCCAGAAGGACGCTGCTAGAGCATAAGGTGGGAAAGGCGTGTTCTCGAACACCTTTCCCTTTGATTTAATTGCGTTTTAAAATGCGGAAATACCTTGGGAAATAAAGTTGGGGTAAGCCATAGAATGCGAGTTGTATCTGATCGGATACAATGCTGTATCTAACCAAATACAGATTATACTGCGCCCCATTAAGACAAAGAGCTTGGGGACCACAGTGTGACTAATCTATCTCGGCGAAATTACCCATAACAAGATGGAATTGGGATGCGAGAAAAGAAGCCACGATCACCAAACGTTTCAAACGGATAGTAGTGGCGAAGTTGTGTCGTGAGCCTCATGTTCATCAAGCGCCATATTAGCAATCGGGGGAACAATCCCTAACCCATGCCAGCTCAGTCGTTGAAGTCCATCACCAGAACCAACGAAAAACCCGACGGCACCAGGAGAATGCCCGGCTCCAACACCCATTTCGGTTTATAATCCCTCTCTGTGCATTCTTCCAAAACACAAACACGGCTGTACCATGGGCATGTAGAGTGAGGGGCCCGGAGCACTGGGTGGCCTGAGATCTAAGGCCTAATAGGTCACCGTGAGAAGGGGTCGAACGGTGACGGTACCATATTCCGACGACCGCACCTGCGCCTGATTCCCTCCACTCGGCTGCAAGATCCACCCATGATTGGCAGAGGGATCACTCGCCCACGCTTGCACACTGGTGGTCACATCAATGGTC
>JAJDBO010000203.1 GCA_029261305.1 Nitrospirales bacterium
TTTCTGGCAATTTTTTTCCATCGAGCCAAAGGTGGAATGGGGCTAACGACTGCGATGTGTTTTTCCTGAGAATGCATCGCGGCACCAGCAATCAAGCGGTCATCTAACGACTGAGCAAAGTCCAACCGAGGGTCGTCCCACACATTGGGAAGTGGTCGAGGAGGAAACTGAAAAAACGTTCCACCATACAACGACTGTCCAATGCCTGGACCGATCATATTTTCTAAAAAGGGGGTCGCATAAAAACACAAGGTCGATTCCTGGTTATGCTCGGCATACCACGTAGCTCGCCATGAAAATTTTTCAGGATCGGGTGGCACTTCAAAAAGAAACACGACTATTTCGACATTGCCACGGGAAGGCGGAATGTCTTTGACATAAATATCACCAAGTGTATGTCCTAGTTTAGGGTTCCAATGGCGCAAGGTTTCACGCATATCGATTCCATCCCGGATCGACGTCGTAAATTTATCAACCTGGGCAAGATCTGCCCCTAATACCGCTTTGGCTTGTTCGCGAACGTGGGCGGTAAACCCTTCGATACGATCGTCTTCAGGGGGCCAGGAGCATTGACCGAAGGGATTCCACCGGTAAGCCCATTCCTGTTTTTTCTGCCGTGTCGCTTTCGGCTTCAGCGATAACGAACGCCAAACCGCCGCCGCGCCCTGCAATCGATTCTTCGCTCGCGACACCTGTCCATCCGGGGATTCGAGTTGTTCGATTCCCACTCCATACGTCGGCATTCCAAAACCAGAGGAGTCCACATCGTGAAAGGCATAGGATTTTGCGGTCTCTAATAAGGTGATCGCAAATTCATCACCAGCCATTTGTTTGGCTGCCAGGACCAGAGAATAGAGATCAGGAGTCAGGCGGTGTTCAAGCAATGCCAAGTTTCGAACGTATTGCAAAAACATTTGCAACAACTGTGGCGTAACCCAATTATCCTCTTGAACCTGAGATGGGGATCGTTTGGCCAACCATCGGGTGCGAGATTCAATCAACAGTTCTTTAATTCCATCGAGAGAAAGATGCTCATCAGATTGAGCTTCCAATCGACGATGTTCAAAAAGCTCAGTGAGAAACGGCAACTCACAGAAAGCGAAATACAACGTGGAAGGCTCTGGGGAACAAAGAAATGGAGACTGATCTAATGATTCTGGCAGGGTGTAAGCCCACCGCTGTTGATACGCATCGCGCAGCCATGGCCAATCTTCAATCGGACAAAGGCAGACAATAGCCGAATAGTCGAGCTCTAACTCATGAAGCTTAAAAGCCATCCACTTAATACGCTCCCACCGCTGACTCTCCGGTTTGGGATAGGGCATGAACGGAAGCATGGCTCCAGCAAAGATTGGGAGAGGAATCTGTTTCAAGGCATAGGGATCAGGAAAAGGAAAGGACAATGATTCAAAAATCGTCACATCCCGGTCGAGGTAGGCTCGATCGATCCCCTCCCCCATCGCCACTCGAAGCGCCATGATGACCGGCTGACAGGGATCAATTGGAATATAACTACAGGTTGCCTGTTCTTTTTGATCTGGCTCCGGAAGGACAACGAGGCTGATCTGAGGCAACCGCTCAATGCCCTGTTCGACCAAAACCTCTACCGAAGGTGGCAAACCCACCGCCAGACAATCCGCCCGTTTCAAAAGCAAAAGCTCTCGAACTTCTTGTGCAACATCGCTACTCGCATGTCGGATGGGAAGTATTCGAATGCAGGAAGATAGTTCAAGTAGGGATTCGGCGGTGGGAGAAAGCTGTTTCATGAGACAACATCAGAATCCAGTCACAACACAAAATTTTCAGCACAAAAAATTACCGATCAGGATGCAAGGGGTCATCTTGTTCAAAAAAGAAGTCTCCCAACCCCCGGGGCATTGCCTGCTCCCCTATGGCTCGCTTGCGTTGACGTGAGAGGCCTTCGAGGTCCAATGCCTCCTCCCCCACGACTTTGATCAACGCTTCTCGCCACATATCGTCGCGAGACATTGGATGCGAGGGGTCTTGGGCTAACCGCTTCAGGGCATACTGAAGAAGATGAATCCCATCCCGCACGGAAAAACTTAAATCCAATTGATGCGCTTTCTGTAAAAAATCTACGGTAAGCAGGAGCGTATCTTCTGGTGCAAATGGCAGGTGATATTGCAGGATAGCCAATTCATGCTCTCGTGTGGGGAATTCCAGTTTCAGGCTGGGCTGCAGGCGGGACAGAATGTAGTCCGGCACCTCATAGGTGGACGCATCTTCATTCATGGTCACGCAGCACCGAAAGTCAGGATGGGCCTTGATTTGAATTCCCGCAATCACCGATTCCACACATCGGCGATGATCTAACAACGGTGCAAGGGACGCCCAGCTTTTCTCATTCATCCGATTGCCTTCGTCCAACAGGCACACGCCCCCCTTCAGCATCGCCGTGACCAACGGAGAAGCTTGATAGGTTATAGTCCCGCCCTCGGCAATCACGGGGGTAATCAGTAAATCCTCGGGGCGGGTATCTGCCGTACATTGGTAGATATAGAGGGTTTGCTTGCGTTCCCGGGCAGCTGACATGGCCAAGGTGGTTTTGCCAATGCCCGGCTGACCAATCACACGTGGACAGAGCGGGAGATCTTTGTCGGCAATCACCAGCCAACAGGCCAACAGCTGAAGCAGGACCTCACGATCCCCAATCCATTCTTGATCAGAAAGGTGGGGTTGGGCCAACCGTAGGGAAATGCCTTCAACTTCTATGTGTCTTGACGATTCTTTATGTGTGGTCATCTCAACTTCCGCTCATCTCTGTGGAAATATTTGAAACATTCAGGGTAAGATAAGGAAAGTAGCATAGCCTCTACAGGCGGTCAATTGAGGCGAGGACATATACCGAAGCAGACGATGTTACCCCATTTGACATTCATTGAATCTCAATCTATCCTTTCTCTCAAATTCATCTCTCAGAATGTCGTTACAATTGCCTTGTCATTGCTAAACTCATAAAAAACGGTGGAGGGAATCTGACCATGGTCAAGTCTCAGCATGCAGATCATCAAGCACATATTCACTCATGGCGAACCACGCGAATAATTGGTTTGTCAATCATCTGCATTCTCAGCAGCGGATTATTGGTTGGTTGTGTGAGTTCAGGAAAATACGAATCGGAAAAAGCCCGAGCCCTAAACTTCCAACGGCTGTTAGCCCAGGAAGAAAAGCGAACGGGTGAATTGAATTCGGAGGTTCAATCCTCTAAACGCCAACTGGCGTCCATTGAATCACAAAATAAAGACCTAACCGTGGAACTCGATGCCTTGCGGGATCAAATGAGTCGGCAGGACAGTAGCATGCGCAATGACTCTGATCCTTCCGAACTTTCTCCATCAATGGATTCCTCCTTATCCGAACCCTCGCTTTCGGAATTTGGGCTGAGCGATTTATCGTTTAATGAATCGGACTTCAAGGATTTTGGTGAAGATAGTAACAACAACATTGGCGGCGGGGATACCACCTATTACACAGTTCAACGGGGCGATACCCTCTACCGCATCTCTAAGGACCATGGCATCACCGTTGGTCAACTTAAAGATTGGAACAATCTTATCGGTAATACCATATCAATTGGCCAACGGTTAGTGGTGAGTCAGTAATTCATTCCATCAATTACTGCTCAACGACTTTGAGACTTTAGGAAGAGAATTTGGCAGGGGCTTTACGTACAAACGAGGCCTAGGACGTCGACTGAAATTTTGCGGCATCGATCACTGACCATAAATGGATCACCCATCCGAGAAACACAAACCATAACGCGGCCGCCAAGACAAACATGATCGCTGCTCGTACCAAACGCCCTTGCAGCAACTGACCCAACCCTGGAATAAAAAAGCTACATAACGCCGCGAGAACATTCCCACCAGATCCTTGACCAGCCATCCATTTCTCCTTGTTCCGATTTTCATTTTTGAATATTAGCGCTCCACTACATCCTCCTATACTATGGCATTTTTGGGTAACCAAACTCTAGCCTGCCCTGCCCACTTTTTCACGAACACTTCTCAAGCAAGTTTTTCGTAAAACCCTCCAAATTCCCCAATCGACCAAGGCGTTTCTGAAATCCCGGGACTATCTTCTGATTTAGCCCACACTATTTTTTAGTATGGGCATTCAACGAATAATATAAATCTGTTACAGTCCTGGCTTCGTTTGTCCTAAGGCTGAAATATCGTACCCATATTGACTCCCCCAATGGCCATCCTATCGTTGCTCAAAAGGAGTTTCATTCATGTCCCCTCGCATTTCATACCCAGGTGTGTACATAGAGGAAATCCCTTCGGGGATTAAAAAAATTCGAGCCGTCAAAACTTCCATTACGGGAATTGTGGGTTCATTTGCTGAAGGCCCTATCAATACGGCCAAGCAAGTGAAGAACTGGAAGGAATATACTCATATTTTTGGACAACTGAACAAAAAACACTTAGCGTCATATTCAGTCAAACAGTTTTTTGATAATGGGGGAACCACACTTTGGATCGTCCGCACTGAACCTCAGATTTCTCCAACAGCCCCTGCACTGATAAAAGGCATACGCGCATTGAATAACCTGAAATCTCTGAACATGGTATGTATTCCTGAGACCCATCAATTGGAAACACGCACCGCATCGATCGTGTATCGTGAAGCCATTTCGCTCACCGAGAAACATCAGGCCATGTATATTCTGGACCCTCCGTACCAAGGACGAAATTCTATGGCCCCGTCGATACTGACAGCTTGGATAGCACGACAAAAAACCTTACGCCATTCACAGGTCGTTATCTATGCACCAAGTGTACAGGTGCGCTACCCTCGCACTGCCAAACACACGACACGTATTCCCGCCAGTGGAACCGTTGCTGGCCTATGGGCCCGAATCGACCACACCCGAGGAGTCTGGAAAGCTCCAGCAGGAACCGAGGCGGCCTTTCGGAATGTGCAATCCCTGGAACGGCTAATGACTACCCAGGAAATGGAAGGTCTCACGAACAATAATGTCAATGCCTTACGGCGCCTGCCTTCAAACAAAATTGTCACCTGGGGTTCTCGAACGCTATCATCAGATCCGGAGTGGAAGTATGTTCCAGTTCGCCGGCTGGCATTGTTTATTGAATCGAGTGTTCAGCGTGGAACTCAATGGGTGGTCTTTGAACCAAATGATGAACCGCTCTGGGCCAACATTAGACAAAGTGTGGGGAACTTTCTTCATGGATTATTTCGAAAAGGGGCTTTTCAAGGAAGTAAAACTCAAGAAGCCTATTTCGTGAGATGCGGACAGGACACCATATCCGCAAATGATCAACGCCTTGGCAGGGTGAACATCATGATTGGATTCGCCCCACTAAAACCCGCTGAATTTATTGTGCTGACCATTCAACAAGAAACCCAAGTTCAAGGAAAGTGATAACCTCGCAATTCTACTTCGGTGAAAATTGAGTCATGATTACTGAGTTTGTCATCACACACGGAGAAACACGAAAACGGCTTGATGTCTTTCTTTGCCATCGAGAGCCAGATATTTCACGAACCCGGATTCAGCAATTAATCGAACTGGGACGAATTCGTCTCAACACCACAGTGGTCAAGCCGAGTCAGATCATCAAACCCGGCGACCGCATTATCATGGATACTCCTCAAGCTGGATCATTAACGATTGGGGGAGAGGAATATCAATTAGAAGTTCTCTATGAAGACGATATCCTCTTGGTCGTGAATAAACCCGCAGGCATTGTGGTTCACCCGACTTCAGGTAATTGGTCAGGGACATTACTGAATGTCCTACTTGCTCACTTCCAAACATCTGAAAAAAGTGGCAGGGACTCGATGAGCACACCCAAGCCGGGGTTGGTTCATCGACTGGATAAAAATACTTCAGGGGTGATGGTCATCGCCAAAACAGCCGAAGCCCATCGTGCGCTCGGATCGCAATTCGAACAGCACACAATTACACGAGTGTACGAGGCCTTACTTTGGGGCATTCCACAAGACACGAACGGAGTGATTGATCTACCAATCGGACGAGATAGTCAAAACAGCAAAATCATTTCATCAAAGACAAAACATCCGAAACATGCTATCACCGAATATCATGTGATTCGACATTTTGGCAACCAGAGCTCCCAGGTGCAGCTCTATCCCAGAACAGGCAGAACCCACCAGTTGCGCGTTCACACAGCCTCGATGGGATGCCCCATTTTAGGCGATACGATGTACGGTGGGAAAAAGGTAGGCAACATTGAAGAGCTCATCATTCCACGCGTGATGCTCCATGCACAATCATTAGGCTTCCAACACCCGACGACTGGAACCTTTCAAAAATATTCCGCCGACCTACCTCTGGACATGCAGCATATTGGCCAGGTTCTAGAACAGGGGGAGTGAAGAATAAGGTGTTTTTTCTTTACGCATCCCGGTTTATCTTTTACTCATCCCGATGAACATTGTCCGGTGAGAATGCTGGCAAACACACCGCCATATACTCCGCACCTTCGTCTCCAGGCGTGCTGTAGCGTACCCATTCTCCTCGAGGGGCTAATACGGCCTCGCCAGACTTTACATCTGTCGCGCCCGCTTTGGTCTCCACTCGAAGACAGCCTTTCAGTACCACCGTGTATTCGTCGAACTCCGGAGTTTGTCCGGGCTCTAACCACCCACCGGGACTCGTCATTTTGGCCATACTCATGTTCTCGGTGTGTGAATTCACTCGACCAAAAAACTCTTCAATCAGTTTAGGCTTATTCCCTGCGGGCTTAATAACGGTAGGTCCCTTGATGTGCATACAATCGTCTCCTTACATGGAAAAATGTAGTGTAAAAATAAACCCGAACCCTGCCATGAATGAGGAACTGATTTCAAGAAACAGAAGAGGGGCAAAAGAAGGAAAGGTTACGTAGCCTGAGGTTTAGGATGATTCGAAAAATTATGAGGAGCCCCGCGTAATGTGGATTGTTCAAACCGCTGGCCGTTGATATCCACTTTCCAATGCCAGTTTTCTCCATTCCCGGTCGAAGAAACTTCAGCAAGAATACGATTACCTCGATCCACGGTTACGGGTTTCTCTAGTGGGAAGAACGCCAACCCCCAATGCGAGGCTTTGTCAGTGGGACCATTTGATATTCGCAAGCCAGGCAATAGTTCAGCATTGAACCACCCGGCAAAACCATGACAACGCCCACGACGCGAAGCATAGACCGAAATTTTTGTGTCGACTTCCGCAAGTTTGGTCTCTGCAAACACGATAGGTTCGACTCGGGTAGGTTCCGCCAAAAAAGTGCCTTCGTGCAATTTCAATGGGTGAAAATTATTCACCGTCAGTTCTCTGATAGGAGAGAAATCAAACCCCTGACACCCGTTAACCCAAAAATCAACCACATGTTCATAAAACTGTGGCATCTCTACCGGAACAAGAAACAGCTCCAAACTATGGGGAATCATCTTTCCGCCTGGTTTAAGAAAGCGGTCGCGTGCATCAGTAAGTGAACCCAAAATACCTTCCTCAAATCCAAATGTTCCCATCGTCTCCGTCACAATCACATCCGCTTTTTCAGGCAATTCAACATTGAAGGAGACATCATTGAAAAAAGTAATTTTATCTTTGTAGCCATTCTTCTCAGCAACGAGCTTGGCCATCTCGATCACAGCCTCACTCTCGATAGCGTACACATGCTTCGCCCCCGCACGCCGAGCCAATAACGAAAGAATCCCCGACCCACAACCCAAATCCACAACCACATCCCCGGCCTTTACGACTCTGGAGATCGCCTGGCCATAAGCACCAGTCCGTACATCATCCACAAGCATGGACAAATGGTAATTAATAAAATCTGTATACTTAGTCATAATTTATTAAAACAAGGCAAAATAAAATTTCCAGAATAAATGCTGTGCATCCAAGCCTACCGCCTGGTTGAGCGAGAAAACAAGTTACGCTGCCTATAGCTAAGCGTCTGGCACAGACAATCAGCTTGGCCTTCCCCTGGTTTCAGGTAAACAGCAAATAAAAAAGGTCCCGCCGCATGCAACGGAGTATTAGAAAAGTGCCAACTGATGATTTTTATATAACCTTTTATACTCATCCCATTGTTGTTTGACATACTTCCCTATCATAACTTTCATTGCCATGCTTGCCTACTGTGCTTGCCCAACACCCGTCTGTCCATATTTCTCCACCCTATAATTGCTGTTTCACCTGAGAGGCGCGACGGCATATTTCTCTGGCAGTCAGACTCTTTATGATGGTTACCACTTTCGTCACACTATACCGGGGAACCGCTTGAACCAGAAAATGGACATGGTTCGTATCTATGCCAATCTCTAAAAATTTCAACTGATACCGTTGCTCGATCTCTAGGCAAACATCTCTCAACACACGGTCGACTGTTGCATCAAATATTGCACGACGATATTTGGCAGGAAAACCCAGGTGGCACAGCAAAACGGTAACATTATGACTCTTATGAATATACTCGCTCACGCAAGTAGTTTACGCCGCAAGCGGCGAGAAATATACCCGCAAGTGATTTAAAAGGTTTACAATTTGAAATTGAGAGACAACGGGAATTTAGGCAGAACTTTTTCGGAAACTAAGTTTCTCATCCAATAAGATACATGAATGTATCCATTCGGATACAATTACCTTTCATTCGTTTACAACTTAATTTCCAATCCCAAATAAAATTGATTTATAACACCTGAATATTTCAAGAAATTGTTAAATCATGGTTAATTTCATGGTCTTAAGTTTTTCAGCATGCGTTTTGCATAATAATTAAACAACCAGCATAGCCAGGTTAAATCTCATGGACACCGACATGGAGGTCGTTATCCTTTCGACCAAATAACAACTGCCTTCCCTGGGAGCGAAACCCATGAAAAATGGCACAAAAAAAAATCACCCATTGATGGACCAGCTTGTCGGGTATTTCCAGAATTTTTTGATTTACAAAATAATTTATCCTACTTCAGTTCTACAAATTGGAATATTTTTTTTCTCATTACTTTATCTAACCCCGTCCTTTGTATTGGCATTTGACGCATTCGAACATCGATACATTGGGAATGCCGCTTTAAAAAATTTGCAAAACCAGTGGGCCAATCCTTCCCCACAACTTGTGCGCGATTGGGAGCTTGCACTAGCAGAATTAGGTATAGATGTTGCTCCCCGTCCCTCTGATACTAGCGGATCACTAAGGACAGTATTTGATATTTATAGGTCTTTACTTCCATTAGAATTTGGTGACTTGCCTGCCCTAGCGGGAGATCACTCTGAAACCCCTCAAGAATTGCATGAAATACTGAAGCTACTCATAGCGGCCAGAGATCCTAACAAAAAGGATGATTTAGCTGATTTAACAAGAGCGAGAATTCCTTTACCTTTACTAAAAAGAAAGCATACATTAAATGGAGAAAGGAATCGCTTTGTGGCTTTGCGTAGACAATGGCAAAACGTATGTGCCTGGATTCTGAGGGACATAAGCGATTCCAGTCTACAATGGGAGGACCTACCTAGATGTCTAGAAGTCGGTGTATCGTCAAACGATAATGCTCTTTTAACCCAACTCAAGAAGAACTCGGTTTTACATAATCCTTTAAGCCGAACAGAAGGTTATCAGCCATCACGAACGGAATTAGCTGAGTTCGAACAGCTAATAGGTTACATTTCCTTGGCCTCAGAAAATGAAAGTCATTTCCCACGATCATCGTGGAAATGGTTCAGTTGGGCTCATAGAGAAGCCCTTCGCTTTGCAAATACTTATGCCCAAAGAGCCTTAACAACCAATGATAATCTAGCCTACCAGGATCTATCATTTGCCATACTATATGAAGGGTTTGCACAGCATTTTTTACATGATTCGTTCGCATCTGGTCATCTAGGAACTCCTTATACGGTTCAGAAAGAGTTACTCCAACATATTCATGACAGCCTTAACAAGAATGGCATCATTGTACAAATTCCTGGTTTACCAAACTACCTCTGGCCTGACCAAAAGGAGTTTAAAAACACTTTAATAGAATCCGTGTCCAGGGGTTGGACCGCTTTTGGTGATGGACATTTATTTATTCCCCAAGCAACTTTCCATCGATTCATTGTAGTGCATTTCGCAACAAAATCGTTACAAGAAGTCTTCGATGCATCTAAGGAAACGACAAAGTCTTCTTTGTGCTTTATGTGCACAGAGTTGATTTTTCCAATTCCTGTTTTCAATACAGATCCCAGTTCAAAAATATCAGTTTCTGATATCGATCCAGGAGAGCGTCAGTATCAGGGAAAAAGTTTGGCTAGCCCAAGAGATCCGAACATTAGCGTTTCGCCCCTATATGATGAGGGATGGAGATTATTAGCTGGGATTGGTTTTTTAGGTGGACCCTGGAAAGATGGTGGCAATACCTTTGATTTATCGGAAGTTAACGGTTTTTTCGATAATAGAAAAAAATCAAACGTAACCGCTGCCAGCTTGGAGCTTGGCTATCTAAGATCAACAGCCCCAGGAGTCCCTAATTATTTTGGAATAGGGACCGTTCTCGCTCCGTCTGTAAGAACATCAATTTATCCTTTCTCCATTGGCTATTGGTTCCCTTCAGAAATTACCACTATGAGTGGTGGTCTCTTTGGTGGAATCCGTGCAAATTTAGGCCTTCGGATAGATGAAGCTGGATCCTTTTTGAACGCTGGCAATGACGATATTTTTGGAGGAGAGGCTACTATCGTACTCGACATTGGGTATAGAATCCGTTCCCCTATTAGCATCTTTGGACGCCTAGAGTTGGTAACTGCAAATCTTCGAGGGAGGTTCATAGAAGATCTTGTGCTTTCGTTTGATTCCCCATATCAAAATGGTGTCGGGGCGTTTACTTTTGGAATAATCTACGATATTGGTGAGGTTATCATGTAATTTACATTTTAAAATTATTGCGGTCTTTTTAGTCAACGTGCATAACTAGCCCTAACTTTTCAATACTCTTAGCTAGTTCAGCATCTGTCGTCAGAATATCCGGACAAATTCGTATGAGGCCCTCTCTGGCATCGACGATGATCTTGAGTTCTCTTAGCTGCGCAGCAATTGCATCTGCTGATGTATTGGCTATTGCCAGAAAAGCACCTCGCTTGCCTGGGTGGCCTATGGGCTGAATCTTGTATTCTCCCAGCAGCTCGGTAAGCCTTTCTTGCAGTTTGAGTGAATAGGCTCCTAGCCGCTCGATTCCAACAGCTAAAGTGAAGATCAATCGGACCTTGGCTTAGTAGTACGGGAGGATTGGTGGGGTTGATTCGAGAAAAGCATTGCCGCCCTCGGCAAGCTGTGGGGATTCAGGTCGTTGAAATTCAAAAGGTTTGGGTTGGACGAACCAGCCGGTATCAAGCGTCTTCAGGGAACCCGTTAAATGGCTGGGATGCACGTATAACCAACAGGCGCCTGGTCCACCTCGTAAATATTTATAGCACCCACCAATGGCGAAGCCGGCACCGGGTATGAAAAGGGGACGTTACCCTTTAATAGAGATAATCGAATAAGGAGTCGGGAGTCTTTTATTGAGAATTTCACATTTCAGCAAACTTTCCCCTTATTGTCGATTGCTTCGGGATTGAGAATTCCTCAAAACCTTTTTATGGGCGGAGCAGGCGTGAAGTATTAGCCAATGCAAGACTCGATCCCTCCTATCGACCCCTACTAAAGTTTTGAGAAGAAGAATGAATCAAACATTTCAATCAAACCTGATCTCAATTGTCTCTGAG
>JAJDBO010000204.1 GCA_029261305.1 Nitrospirales bacterium
CGGCCGCGCACAAATCCGAGCCGCGCTCTACATGGCCGCCCTGTCGGCATCACGGCATAATCCCGTCATTAAGTCCTTTTACCAACGCCTTATAGCGAAGGGGAAAAAGCCCAAGGTGGCCCTCACGGCTTGCATGCGAAAACTATTGGTCATTCTCAACACCATGATCAAAACCCAAACGGCGTGGAATCCCGGACACTTCGCACCGCTTGATTTTAATCACGGTTGCTGAGCCATTAAATTCGATACCGGGGCGGAGTTCACCCGCAGGGACGCGAACGGGCGAACATGGTTTTGGGTCCTTTTACCGAAACAAAAGGACCTCGTCGCGCGGGGCCGAAACCCCGCATAAAAAATCTTCCTTCTAGAACAGCTGGAGAGGGTTCAGCTTGAAGCGATGAGATCGTTGTACAATTTCTGAATAGTTCTGGTTACCGATTCTGATTTGTGTGATGTGAACTGTTTGTTCCCAACCATGCCAACCGGCAACACCCCAAATCCCGAGTTCGTCAAAAAACATTCATCTGCATCCAGCAGATCTTTGGGAAGGTAGGTACCTTCTTTGATACCTATCTCTTCCGCTTCCGCTAATTCCAGCACAATCTCTCTCGTGATTCCCGGAAGAATTCCGCATTGGAGTGATGGAGTGTGAAGCTGCTGATCTTTGACAAAGAATATATTGCTCGTCGTGCACTCCGCGAGATGGCCGTCAGTGTTTAACAGAATGCCATCGAACTTGTGAGCCTCAGTCGCTTCTTGTTTAGCCAACACGTTATTCAGGTAATTGAGTGACTTCATGTGGGAAGGAAGAGCAGAGGACGGTTGTCGCCGTGTGTTGAGAATCGTCAGGTTCACTCCAGCATCAAGCTGGTCTGGTGTCAATTGAGGTACGGGCCTGGGAAAGAGCACGATGGTGGGATTGAAGCAACCCGAAGGGTCAGGCCCGAGGCCGCCAACTCCTCTTGAGATGGTGATACGGATCATGGTGTGTTTTAACGTATTTCGATAAACAAGTTCCCGAAGAATGTTTTCCCAGGGTGGTTCGGGTTGGGGGAGGGTTAGCCAAATTGTTTTACATGATTGTTGCAAGCGCTTGAGGTGACGATCGAGAAACAGCGGACGTGCATCATGCACACGAAGCGTCTCAAAAATTCCGTCGCCAAAGAGAAAGCCGCGATCAAATACGGAAACACGAGCTTTGTCGTCCTCGACAAATTCTTTGTTCAGATACACCCACATAATTTGAAGTCTTCAAGGCCAATACTTATTGCAAGGCCTGAAATAATGCCTGTGCTTTGTGTAAGGTTTCTTCGTATTCGAGTTCGGGTTGAGAGTCAGCGACGATTCCCGCACCGACCTGCAAATAGGCACGATCTTGCGAAAGTAGCAGCGTGCGAATGATGATGTTTAAGTCCATGTCACCTGTCCAACTCAGATAGCCAATCGATCCAGTGTAGGGACCTCGGCGCACTGGCTCTAACTCTTCAATAATTTCCATACAGCGTATTTTGGGCACACCCGTGATGGTTCCACCTGGGAATACCGCCTTGATGAGATCTGATGGGGTGGAAGTCGAGCGAAGAGTTCCACACACGTCCGATACCAAGTGCGCGACATGGGAGTATTGTTCCACGGTCATAAATTCTTCTACTTGGACTGATCCGTATTCACACACTCGACCCAAATCATTTCTTGCGAGGTCAACCAGCATGAGATGTTCTGCGCGCTCTTTTTTATTCGCGAGGAGATCTGCCGTGAGTTGTTGGTCTTCCGGTGCCGTTCGTCCTCGTGGACGGGTGCCGGCAATGGGTCGCGTGGATGCTCGATTGCCCCGGAGTTCAATGAGCCGTTCTGGGGAAGAGGAGATCAAGGTCAGTTGATCGGTGGCCAACAGGGCAGAGAAGGGGGCGGGGTTCACTTCGCGAAGTTGTTGGTAGAGGGCCTGACCAGCTTCTTGCGTCGATTGTCCCGTGCTTTGGTCTAGGTCGATGGAGAATCGGTGCGACAAGTTTGCCTGGTAAATATCTCCTGCTCCAATCAATGACTGGCAATATTCGACACGTTGGACATATTCCGAGCGTGTTTGATTGGCTTCTACCGCGCGAGGTGTGACGAGCGGGGAGAGCTCGTGCATGGGTTTCAGTGGAGAGTTGAGCTGGTGTTCAAATTCCTCCAAGCGTTTCTTGCCTTCTCGAAGGAGGGCATCATGGGATTCGGACTCAAGCCTCTCAGGCGCGGGAGTATAAATGAGATGGAGTGTGTGAGTGGCATGATCAATGGCTGCGAGGAGATCGACAAAGAGAAATTCCATGTCGGGGAGGCACAAATCATTGGTGGCGATGGTCGGCAGGTCTTCGAATTGGCGAACACAGTCATAACTTAAAAACCCCACGGCTCCTCCGATAAACGGCGGAAGGGTGGCCGATCGTGGAACCTTGGAGAAGTTGAGGATTTTGAACAGGGCTTGAAGGGGATCGCCTGTTTTCCGTGTCACGGAGTCTTGTCTTCGAATTTCATAGGTGTTTCCTGTTCCTGAAAACACAAGATATGGATCGCTGCCTAAAAAAGAGTACTGGGCAAGGTGGGATTCGCCCTTTCCACTTTCGAGAAGGAATGATGGGCTTCCGTGAGAAGCAATGCGTTGATACAAATCGAAGGGGTTGTTCTCTAGGAATGGTTTTGAATGGACCAGGGGAAACAGGCTCGTTTCGTCAATCGACGAAGTGGATGGATAGAGAAATGGGTGCCCCATACGTTTGGTAGATTAGGGATTGGCGGGAGGAGGGGTCCCTAAAATATCGGTAGCTTCTTCGGGCGACAAAATGCCCTTTTGGATGAGCGCTTTCCGAAGATCCTCAATTTGCTTCGTTTCTGTTCGGCGTACGCCATAGATACTAAATGTTGGGGGCGCGAGCCTAAGCAAATCGGGGTTTCGAATACGAATTTGAATGGGGTCGCTGACGCCATAGGGGGCTAGATCGTCGGTGCTTCCGGTCGGAACCTGAAAAAATGGTTTGTTTTCAGATGTGTGGCCATCGTAACCTTGGATGTCTAGCCGTGAGGTCGCATCCCGGGTTCCAGACACCTCCAGAATCTGTTCAATGATTAAAATAAGGGATGATCCAATGATGGGGTCGCCCGTTTGGTTTTTGACCTGGACGGTATATTGAATATCACTGCGGGAGGTGAGGTTGCCGCTGGAAAATAATTCTCCCCCCGCCACGAACGAATTCGCCTGTCCAGGGGAGACCAGAGGGACGACTTGCCCAGATAGATTTTGGAGGTCCTCCCCTTCCTTACTAAACCCTAACGAAATCGGAAGGATCAAAAATATGAAAACCCCAAGACCAAATCGACGCATCT
>JAJDBO010000205.1 GCA_029261305.1 Nitrospirales bacterium
GAATGCTGCGAAAGAGTCACAGGTTCGGGCGGAAGGCCTGATTCGTCAGGAACAGGCAGATCAGATGCTGCTCGTGATGAAGCAAAGTTTTGATCAAGTGTATGGCGGGTTTCACAATGCGCCGAAATTTTTTGAACCGGAGGCCATCACCTTTGCGTTGGAGATGAACTTTTGGAAACAAGATTCTGAGGCTAAGCACATGGCTTTGTTGACGTTGGATCAGCAGATAAAATTAATTGATCCCGTATGGGGAGGATTCTATCGGTATGCGGAAGATGCCGATTGGACCTCACCTCATTATGAGAAGATGCTACCTGTGCAAGCTCAGAATTTGTTGAACTACCTTGAGGCCTACCAACTGACGAAAGCTCCGAGATACAAAGAGGCAGCTTATGAAACCATTCAGTACGTCACTCGCTTTTTAGCTGATCGACAACGAGGGGGATTTTTTGCCAGTCAGGATGCCGATGTCAGGGGGGAAGGTTCGCATAACGTTGTTCCTGGCGAAACGTATTTCAAATTGAATGAAGCCCAACGCCTAGGGCTGGGCCTTCCCTATCTCGACCGTTCCCTATACACCGGATGGAATGGATTGATGGCTAAAAGTTTCTTAAAAGCGTACCAAGTGTTTGGAAATCCTCAGCTTCGAGAATTTGCACTTAAAACGCTTAATCGGTTGTTTGACGAGCGGTATCGTTCAGGGAAAGGGCTAGCTCATACCATCCAGGATGGAAGTCCCCGAGAATTCCTGCTCCTCGAAGATCAGGTCTGGTTTGCTGATGCGATGATTGAGGCCTATGTGACCACAGGATTGTCGGTGTACCGGGACCGAGCCGAGCAGATTATCCATGATGTGGTTGGCCACCTGGAAGATCAACAAGGCGGCGGGTTTTTTGATCGTCCCGAAGATGCCTCATCCCGTGGGCTGTTAAGGTTTCCTTACAAGGATGTGAAAGGCAATTCGTTCCTGGCTCTTGTATTATCCGATCTATTTTATGTCACCCAGAATGAGATATATCGGAATCTGGCAAAGCAGGTACTGCAATATGTGGTGGGACGATCGGGTTCATTACCGGTGGGGATTGTCGGCTTGGCGATCAACCGGCACCTCCAATATCCAGTGCACATTGTGGTGGTTGGAGAAAAAGCTGATCAGAAATCAAAGATTCTATTTCATCGGGCCCTCCAGCTTTATGCTCCTGGGAAGGTGGTGAGATTTTTAGATCCACAGGTTGATCAATTATCTGTCGGGGAGGTGACCTTCCCGAAAACTAATAATTCCCAGGCATATGTTTGCACTGATACGCTCTGTTCCAGCCCAATTTCAAATGCTGAAGCCTTAAGTGATCATCTCGATGAGGTCATGGCAGGGCTGTTGGAATCGGCCAAGCCATTTCCTGGAGGATCAGATCGCCCCTCGTCGTAATCGAAAAACGCCCAAAATCAAAAAAAGGTCAAGCAAATAGGTCACTTAGAGAATGTTGACTTGACACCAAAATTACATCTTGTTATATAAAAAGTAGGTAATTTGAAGAATATTTGATAACATTCCTGCCCGTATCAGTATGACGGATGTGAGACGGCGAGGGAGTCAAAGGCCGTCAGGTTTAATACCCCCCCAAGCAGACAACATTTATTCTCAACGAGGAGGAGAGATCATGAGAAATCGTCAATCCCTAACTGTGTCCCTGTTGCTAGGTGGAATGTTGATTGCCATTCCATTAGTAGCCCAAGCAGGTGGAACCATCAAAGGTAAAGTCACCTATTCTGGCAAGGCCATTCCTGCCAAAGAATTTGCCTTTTCCAAGTTTCCTAATATCGAATTTTGCAAAAAGAATCCCAGCAAAAAAGGCGATGACACTCGCCTCTTGAAAGAAGTTGAAGTAGATGGGAGCAAAGGCCTGAAAAATGCCGTCGTGTCGGTCCGTGGCATTAAAGATAAAGGTTTTAAATTTAAACCAGATGTAAAAGCCCAATTGTGTGAATTCGTACCCTTTACTGGTGTGATGGTCAACAAAGGGAACTTTATGGTGACAAATGAAGATGCTGATCCTGATGATCCCAAGTCTAAGGAGGGCGTGTTGCATAACCCGCATAGCTTTGATGTGTTGGGTGCCAAATCCGCCACCCTTTTCAACATCGGGTTAGCCAAAAAAGGTGATTCGTTGGATAAAACCATTAAAATGCGTATGGCCAAAAAGGGTTCTGTGCTTCGCTTGCAATGTGACCAACACGAATTTATGCAAGCCTGGTACTTACCTGTGACTAATGGCCATGTGGGTACCACTGGTGCCGATGGTACGTTTGAAATTAAAGATGTGCCTGCTGGTAAGCACAAAGTGTTGGCCTGGCATCCAATTGCCGGTAATGTGCAAATTGAAGTTGAAGTCAAAGATGGCGCAACCGTTGAAGCCAACTTTGACATCAAAAAAGTGAATAAGTTTAAAGGTTAATCGAACCTTTTTCTTGTGAAATATAAAAAAGGCAGTCGCGGATTTTCCGTGGCTGCCTTTTTTGTTTGTAGAAAATCCCTTCTGTTTGCCTTGCGTTCGTGAGTTCCCGCCCGTTAAGATCTGTGGCTTAGTTGCATTGGATTCACATTACAAGAATCGTAAGGACTTATTGTGCCACGGGAGTTGTCCCTCGCAGAAATATTTCAGCTTGGGTATTACTGGGAGACGAAAATTCTCCTGACGGCCATCAAGCTGGATCTGTTTTCAGCCCTGGACAACCGTTCTGCCACTCCTTTTGAAATTGCCGATCAGTTCGCTTTTAACGAACGGTCCTTGAGTCTTCTCCTGAATGCCTTGGTAGCCATGAGAGTGTTGACCAAACTGGATGGCCGCTTTGGCAATACCACCGTGGCCCAAAAATATTTGGTAAAAACTCAGGAGGAATATGTTGGCCATTTATTAATTCTTCACGATTCGGAGTGGGATAATTGGGGGAAATTGGAAGAAACGATTCGAACGGGTGTGTCTCCGGTTCGACAGCATGTCTTTGAGACCAATCCGGAAATGGGGGCCAATGTGTTGGCGGTGTTGGACCGTATTGGCCGAGGGGGTGGAGTCAATCTCGCGAAGTATTTAGAACTTGATGGTGTGGAACACCTAGTTGATATCGGTGGCGGGGCAGGGACGAATGCGATTGCTTTTTGTCAGGAATACCCCAATTTGAAGGCCACAGTGTTTGACCTTCCTCAAACTCTGCTCGTGACGGAACGCTATGTAAAGGAGGCAGGCCTGGAAGATAGGATTGCTCTGAAGCCCGGCAACTTCAATACGGACTCATTGGGTGGCCCCTATGGTGTGGCGTTGATGTCCGATATTCTCCATTACCAAGATCACGATATCAATGCTGGCTTAGTGAATAAGGTCTTTGCGCATCTAAGTCCCAAAGGTCGATTGGTGATTAAAGATCGATTCTTGGACCCGGATCGGACCAGCCCAGCTTGGACCACGGCTTTTGCAGTCCACATAATGGTGAACACAGAGAATGGGGATTGTTTTACCACTCAAGAAGCCTTGGACTGGATGACGAATGCAGGGTTTCAATCAGTGACCGAATTAGAACCTCGTGCCATTGTTCAAGGAACAAGGGCGTAATGGGGCATTTTGGAATCGCCCCAATAGAAAAGGGAACATTGAATGGCTGAATGGTTACGAGAGCCAGGTTTTGCTGGGACGCATGCGACCATGGGGGCGGATGTGAGTCAGCTCATGGCGACGTTTTTTACTGTCTTGTTCATTATCGGCTGGCTGCAAGCCAAAAGTGGAAGAGGAACCGCTCATCATTGGTTGATGCTGGGTGGCATGATTGCCATGTTGGCGTTCTTTACGAGCTACTATTTATTTCGGCAATTGGGCGTGTTGGCGTTTGAAGGGAAAGAAGGGTTTGGTGGGTCACAGGCCTTGTATGACAATGTATTTATTCCCGTGCTGACTTTCCACATAATTTTGGTGGTGATCGGCCTCGTCATGGCGATCTATATGATGGTCTTGGGCTTTCGCTCTCAAACGTTTATCGATGGTCAGCGCAAGTTGAGGGATGCCATGCTCCAAACGACCTGGCGTAAGGTCGGCATTATTTTTGGTGGGGTGACGGCCGCGGTAGTGTTGTTGTTTGTCAGTCGTGGGCTCTCCTCTGGTTTTTCTATGGGGAAACTCAGTGTGTATCTGGGCCTGCTCATCATTCTTGGAATCGTCTTTGGAGTTGAAATCACCATTCAGCGCATTTGGCCCAATGGCGCGCGGAGACATAAAGTCTTAGGCCGATTTACGATGGCCGTGTATTGCATTTTGTTTGTGACGGGCAGCTTTACTTATACCATGCTGTACATTTTGTACCCTGGCAAAATTGGGTAGTGTGTATGACCTGTACGTGCGGTTCAGGTTTCCAGCTTGGCCGAATCGAAGAATACGATGATGGGCAAGCCTTTATCCACTATTCCTGTGCCGGCTGTGAATTTGAGATTGGCATCGAGGCCACGAGTGAAGAAGCCTCTCCTTTGTTCGATCATCCTGTGTGGACAGATGAGGCGCAACATTGTTTAGAGAGATTGCCGCCGTATCTTGAGCCACTGGTCCGCAAGGAGGTTGAGGATTACGTCGGGGAAAAGAATCTTGCCCTGATTTCAACGGCTCTAATCATAGAAGCCAAGAATCAAGGCACCGTGGCCTGGCACCCTGATGCGGAGGCCCGGCTGTCCCGCGTTCCGGGAGCTGTTCGTGCCATGGCTCGGGTAGAATTGGAGCGAACCGCATTGGATCGTGGAATACCCGAGGTCACCGTGGCCTTAATGGAAGAACTCAAAGCTCGGTATTTTGGCATGGCCGCGAAGACGTCGTGAAGCGTAAGGCGAAAATAAATATGTGCATTCAGCTCGTCAAACTCTTTGGTTTTTACCCATCACGCATTACGCATCACGCATTACGGTTGTAGGGAATTCCATGCTCCATCGATTAGCCCTTCGAGTCATTCCTCAACTCAACGCTGCGGTGACGGAATCTACTGTTCGCAAGAGAAAACGCTGGGTCATGCTGGCTCCAGGGATGATAGCCTTTTTGCTTTATCGAGGGCTTAAAGATTTTCTACCTCTTGGAGATCCTTTTGTGTTGTTGGCTTTCAGTGGGGTGATTTCTACGGCCACGGCCTTGTGGGCCTATCGTATGGGGAGGAAAGAGGCCTTCTTTCTTATCTTCAAAAACGACTCGTTCAAGAGATTGGCTTGGGTCGCTGGATGGATCGGTTGCGCCTATGGCATGCAGCTATCGTTGTTGGTCCTGGCGATGCTTGCTCTGTTTGTGGATTATAACTTTTTGCTCCATCCGGAAGGCCCTGCCATGATGGCGTTGATTATTCCCACGACGGCAGTGACGCGGGATGCGTTTGAGATTGGCCATGTGATGCGATTGGAGTCTGAAGGCACTCGAATGGTGACATTCCCCAATGGACAACCCTTCCGAGAGTTTCTGCAACGAGACCCCCTTCATGTTTTGCAATGGGGTGGTGGTGGCCTCATGGTCGGTGCCATGGTTTCCCTTTTATTCAGTCTTGCAGGAGACTGGGGGGGGAGCGGGATAGGTCATGCGATTATTTCCATGGTGGTGGCTGGCAGTCTGGCCCACTTAGCCTTTCTCCAGGGCAAATTTCCAGAGCACAATTGGACTGAGCGGATTGGGTCCCAATCGTGGTGGGAGCGGGTCCAATTTTGGGTCTGGCCCTGTTTGACTTTTGCCCTGACTTACTATTTAGTTCTCTGGGGTTTTTCGGTCTTTTTGTTCAACGTCAGTGTGACCCAAATTGGCCTTTTTGCAGTTCTCTCTGGGGTGACCTGTGCGTTAATGGTTGGGTATAGCTATTTTCTTGGGACACGGGTATTTGTGGAAAAGCAGACGCAAGGAGAGATTTCCGATGGGCTGCGTCGTTGCCCGTTTGTGATGGAAATTTTAGCCAAAACAGGCTGGGTTTCTCCAACGCAAGTGCCCCCATCATCCTCCCTGGCGACCAGGCCAGCCGAACCAACGTCATAATTGATTATGTCGATGCGAAAATTTTCTCCCTTCACTCTTGCAACCTGCCTTTTCTTTTTTGTCCTTTTCCAAGTTCCAGTGGGTTATTCAGAGGAGGTGGTCTATGGCGACCCTTCACGTGATGTCTATTATCAAACTGAAGGGGTTCCCCAGGGGATTGCTGCCGAAGAGATCACATCTGAGTATCCCCAATGGCAAATGGTGGATAACCGAATTTTGATTTGGATGGTGACTCAGCAGCATACGTATTTTGGCGGGTTCGTGTTGGCGTTGCCGTTGTTTGCCCTCTTATTAGAGTTCTTTGCGCGTTCCCGTCGCGATCCTGAAGCGGTAAAACGCTACGATGAATTGGCGCGAGATATTCTACGTGTTGGGGTGTTGTCACTTTCGGTCACGGCTCTCCTAGGAAGTCTGATGCTCATCGCGTTTGTTGCGTTGTATTCGGGCTTCATGAATTATATGGGCACCACGTTTAAGAGTCTGATGCCGATATATGCGGTGGTGTTTCTTGGTGAGTCGTTTCTGCTGGTCTTGTATTACTATAGTTGGGATAGGATGGCGCAGGGGGGACGGAAGTGGTTTCATATGTCGATTGGGGTCTTGGCGAACGCGATGGGGCTCCTGTTACTGCTGATGGCGAATGCCTGGGCGTCGTTCATGATGGCACCAGCGGGCGTTGATGATAGTGGCCGATTTCTTGGTAATATTTGGCATCTCCTACATTCCCCCTTATGGAATCCGTTGAATGCGCATCGGTTCCTTGCGGATATCATGTCGGGAGGGGCGGTTGTCGTGGCCTATGCGGCCTATCGGTTTTTACGAACACGGTCGGTTACAGAGCGCGCCTATTATGATTGGGTCGGCTATGTCTTCATCGTCGTCATGGTCTGTGCGTTACTTCCCATGCCCTTTGCCGGGTATTGGCTGATGCGAGCCGTATTCGAGTTTCGGCAAGAAATGGGTGTGACGATGATGGGTGGGTTACTCACTTGGCTCTTTGTTGTGCAGGCTATTACTATTGGCGCGCTGTTCATGGGGATCAATTATTATATTTGGCAATCGTTGGGGCGTGTGAGAGGTGGTGACCGGTTTGATCCCTACTTTAAGTTTATTGTCGGTGGCCTGATGATGGCTTTCCTTGTGTGGTTCACACCGCATACCATCGCCATGTCTCCAAGTGAAATGAAAGCCATGGGTGCGGCACAGCATCCGGTGATCGGCCAATTTGGGGTCATGTCCGCAAAGAATGGCGCGATTAATGTCATGATTTGTTTAACAGGGCTGAGTTATTTACTCTATCGAAGAGCCAATAGAATTATTACCGTGCCCTGGGCGACTGCGGGAAATATTGCATTGGGGATGTTGTTTGCTATCGGCCTAGCCAATATTATGTGGGTGGCGATTTATGGATTTTATATTCCTGCTCACGTTCGAGTGGGGCTCTCCGTTCCGCAGGGAGCTACGACGGCCACGGTATTAATTCTTGGATTGGGACTTAATCAGGTGATGCTTCGTGGGTCTCAACTTCGTGGGCCGGTTCAATGGGGAAAAATTTCTGTGCGTGGCATGGTTTCCTTATTCGCTGTCGCGGCGATGTTTACCTGGGTGATGGGACTCATGGGCTATATTCGATCCGCAGGACGGTTGGGCTGGCACGTCAAAGATCTTATGGCAGACCTGTCTCCCTGGGCGTTTACTCCTGAAATCACTTTTGCCGCAAAAATGGTGACAATTAATATGTTGCTTTTCTGGGCTTCGGTGTTTGCGATGTTTTGGCTTGCGACAAGGGATCGGCAGGTCGTGTTGACTGAGGAACCTTCGGCTGAGCCACAAGAAATTTCATTAGTGCGGACTTTTTCAAGAGAGGAATCGGCGTGAAGAGTCAATTGTCTAGTTGTGTTTTGAAGAAGTTGATTGGGCTGATGTTGGCCGTGACGGTCATTGCTGGAATGCCATGGGGATCCCTGGGTTATGCAGACGATAGTCATTCGTCCGGTATCGTATTAGAAGATTTCCAGACTCCCGATGGCGATGGTTTTCCCCAAGGTTGGGAGGGGTCGCGTAGCAAGGTGACAGCCCAAGAAGCCTATTCCCTTCATAAAGAAGACAATTTGGCTTTTTTGAAAGGCAAAGGTGCAAACCAACGAGTCTATACCAAGCACATCGATTGGGATCCTAAGACCCACCCAATTTTACGGTGGCGGTGGCGGGTGATCTCGGCTCCTGAAAACCCGGATTTTATTGCGTCGGTGTTTGCGAATTTGGATTTGGATTATATGTTCATTCCCGTCTCCACGAAGTATGTGTGGAGTGGAACCCGAAAAAAAGGCGACGTGAAGGACGGTGGAATGTTTGGGGCGGCTGAGGTGGTGGTTCGAACGGGCAATGAACAGTTTGGCGAGTGGATTGAAGAGGAAGTGAATGCCTATAAAGATTTCATTGATATTCATAAACACGAACCTGCTGCGAAGGCTTGGGGAATTTCCTTGCAAAGCGGACCTGGGGTAGAAGTGGATTTTGGCTCGATTGAGATAAGCGAGAAATAATTTCTTGCTAACCATGTAGGATAATCGGGGTCTATCATTACAACAGAAAAAATTATTGATGTCCTGCTTGGCCTCGTGGTGATGGGGACGGTTGGCGTGCTCATTGGTCTATTGATGGGGGGTGCGCTTTTTTACGCCGCAACGGGTATTGGTTTGGCGCTTGGAATTGGAATAGGCCTGATTGGAGGCCGACGGTTTTTTGTCGGCATTCTTGTTGGGGCGGTGTTAGGTGGTGCCTTGGCATGGTTGGTCGCTGGTTCTCATAATATTACGATTGGCGCTGGATCCGGAGCGGCGATGGGAGGGTTCTTAGGAACCTGGATCTCCATGCTACTTGATGTGTTTTTTAAAAAACAGATCAAACCTGTTTCGGCGACAGATCAAAGTGCGTAATTCGGAATGCGAATTTTTTCTTCCGTATGAAGTCGTACTGTTAGGATAGATTGAGGGTTTATGGAAAATCGTGGTGTCTTGATTGGTTCAATTATCTTTGTATTTGGTTCGTTCATTCTGATGATGGGTTTGTTGATCTATGAAACATATAAAGGGAAAGCTGAACGGGAACGCTTGGTTGCAGTATCCCAAACAGCCAAGCCACGGTTAATCGAGCCGGTGAAGGTCCAAGATTTTTCGATGTACCGTACTGTGATGGGCAATGAGGGCCGGGAAATGGTTGAAATCCCTGAAGGGCCTTTCACCATGGGCCAAGATCAAGGGGATCCTGATGAGGCTCCCGCACATCCAGTGTATTTAAAAGCCTTTTTCATCGATCTAAAAGAAGTGTCTCAGGCCGAATACAATCGTTTTGTGAACATGGTCAAGCGAGAAAAGCCCAAGGTCCCAGTGTTCGAAGAAGATATTTCTAAACTTCTTGATCCAGATTTTCCTGTGGTCGGGGTGGGATGGCATGATGCTTTTGCCTTTTGTCAGTGGGCAGGAAAACGGTTGCCCACAGAGGCTGAGTGGGAGAAAGCTGCTCGTGGCGAAGGGCGACGACTCTATCCTTGGGGCAATGAGTTTAGCTATGCCTATTCAAATGTTGATGGGGACGATGATGGGTTTATGTATCTTTCACCGGTTGGGTCATATGAGGTTGGGCGGAGTCCCTATGGTGTATACGATATGACAGGCAATGTCGCGGAATGGGTGGCTGATTCCTATGATCCAAAATATTATCAGAATACGCCTTTCCGAGATCCGCCTGGGCCAGATGATTCAGAGTTTAAAGTGATCAGAGGTGGTACGTGGCGGGACTCAAAATTGAATGCGCGAGTGACGAAGCGGTTTTCTGCCAAAATGTGGAGGGCTGATGCCACCATGGGTTTTCGGTGCGCTCTTGATGTTGCAGCCTATGAGCCAGCATCAAACATTGAGTCGCCTTAATATTTTTGTCTTCTGTCGCGGCTAACTAATGGACGTTCGATTAAAATTGATTCTTGCCGCTGTGATTTTATTTATGGTTGGTATGCCGGTTTCTGGAATCTTGCGAGGAATGAAACATCCACCGCCAGACCCGGACCTCGCAAATCTTGCGGAACCCCTTCAAAATCCTCAAGCGTTGTCCTCTTCGGATTCTCCCCAAAAGATTACCAAGGAAGAAATGGTGTTTATTCCTCCTGGAGAATTTATCCAAGGGACGAAGCAGGGTGGCTTTAATGAGCGGCCGGAGAGGATCGTGCAGCTAGATGGGTATTGGATCACTCGACATGAAGTGACCAATCATCACTATTTCGATTTTGTGGAGAAGACCGGTCATCGTCAGCCTGGTCCCCCATCGCGTTATGCCAAGCGGCTTGCCCAGCTTCGAAGCCCCAACCAGCCTGTGGCCTATGTGTCCTGGCATGATGCGGATGCCTATTGTCGATGGAAGGGGCTTCGATTGCCGACAGAAGCAGAGTGGGAAAAAGCCATGAGAGGTATCGATGGTCGGTTGTGGCCATGGGGCAGCTCTCCAAGAATTTTTAAGGCCAATTTAGGAGGTCCGGAGGACGGATACGAAGCCACAGCGCCTGTTGGCTCTTTTCCCTTGGACCGAAGCCCGTTTGGGATCTATGATGGCTTTGGAAATATGATGGAATGGGTGGAGAACTGGTATGAGGAACAAGCAGTGGATTCCAATCAGTCTCGTGTAGAAAATTCTGCAGATCGCGGAGGATATAAGACTCTTCGTGGGGCAGGATATACCAGCTATGGAATCGATTTGAGGATTACGGCAAGGAGTTTCATGGTTCCAGACTTCCGCGATGAAACCATTGGTTTCAGGTGTGCGACATCAGAATTAGATAGAAACCCTGATAGGCCGACACCCAAAAATTCTAAGGCGTAAGAGAATTTTAGAGAAAATCGAAGTAGTAGAGAATCAGGAAAACGGCCAAAAGAATATTGACAACCATTCCAGCCAGCACTATAATGTCGAACAATTTTGCGTTATTTCGCATTCATTTAACCTCATGAATAAAAGTGATCGATGAGTATCATATCGCAGAGAAAAGTGTCAAGAGTATAAATAATTAGGGTTAACTATTTAAGTATTTAGGGGTAAATCATGGCGAAAACTGATTCAGTTGAAACGAAGGTGGGTAAGGCAATTTTTTATGTCACCTGCGCGGTGAGTTTTTGGTTCTTCTATTGGTTTGCCGGAATTCAATGCCCTTGTTGATTTTGGAACTGATTGGCCTATAAGGAGGAGTTGGCATGCAAAAGATTGTGTATGTGATTATTTCGTTGGTAATCTCGGTGGGGTATTTTCAGTTCCTTGATTGGTTCTTGATGGATATGCAAGGTCTGGATTACTTCTATATTCTCCGCTAAGTGATTGGGTGAATTGAATTGAATATGAATGAAAAACTTCACAAAGATTTAGTCTCTTTGAAATTGTTCAAAGGAAAAAGGAGGTTGGTCATGGGTCGCCTCAATGTTGGACAGGCTAGGAAGAAAATCCTGGCGGTCGCAGGTTTGTTTGCAATGGGGGCGATGTTGGTGCTCCCAATTTTCGCAGCGCTTCCGGCGGCGATGGCTGGTGGTGGTGGTGGATCAGCTGGTGGTCCTCCTCCTGAAGTTTTAGCGGCGCAAAAGGCGGCGGCGGCAGAAGCAGCGGCGTCTGGCGAAGGAGTGGAAGGTGAGAAGGTAGAGGTTGGTCGCGATGTCTACTATAAAACCGAGGGCCCTGTCGTTGGTGCTCCAGCTCCAAAGACCGCGGATACTGCAGAATTTTATCCTCGGTATAATTTTGAGAGCCGGGTTCTTCTCTGGGTAGCTAACCAGCAGCATCTCTATTATGGAAGCTTTGTCTTGGCTGTTCCTATTTTTTGTATGTGTGTGGAATTTGCGGGGATGATTTCAAAAGACAAGGCGATGGCGAAAAAGTATGACCAGCTTGCTTATGACTTTATTAAGATAAGTCTGACGGCCTACTCGCTTACCGCTATTCTTGGTGGAATTTTAATTTTCACCTTCCTGACTTTGTATCCCTCGTTCTTTGGGTATTTGTCGAGTATTTTCCGTCCGGTGATGCATATTTATGCATTGATGTTTGTGGCAGAGAGTGGTGTTCTGTACATCTATTACTATGGGTGGGACAAGATGCGAGAGGGGGTCATGAAATGGGTCCATCTCAGCATGTGTGTGATCTTGAATGTCATTGGAACGGTGTTGATGTTCTTGGCCAATTCTTGGATTGCTTTTATGATGTCTCCCGCAGGTGTCGATGAGCAGGGTCGTTATCTTGGGAATATTTGGCACGTGCTTCATACGGCACTCTGGAATCCTCTTAATGTGCATAGAATTCTTGGGAATATGGCTTTTGGTGGTGGTGTCGTAGCTGCATATGCAGCTTATCGATTTTTATCTGCTAAAACAGATGAAGAGCGAGCGCACTATGATTGGATGGGTTATATCGCCATGTCCCTTGGTGTTGCGTTCTTAATCCCTCTCCCATTCGCTGGATATTGGTTAATGCGCGAAGTGTATGCCTATCGGCAACAAATGGGTATTACCCTGATGGGTGGATTGTTGGCGTGGTTATTTATTATCCAAGCCACCATGATCGGAATCCTGTTCCTTACCACCAACTACTATCTCTGGCAGGCGCTAGGGCGAATGAGTGGAGGTGATAGGTTCCAAAAATATATCAAATACTTTGTGTTTATACTTGTCGTAGGGCTTTTAGTATTTATTACTCCTCACACAATTGTGATGACTCCAGCGGAATTGAAGGCCATGGGCGGTCAGCAGCATCCTGTGCTGGGTAACTATGGTGTGATGTCGGCTAAAAACGGTGGCATTAATGCGATTATTATGACGACAATCGCAAGTTTCGTTTGGTATCAAAGGTGAAATAAGATGCCAGCGGTGAGTTGGTCCAGCTTTGGAAATATATTCCTGATAACATTCTTTGTCGTGGCGCACGTTAATAATATCTGGGTAGCGTGTTATGGGTATTTCATCCCTGCCAACGTCCGAATAGGATTGTCGATCCCGCAAGTCGCGGGAACGCTGTCCTGTCTATTTATAGGAACTACGATCAATCTTATGATGTTGAAGGGGGCGAAGGAAATTGGTCCTATTCAATATGGAAAGATCGCACCTCGTTCCCAATATGCCCTTATTATGTTGGCAACGGCCTTCACATGGATGATGGGCCTAATGGGATACATTCGATCTTCCGTAAGGTTGTTCTGGCACGTAAACGAAATCATGCGAGACAATTCTCCTTGGGCGTATACCCATACCATTGGTTTCGCAGCCAATGTCATTTCGTTTAATGTGTTATTTTTCTGGATTTCAATTATGTTTGTCTTCTGGCTTGGAACTTTAGGTATGAAGAAGGCGCCTGTGGCGGCAAAAGAGCCAGCTCAAGCAATTCCTTCTGCCCAGCCTGCCGGTGGAAGTTGAGTTAGAGGAAGAGACAGATATTTTAACGAAAAAGTAGATTCAAAAAAGTTGGCCCTCTCTAAAAAAGAGGGGGCCAGCATTGATGGAGGGTGTCAAGGTGGTTGAATTATTAACAGATGCACTCGCATTTGGTTGGCCGTTTTTAGCCTTGGTCGTGGGGGTTTCCTTGTATAGGTATGCAAAGGAAAAAGACCCTGAAGTAAAAAAGAACATGTCATTCAATATTTTGATTGGAGTCGTTGCTTCAGTCATGTTGTTGATTGCCATTGTTAACTACAAGGATAACTTTGGTACTAATGATGGAAAGTTGCCTGTTTCACTGGTGCTAATTACGAGTCTTACATTTCTCATGGGAGTGTATTTCACGAATATTAGTGCGCTAATGAAAATTGGCGGATTTATGTTTTTTGTGGCCGCTGCATTATCTGGATATGGAAATTGGTTGCCCCAAGTGGAAGGTGGTTTCCCCCCGCCGGTTGTAAAGCTTGATTTTCAAAGCATGTCAGCCCAGCAGTTGGGTGATGAAGGTGAAAAAATAATATTCGGCGGTATTGGGCAAAGTAAGGTTCAGGGAGCTATCGGAAAAGGCCAATGCCCACTTTGTCATGGCTTTAATCAGGGATTCTTAAGTGAGCGGGCTCCAAACCTTTGGGATATTCCAGCAAGAGCTGAAGAAAGATTAAAACACGAAAAGTACCATATGAATGATCCGGCCGCTCGAGATAGCGTGCAAAAAGAGGCCTTTGAGGGGTCTGGAACTGCCATAACCGGACAGGAATATATTGCTGAATCTCATGCCTGTCCGAATTGTTTCGTGGTGCCGGGCTTTGGTGTAAAAGGTTCTAATGACACGGAAAGTCCAATGCCAAGAATCCATAAGCCACCGATTTCATTATCAATCGGGGAGATGGCGGCGGTTGATACCTGGATGTATGTAAGAGAAGGTAAAGACGCTCCAACATACGAGGAAATAAATGCATCGTACGAGAAGTTTATTCCAGAGGCTGATCGTCCAAAAGCTAGTGAAGATGGTGATAAGGCAGCAGGTGGAGTGTTAGCAACTGGGGAAGAGCCTATCACGGATCTCTTTATGGCTGCGGGCTGCCCAGCATGTCACACAATTCCAGGTATTGAGGGTGCCACAGGAAAAGTTGGTCCCTTGCTCATGGAAGGAAGTAACGCTCCAAAAAGAATTAAGGATGCGGGTTATAAGGGTAAAGCAAAATCCACACGTGAATACATCACGGAGTCAATCCTGGCACCGAGTGCTTATGTGGTAGCTGATTATCCTGATAACCAAATGCCAAAAGATTTTGGCAAGACTCTTAGTGCTGGTGCGGTAAATAAAATTGTGAACTATTTGTCACGTTTGCAAGAGGGGCAAGACCCTCCTCCAATTGAAGATTTTAATTGAAAC
>JAJDBO010000206.1 GCA_029261305.1 Nitrospirales bacterium
CTGTACGAAAAAATGCTCGATACCCCGGATGAAGTCTACGGCTCCACCATTGGGTCCAATTACCATCAGCAAGGATTGACGCTGAGCAAACATTTTAAATGGTGACTATGACTGAAGAACCCAAACATCAGGTGGAAACACCGACGACTCCGGACATGCCAACCGAAGAACCCCCAACTCGACAAATTCCTGGCGTGCATGTTGGCCCTCCGACTCCTGGAGGCGATCTGACGACCGAAGCTCATGAAGCCCTTCAAATGACCGTCGCCATGAAGATGGTTGGCTCGGCCATGGTCTTCATCGGATTCATTCAAGTGTTCCTTTCAGCCAGTACCGGCGCGGAAATCACTATCTTCCCGATGATTTTGTATTTTGCCGGCATGGCACTCTGGGCTCATTCATCTGTGAAGATCCCCACGGTACGATATCTCGTCATTGCCTTTTCGACGGTATGCGCCCTTGGATTCCTTCAACTGGGCGAGGTGCTCTTTTGGCACAAATACGTCATCTATTGGGGGACTATCGGCATGGTAGTCTTCTTTATGTTTCAAACACCCAAAAAACCGGACGATGGAAAATGAACTATTACTTGTTGCTTATCGCTTTTCGCTGAAAAATACAGGAAAAACAATAGACACTATACACACCACCACATGCCCTCCTCGATCGCAATAATTATTCCGACCTTCAATGAAGAAGGTACCCTACCCCAAACACTGCTGCACCTTCGACCACACCAATTCAACGAAATAATTGTGGTGGATGGTGGCAGTCAGGATCAAACCCTATCGGTGGCAAAAAGGCACCTTTCGGGGCTCGCCCAACAAGAGGCTCATGTCCTTCTGGCGGATCGCGGCCGTGCACGACAAATGAATGCCGGCGCCGAAGGAGTGCAATCGGACATTTTGTTATTTCTCCACGCCGACACCCAGTTGCCCCTGAATAGTCGAACCGACATTGAACGCGTCATGGAGAATCATCAATGCGTGGGGGGACGCTTCGACGTCCAGTTTGAACATGATCGTGGATGGGCTTGGGTGATTAGTCGTCTGATGAATCTGCGATCCCGTTGGTCAGGCATTGCCACCGGCGATCAAGCTATTTTTGTTCGACGCAAAATTTTTGAGCATATGGGCGGATACGCCGATATTCCGCTGATGGAAGACCTCGAGTTCACGAAGCGGTTAAAACACCTTGGAGAAGTCGCCTCATTGCGTACCAAAGCGACAACGTCCTTTCGACGGTGGGAGCAACGAGGCGCTCTTCAAACCATCCTGCACATGTGGACCCTTCGATTTCTTTACTGGCTAGGGCTCAGCCCTCACACACTACGCCAATTTTATGCCACGATTAGGTAAACCTTCACCATCTCGTCACCCCGGGCACAAAAAAAGAAACGGCCCTCCTTCAGGACCCGCTGAAGGGGCACTCATTATTTTTGCCAAAGCGCCCATCCCCGGCCAAGTCAAAACACGTTTGTGCCCGCCGCTTACCTCAGACGAAGCTGCCAGCCTACATGGCAGTATGGTCATGGATGTGGCCGATCAGAGTCGAGGGGTTCGGAATCTTGATCGATTTCTGGCATGTACGCCATCGTCAGACCATGCATTTTTCCAAACCCTCGCTGCTCGTTACGGCTTGACCTTGTGCGAGCAGGTCGGGGACGATCTTGGACAACGCATGGAACACGCGCTGACGGAGGCCCTAGGGAAGGGATACCGCTATGCCTTCGTGATTGGCACCGATATCCCAACACTCTCACCTCCAACGTATAAAAATGCGTTGTCGCTTTTGCAAACACACGATATCGTGTTGGGACCAACCCATGATGGCGGGTATTACCTCGTTGGCATAAAACAACCAACACCTGAACTCTTTGCTGAAATTCCATGGTCCACAGACAAGGTTTGTTCCCTTACTCAAGCCAAGGCACAATCCCTTGGACGAACAGTTGGACTACTTGAGGCCGAACGCGATATCGACACCTTTGCTGACCTTCAAGCCTTTGTGGCCGACTTGAAGGGACACGAAAAAAAGACATTGTCTACCCGAACAACCAATGTGTTTCAAACGTTACTTCAACGTCATGGATCGAATGGCTAACTTTCCGCCTTTTCAAATGACGTGAGCGAGAAGCTATCTATTCCCAATATACCTTCAAAGAGGAAGCTTGATGGAACCCAACGTTGCACTCATCACCGGCGGCGCACGCGGCATTGGAAAAGGTATTGCACTCGATCTGGCTGCACAGGGATGGGCTGTAGCCATTTGCTATCGAACCAGTGCCCAGGCTGCTGAAGAAACGACAAACGCTATCCAAAAACTCGGAGGGCAAGTACTTTCAATAGGTTGCGACGTATCAGATTCAAAAGCCTGCCATAACCTCGTCAAGCAGGTTGAAAAACAATGGGGGAAAATTGACGTTCTCGTGAATGGTGCCGGACCGTATCATCGAATCAATCTTTTCGAGGAGACCCCAGAAGGTTGGGAGGAGATGTTCACTAATAACCTCCACCCTGTGTTCTATTTAGCCCAAGCGGTGGCTCCAGGAATGAAAGCTCGAAAATTTGGTCGTATTATTTCCTTTGGCATGGCCAATGCTGACAAGATGGAAGCCCAGCCGATGGTCACCGCACATTACATCGCGAAAGCTGGCCTACTGATCCTCACTCGTACTCTCGCCAAAATGCTTGCGCCCGATGGCATTACCGTCAATGCGATCTCTCCAGGATTCATTGACTCGGGCAGTGCTCCACCCGGTGAACTCGACGGCATGGGCAAGAAAATTCCAGCAGGCTATGTCGGTGAAGTAAAGGATACGATCTCAGCCGTACGCTTTTTACTTTCAGATGACGCACGGTACGTGACAGGCACCAACATTCATGTCAGCGGTGGGTGGGGTATGTAGAGGCGGTTTTCGACCCGACAGCGGAGGTCCTTTTGTTTCGGCAAAAGGACCCAAAACCATATACGCGTGTGAGCAGCCCTTCGGGTCACTGAGTCGCTCCCAACGCGGGGACACCTAAGAAAGAGGAGGAATCTCTGTCAAACATTCCGTCCATTCAATTCCAAACACTTCCGCAAAATGATGCGCGATTTGCTCGCGGACTCTTTCAAGATCCAGCTGGCGACCCAACACCTCAACCATCGAAGTCACCCTACAGCCTTCAATGCCACACGGCACAATATATTGAAACGGTTCAAGATCAACCGAAGCATTTAATGCGAATCCATGCATCGTTACTCCGCGAAAAATCTTCACACCCATCGCCGCGATCTTGGCTAATGGCACATCTGGATTGTTTGGATCACTCACCCACACACCCACAAACTTTTCGACACGCAACCCTTCAATCCCCCATTCCGCCAACACACGAATGAGCACTTCCTCCAACATACGCATGTAAATTTTTGGGCCAGTGCAATAATTTCGTAGACACAAAATTGGATATCCTACTATCTGTCCTAGTCCGTGATAAGTCGCCGATCCACCACGCTCGACTTCAATGACCTGAATTCCTCGATTCCTGAGATCCTCGACCTGGCCATCCCAATGCACGTCTTTTGTCGTGCGACCGAGCGTGATCACTGAGTCATGTTCCACAAGGATCACCGTATCATTTCCCTTACCCGCAATCCGTACGTCGCGAAAATCATATTGTATTCTTCGAGACTCCTCATAATTTAGATGAGGAACTGAAGCAATCACGGCAGGACGCTTCGCGAGTGAATGAACAACTTGCATTTTTTGGGCTCTGGGACCAAAGGAATGGCCCCAATGAATAAATTAAGATACATGAGCGAAAAACAACGGTGGAAGAGGGTAGCCCCTCTTCCACCGCGTGTTTAAGGCAGGTGCGCCGTTATTACTTCTTTCTGGACGCTGCTTTTTTCTTGGCTGGTGCTTTCTTTTTAGCAGTAGCTTTCTTCTTGGCAGGTGCCTTTTTCTTAGCAGTCGCCTTTTTCTTAGCTGGAGCTTTTTTCTTAGCTGGAGCTTTCTTCTTGGCTGGTGCTTTTTTCTTTGCGGCCTTCTTGGCCGGTGCTTTCTTTTTTGCTGTCGGCAACAGTCTCACCTCCTTTCAGATCTCTTTCCGACACAACGTGGTCTGCATGTTCACTCATGATTTCATGAGTATGTACCACAATGGATGGTTGTTACTTACTCTTTTAAAAAAGTTTTTTCAATGTTTTTTTCTTCATCGCAAAAAAAATAAAAAGCCGTTTTGCCAAATAAAAATTTATTTAGAGAAAATTTTCTTGCTCCATCCGTACTTCAAGATCCGAATAAAATTTACATTTTTACCTGACGCCGTAAATCAGAAGTAATTTTTCATGTCACTCAATAATATAATTCGTTCAATCTTTTTCTTTTGTCTACGATGGAAAATGCTTGAGTTCTGCTGAGGTATCACATTTATTTTCATCACTCTTTCATTCGTTTTCTATCTGGGATTCGTCTTTTAAAATTCATTTTCCTTGTCCTGGCAGCAAATTCGAATGGGAGGCATTCTCATAGATTATTTACCACTTCCTATTTCAACAAAGAATATTGAAAATTTCGGTCAGCAGTGTTCTTTGACATCGCACAAACACGAGCACCCTTTTCCCTTGCTCACATACTCAATGTAGGCTCCTCGAACCAAGCCTGCTCCGCCGAAGTAGCGACAAAAACTGGGAATGGCGGAGCTGTTCCAAGACAAACATTGTTAATCCTTCCCTCTCGACGATACGAGCCGTCTGACCTCTAGTATATATGGGTCTTGCGCATGAAACTATTATCAGACTCCCTCGGGAAAGGAGACATGCTATTTGTGAAATAAAATTTGATGATTTAGCAAAACGCCTTACTGATTGAATTTGGCAATGGTGAAGACTCAAACATGATTGCTGTGCAGGAATGTCTATGGTGAAGAGGGAGATGGCTGGGAGTAGATTGTTCTCTACTCCCAGCGATGAGAGTGTGAAAGGTAGGTTACTACTTTTTCTTGGCTGGTGCTTTCTTCTTAGCCGCAGCTTTTTTCTTAGCTGGCGCTTTTTTCTTAGCTGTCGCCTTTTTCTTAGCTGGCGCTTTTTTCTTAGCTGGCGCTTTTTTCTTAGCTGTCGCCTTTTTCTTAGCTGGTGCTTTTTTCTTGGCTGGCGCTTTCTTCTTTGCTGTCGCCTTTTTCTTAGCCGGTGCTTTCTTCTTTGCTGTCGCCAATTCGCTCACCCCCCTTCTTGTAATGATGTGAAAAAATTTCTGACCCTGGATCTCACTCTTTTACGTTAGGTTCAAATGCATCAATAATCCAGAACGTAAAAAATTCTTAGGAAAACTTTGACTTGGCTGGTTCTTTACCATTGGGAACAATTCACTCGCCTCCCTGTGAGTGATACGTAGTCCCTCCCGACTTTCCTTACACGGCTTGTGTAAGAGAACGCTCCGATTCATCCAAGCCCTCAAAGGTATTTGGAGCAACTTTTCGAAAACGAGGATCGCGTTTTAAAGATGTCGATACTGATGTGACAGGTGTTTTGCCACGTATCTGCATTCCCCCGTCCAATAGAGCCTGATACAATTCTTTCGCATGCATGGGCCGTTTGGTACCACGTAAAATTTTGTAAGCAGCGTCCGATACACTCATGCCCACGTATTTACTTCGACCAAGAAGAATCTCCCGTGATTGATCCGTAACATCCGTTACCGGTACCGGCGGGTTGCCCATTTCGTCTGTAAGGATCTGACTCGAGAGGCTGGCCAATTTCGCTTTATCGGCTTCAACACGGTAAAGGGTTTTTGCCAGCTCCAAATATTTCTCAATGGTCGCAATTTCTTCATTGAGTCGCTCCCTCTTTTTTTTCAGATCCTTGAACTTCGTTTCATACGCAGTGATTCGTTGCTCTAGGCCAACAACAATATCCTTCATTTCGTCTTTTTGAGTATCCATAAGCATGCTTTAAATAATTCTTGCTTGCTTTTATCATCCAAAATACTTTGTGTCAATAAAAAGTTTTGAAGCAAATCTTAAAAAAAATTCATAATTTTTTAATGACGAAAAAAGTCATCGAATAAGTAGACATTAAAATGTAAATTTTTTAACTTATTAGGTTTACATTTATTTCATATATGCCTTTCACTCATGCAAATATTCAAGCCAATATTTAGTAGTGAGTATCCGAATACCACAATACTTAGAAGCGGTAAAGTTCACCAATATTTCTTTGCGAACGGCATATATATACGGCATATATATAAGGAAGGATATTTAGCATACTTTTGACCATTATGAAGGAGCATCGAATATTCAACGATTTCTTGTTGAAAAACACTTGGTTATAGTAAGTTCGATCCTATGTCCGCGCCTCAAACACTACCAATCGTTCACGATTCTCACCAAAACTTGCTAGCCCTCACATCTCATGAAATATCAAAGCTAGTTGCTCAATTAGGATGGCCGGCTTTCAGAGCGAAACAAATTCTCCAATGGCTGTACCAACATCGAGCAAAAAAAATATCCATAATGAGCAACCTCTCGAAAAATGATCGAGAACGCCTACAATCCCTTTCAATTATCCAACGAGCTAAGACTCCGACAGTCGTCAGTTCACAAGATGGAACGCGCAAGCTCTTGTTTTCCCTGGAAAATGGTCTGGAAATTGAAAGTGTACTCATCCCCGATGACCCAAGATTGACATTGTGTATCTCCACACAAGTCGGGTGTACCGTGGATTGCAGCTTTTGCTTGACTGGTCAAATGGGATTGAAACGAAATCTCAAGGCACATGAAATTGTGGAGCAGGTACTGACGGCTCAAGACTTATTAGGAGAAGGGGAACGAATTACATCGCTGGTGTTTATGGGCATGGGAGAACCGCTTGCCAATGTCGATGCAGTGACCGAGGCGGTCTCGCGGCTCACGAATACCCAATGGGGCTTGGGCATCCCTGCCCGACGAATTACCATCTCCACTGCGGGGTTTGCACCTCGATTAAAAGCTGTCGCAGGATTAGGGATCAATCTCGCGGTCTCCCTCAATGCTTCTACGAACGCCCAGCGGGATCATCTGATGCCTATGATGAACAAACTGCACCCATTGCCAGAACTCCTAGAGGCTTGCCGAACATATCCCTTGGACCCCAATCGGCGACTGACCTTTGAATATGTGCTCTTAAGCGGAGAAAATGATTCTCCTGAAGATGCCAAACGACTTATTCACCTACTTCAGGGTATTCGGTGCAAAATCAACCTCATCCCATTTAATGAATATCCAGGCAGCCCATTTCGCCGTCCGTCCGATGCTGCCATTGAGAATTTTCAGGCTATCTTAAGACAAGGGCGGTATGATGTGTTTCTGAGAAAAAGTCGCGGGAGGGATATCTTGGGAGCATGTGGCCAACTTGGTAATATACCCACATGAAGTTACCATTCGAAAAATCCGACAAGGAGAGATATGAAGGCACTCACACTTCCAACATTAACACCTGACCTCCAATTTAAAATGGGAAAGCTTGAATCCATTTTCCAAGAAATTGGGGCGGTCCTCGTCGCTTTCTCCGGAGGCATTGATAGCACACTCGTCCTCAAAATCGCATTTGATACCTTAGGGCACCAGGCTATCGCGGTCGTGGCCCTGTCTCCAACCTTCCCACAAGAGGAACTTGATGACGTTCAAAAAATCAGTCATGAAATTGGGGCCAAACTCATTACTGCCAACACCAATCAACTTGAAATAGATAGTTTTGTTCGCAACGATGCCTCTCGATGCTATCATTGCAAAACAGACCTCTACCGGCTTTTCGACTCCATTAAAGAAGAAACAGGAATCGATACGGTAGTTGATGGTACAAATATTGATGATCTCGGCGATGACCGACCAGGGATTCAAGCCGCACGTGATCATGGCGTTCGCAGCCCTCTGGTCGAAGCCGGATTCACCAAATCTGATGTTCGAAGTCTGGCGCAACACCTCAGGCTATCAAACTGGAATAAGCCTGCGGCCGCTTGTTTGTCATCTCGCATTCCCCGGGGACTGGTGATTACCGAATTGAACTTACGACGAGTAGAAAAAGCCGAAGCAATTCTCAAGCAGGAAGGATTCCGCCAAGTGCGAGTTCGTGATCATGAAGGAATTGCACGATTGGAAGTCGGCCGAGAAGAGATCGAACGCTTCTTTGATTCAGCTCGACGGCAACGAATTACCCAAAGCCTTAAAGGCCTTGGCTTTCGCTGGGTCACATTAGATTTGGACGGGTATCAAATCGGCGGGGGAAACTAAAAACACAGATTCAACACGTTCCTGACATCACACTTCTGCCGCCAGTATTCATGCAGAGAACTCACCCATTATTGTTCCCAAACACCAATAGAGGCGGCATCACACAACCTAGAACGGGTGTGGTTTAAATCAAGCCTGACCAGAAGCTGAGTGATCTGCCGACACAGACTGTAAAGCCTCTTGAGCAAATCGCCGATTGTCGTCATCCGACAAGCTTCGCGTCAATACTTTTTCAGCAACCAACAGGGCTAGGTCTGCAGCTTCTCCCCGAATATCCTGAAGGGCTTTTCTTCGCTCGCGATCAATTTCTTGGGTGGTCTCAGCTTTAATCCGTTCTGACTCTGCACGAAGGCGCTGCTCATTTTCTTCAAGCATACGCTGGGATTTAGTTCGTGCCTCCGTCAACATAGCTTCAGCCTCCTGAGCTGCCCCTCGCAACTTGGCTTCGTATTCCTGTAACCGTTGCTCGGCGGAAGTTCGACTTTGCTCTGCCTGATCAATGCTGTCCCGAATTTTTCGCTCACGAGTTTCAAGCGCTTCCAAAATTGGAGGGAGGGCAAATTTCGACAAGACCCAAAGAAGAATCCCAAACGAAATCAGCTCCCAAAAAATCAGGGATGAGAAAAAATGAGAATCAAATTGCGGCATAGTATCCGAGTCCTACTTTCTCAGCCCCATGATAATAAAGGCGATGACCAAGCCGTACAATGCAATAGCTTC
>JAJDBO010000207.1 GCA_029261305.1 Nitrospirales bacterium
TCATGGCAATGGACGAAGCCGCTTGTAGAGCTTCTTGGACTTTTAACGTCATTCGATTCATATCCATAGTCAGTGACTCCTATCTAATCTCACAAATTTTCATCTTACCCAGAAGATAACCACCCTGAATCCAGGATCAAGACGTGAAATAAAATATTTCTTTCTTTTGTATTGTGAGAGACAAGCATGTGTGAATGCATAAAGTGCATCATATTTGTAGAAGTAAGAAAGGGGGTTAAGTAGGATGAGCAGAACGATAACCCATTGGCGAGAAACATTGCCCGATGAATGGCCATTAATAAATTTTCGTTCAGGAAAGAATTACCTGGAAAGATTCTAAGCGGGCAAGGAGTTTTTTCACTTTTTGTTTTGTTAAGTCCTGAAACTGCATGGTCATCAACACCTGCGTAATATCATTGGCCAACGTTTCCGCTCGTGAATTCATCACCGTCACTAAGTTCGACATTTCTTGATTCTTCTCAGCCACTGCAGTGTTTAACGCCGCGATTTTTCCCTTGGCCTCGTACACCCCACTCATATCCATTGACCCTAGGTTTTCGAGTTCTTCTATGGCTTTCCCGACACTGGCGACCGCACCATCAACCAACGTTTTAATATTTGTAGCAGCCAACCCTGATCGACTAGCCAATTTGCTCACTTCATCTGCAACCACTGCAAAACCTCGACCCTGTTCTCCAGCTCTGGCCGCCTCGATCGCGGCATTCAGGGCAAGGAGTCGAGTTTGATCAGAAAGAAATTCAATTTCTTCAAGGATTGGAGCGATCGCTTGTGTACTTGATTCCACCTGCTTCACGACTGATCCTATTTGGAGAGCCACACGACTGGAATGATCAACCTCTTTGACAAAACAGTCTAAAGCTTGATCGTAGGACGTCAACCCACCTTCCAAACACTCCTCCTCATTTTCCAATTCAATGGTATTGGCCACTTGGGTTTTCCCCATATCTTGGTAGGCCTGATCAGAAAGAAGTTCTAGCCTATCCATAAGCCCATGCACTCCTGATTCCATTTCCTGTGCAATGATATTTACCGCTTGAACGACCTCAGGAATCAGACTCGACATCGTGTGGGTGATATCATCTGTTTTACGCTGAGATTCCTCCAGTAAAGTCGATTCATATTTTTTTAACAGGGAAGGAAATAGCCAGCGTTTCGCATAAACCACGCCGAGGCCAACCCCTACGGCCAAAGTAATAGCAATACTGATCAGAGTAATCATAAGCGGTGCGATATCATTGAGTTTATCATCCTTCTAACAGCCTATTGCGATTTCGGACGATTCTGAGCAGCTCTTAACACCTTCACACCCGTTCCCACACATTCTCAGAGATTTTATGATATTTCCTTGACCCTGAACACATTCAGGATTTACCCCGATCGGGTACACAAAGGACATTCTGGCAGGTTAAAAAAGAAGGGTTTTTAATAATTCTTGAACGTGACTCCGTACCGACCCGTACTTGGCAAGAAATGAGCTAGGATCTCCCCTGAGTGTTTCTGGAGCATATCCCATTCGTATCGCACATTTCAGGATTTCCTCTTCATGAACTGGCAAGGTATGAGTTTGAAGTTCATGCACCATTTGGAGTTTATGTTCAACATCTCGCAAATACAGGTAATATGTCTTGAGCTGTGCGCCTTGCTCCGATAATATATGTTGTAGTTCGACTAAAAGCCGAAGACTTTTGAGTGTATTGGGCTCAAATAATTGAGGTTCTAAACTCACATGAATCAATTGGAGGGTTTGAACAATAAATTCAATGTCTCGAATCCCCCCTGGGCTAAGTTTCACGTTTCGGTCCCCTTCACCTTTTCGGGTGACTTTTTGATGAATTTGAGTTCTTAACGAACGAACGGCGTCCACAATCTTTTGGGCTGATTGTTCTTCTTGCCCAATTACGAATGGCCGAATTTTTCTGAGGAAAGCGTTCCCAACTTTCAAATCACCAGCAATGGGCCTGGCCTTGAGAAACGCCAATCGTTCCCACGCGCGTCCACGGGTCTGATAATACTTAACGGCTTCATCAACAGACCAGGCGAGCGGACCAACCGCCCCCTCAGGTCGCAATCGTAAATCCACCCGAAATAGCGCACCCTCTGCTGTTGAGACAGACAACACCTGAAGTAGCATCCTGGAAACATTTTGGAAATAGGCTTCATTGGAAAGACTATTGTTCCCTTTCCCTCCCTTGGTGTGGCCATGACTAGAATCATAAATATAGACCAGATCAACATCGGAACTGTAGTTGAGTTCTTTCCCGCCAAGTTTCCCCATACCCAGGATGACAAATCCGGTTTGTTGGAATTTCCCCTGTGAATTTTTATGATAAGGAATTCCATGCTGAACCTTCAGATGGTCATTCACGATTTGAAGCGCCGCGTGAATAACTGCCTCCGCAAGCTGAGAAAGGGATTGGTAGGTTTCTTGAACTGTTGCAACTCGAAACAAGTCTCGAGCCCCGATACGAAGCATTTCTCGACGATGAAATCGTCGTAGGGCCGCTAACTTACGCTCATAGGATTTACTGATCGTAATGGTTTCGTCTAAAAGAATATGAAGTCGCTTTTTGGTGGGACGCGACTTGAGAATACGTTCGTCCTCTAACCAGTATAGCAACATGGGATCGCGAATTAACGTTTCAGCCATGGCTGGACTGTTTCCAAATAGGACACAGACCAATTGCAAGATATGAGGAGTGTGAGACAAAAAACTAAACACCTGAACACGTGCATTCCCAGCCTCAAGAAACCGTTCCCATTCATTCAATACATGGTCTGGATCAGCGGTCTGAGATGCAGCGCTTAAAATAGCCTGAAGAATCCCAGCGAGTAATTTTCGACTTCTGGGATCCCCAGCCATCAATTGCAAATTGGCATCCGCCTTCTCCCAATCTCTGAATCCATAGGGGGTTAGGAGTCGTGCGACATCTGCACGAGACAAGGACGGTGAAAGAAGAAGAGGCGTTGGGTCAAGCCCCGAGGCTGATTGTATGGGTATTGATGATGGCATAACGGCAGTATTGTCGAATGAATATTCGATTATAGAAGGCTGATCATGACCTGACAACGCCGAAGATGGTATACTCCCTCTCTATGCGACACGCACCAACTCTTCCAACCCTCCAGAAGGCCTTACCGAACATTGAGGCAGAAATCCTTAAGGATTTTCTCGATCGCATGGACCCAGATTATTTCTCACAATTTCCAACTACCACAGTCGCCAAACATCTCCAACTGGCCAAGACCTTAAGCCCTGAACACCCTTGTGCTCTCAAATTACAACCAGCAACACGCAAATCTGAATTTCAGCTTACACTCGTGGCCTATGACTATTTTGCCGAATTTGCCACGATTTGCGGGTTATTATCCGCCTATGGTTTGGATATTCGTGAGGCATTTATTTTTACCTATCAGGACGACACAACACCTTCAGCGCCTCGTTCCCAACGCGCATTCGGTCATCAGGGAGCTCCCAAATGGCCGGGGCGTCGCCCCACACAGCATCCAGGGTTATCCAGGAAAAAAGTGGTGGATGTCTTTCGGCTGCAAATCCTCCCAGGCCGTGCCTTTAATGCTCAGCACCAAAAAGGATTCGCCCAAGAACTCACCGAGATGATTGAATTGTTAGATACTCATCAGGCTCAGGAAGTTCGTGCCAGGGTCAATCGAAAGTTAGTCGAAACGTTGGGAAAAAGAAAATCCACGTTTTCCAATTTGGTCCATCCGGTAGAGATTCAATTCAATAATATCCTGTCCTCACGAGAAACGGTGATGGACATACGGGCCACCGACTCACCTGCTTTCCTATATGCCTTTGCCAATGCACTGACCATGAGGGGAATCTATCTATCCAAGGCCACCATAGAAGTCGATGGGACACGAGTGAGAAATCGTTTTTTTGTCAGAGGCCGACAAGGACAAAAATTCGTGACCGCCGAGGAACAACAAGAATTGAGGGTGGCTGCGGCCTTACTCAAGGAATTTACTCACTTTTTAACCTGGGCACCGGATCCGAGCAAAGCACTCAATCATTTTGACAAATTCCTTGATCAACTTCTGGAGGATCGCCCTACTCAGAGAAAGATCAATTGGTTAACCAAAAAAGATTCATTAGCGAATCTCGCACAATTGTTCGGAACAAGCGATTTTCTCTGGGAAGATTTCCTCAGGCGCCAACATACAAACTTGCTCCCTATTATTGAAGATTCTCATAAACGCACCGCTCACCTATCAAAAGAGCAACTGGCGCAATCCTTACGAAAAAAACTGGGAAAAACGAAAAAGCCCGAAACCCGCAAAACCCTTTTCAACCAATTCAAGGATGAAGAACTCTTCCGCATCGACATGAATCATATTCTTCAAGGAACCCCACTTCCAGAATTCTCGAAAGCTCTGACCATCTTGGCCGAAGTCATTCTGGATCAAGCATTATTGGAAGCCCAATCAGTGATCAATCAATCTCGAAAACCACCGCAAACAAAGAAAGGCCAGTCCCTGCCATTGACCATTTGTGGGTTAGGAAAACTCGGAGGGCATGAATTGGGCTATGCCTCGGATATCGAGATTGTGTTCATTTATCAAGTCGCCCCCAACACCCCATCAACCCAACGACCCCTCATTGGGGAATACTACGAACGACTCGTCCAGGAATTCTTGCACTGGATCGAAGCCAAGCAAGAGGGGATCTTTCAGATTGATACAAGACTTCGACCGCATGGAGAAAAAGGCCTTTTGGCAAATTCCCTGGAAGAGATTCAACAGTACTACAATGTCCAGGGCGGAGCGGCACCCTTTGAGCGACAAGCATGGATCAAGTTACGTCCTGTGGCTGGAGACCCAATTCTTGCCCAACAGGTTGAACATCACAGAAACGAGTTTGTATACAGTGGGATATCTTGGCCACTCGATACAGCCCTGCACCTCCGTCACCGGCAAATGCGAGAGCTGGCACCTCCTGGGCTCATCCATGTCAAATATAGTCCTGGAGGTTTAATTGATATTGAGTATACCGCGCAATACCTCCAACTCATGCATGGACACCATGAACCGACATTGCGCACGACCAATACACTGGAGGCCCTTGAAGCTCTCCACACAACCAGCCATCTCTCCAAAGCCGATGCGACCACCTTATCGAATGACTATGTGTTTATGCGACGGGTCATTGATGGCCTTCGTATTGTCCGAGGTAACGCAAAAGATTTGGTTCTCCCGAAATCAGGATCAGAAGCTATGATCTATTTGGCAAGAAGACTTGGGTACATCACTGAAGTGTGGAAAGAGGGGGCGAAGTCATTTGAAAAAGATATTCAAAAACGAATGAATCGTACCCATAAACTGTTCAAAAAACTTTTCTGGAAACAATAAAAGTTTTTTTTTAAACCAAACAGGCCCGTCTCCCCCATCGGGAAACGAGCCTATTCTATTGAACCCGACACTAACAAAACCTGTATAGCCTAGACAGGTTTAGATGTCATAATACATAAAGAATTCGTGCGGATGAGGTCGGACCCGTACAGGATCGACTTCATTGTCCCGCTTATAATTGATCCATGCTTCCACAAGGTCTTCACTAAACACTCCGCCTTTTAACAAAAACTGATAATCATTGGACAGATTATCTAAGGCTTCTTCCAGACTTGAAGGAAGAGTGGGAATATTCCCAGCTTCTTCTGGCTCCAAATCATAGAGGTTTTTATCCATGGCTTCGCCTGGATCGATTTTATTTTGAATTCCATCAAGCCCAGCCATGAGCATGGCACTGAAGGCCAAATAAAAATTCGCCGTGGGATCAGGGAACCGCACCTCAATCCGCTTGGCTTTGGGACTGGGGGAATACATGGGAATACGAATTCCTGCCGACCGATTCCGACTGGAATACGCCAACAACACGGGAGCCTCAAATCCAGGAGTCAACCGTTTATACGAATTGGTGGTTGGATTGGTAAAGGCGGCTAAGGCCGGACCATGCTTCAGAATACCTCCGATATAATGCAAACACATCTTGGACACACCGGCATATTCTTTTCCCGCAAACAACGGCTTCTTATCTTTCCA
>JAJDBO010000208.1 GCA_029261305.1 Nitrospirales bacterium
TGGGTCCTTTTGCCGAAACAAAAGGGCCTCGTCACGCGGGGACGAAACCCCGCCTATAATAACTCATCGCCTCATAAACCTGAGCCAACTCCAAATATTTAACAGCCCCATCAGTGATCCCGCGACATAGGTCAAGGCCGCCGCCGTTAAAATTTCCCTCGCCCCCACCATATCCTTCGGAGAAATATAATGCCCTGCCTCTAACACCGGCAGCGCTCGACGAAAACTCGCATCCCATTCCACCGGCAACGTCACCAAATGTACCAACGCCCCAATCGACATAACAGAAAGTCCCGCCAGAAACACGATCAACCCTCCAGCGGGGGAACGAGTGAGCCCTGCCATAATCGGGATACCCATCATCACAAACGACCCAATCTTTTGTGCTCCCTGCGCAACACGAATGAGTTTTGTGCGCTCATGTAATGGTTTATAGAGCGTTTTGTCTTGAATCGCATGCCCCACTTCATGGGCGGCGACCGTAACAGCCGTGAGCGTTTTCCCGTTATAGTTGTCTGCTGTGAGACGAACTACTTTGGCCTGGGGATCATAATGATCGCCAAGTTCGGTGGTCTCCACTTGGACATTTGCCATTTCAAATCGATCTAGCAAATGCCGCGCGAGTTCGCCGCCAGTCCCGTCATATTCCTCACGATGTCCTCGATATTTCTTGAAGACATATTTGGTCCACAATTGCGGGCCAATGAGAATTCCTAGGATGATAAGTATAAGAAGGATGCCTCGAATCATTTGGACTCTTTCACGATGCAGTAGGAGCCCAGAATAACAATTTCTTGCAACTGAGGCACCTACGCCATTTCGTATTTAATCGAACCATACTCAATGAGTTGACATACGAAAGGGAGTACGTTTAACTAGCCTGGTTACTCAATATTCCCGTGGCTTTCCAGACCCGGACGCAGATCCACGAATGGCCATCTCGTCTCTGGAATTTGGAGATTCGACTTTTTACCATTGGCAACTACCGTATCACTTTCCTAACATACTCCCTAAAAAACATGCTTCATACGCTTTTTCGAAATATCACTATACCTCTGTGGCCCGTTTCTCGAAATGTAACAAAGGGAATTGGCCTGAAGGTTGCTCTGATTTTCCTCACGTGTGGGCTCACGATTTTTCCCACAATTCCTAGTTTTGCCGACGGCCTCAGTCTGCGGTCTGTCAGTGTTCGAGGAGCCTTTGATATTCCTGATATCAATATCTTGGAATTTGATTTCGACAATGCCAAAAACGAGTTTGAGCATTTCAATCAATATGATATCGTGGTGGTCATTGATCTCCCCTGGGGTTGGAAATTACCCTATCTGTACTGTGGGGCATCCGGTGATGAAGGATGTCCTTCATCGTTGGAGTCTGGCTGGGAAGTTCGCTTTCTTGCCAATGGATCGGCAGGTGTCATGACGGGTGGAGGAAGTACAGGCTTTATCACGACCTTCGGACCTGGCCTGGCACTAAGAAAACCCAGCTGGAGAGTTGGGATTGATATTGGTGGGGGGTGGGCACTATTGAGCGACCACACTTATGGAGTCCAAGACATAGGGGGAGCCCTTCAATTTATTGGCCACCTCGGCCTAACGGTGGATATTGGGTGGGACCTGATCTTTGGGGCACGGTTCCATCATATGTCTGATGCCGGCATTTATGGCGAAGGAAAACGCGGGGTGGATCTCTACATGCTTTCCCTCGGTTATAATTTTAATATCCCATTGTTCAAGTAGCCTCCTCACACCTAGTTAATTTTCGTTCAGTATTCTTTGCCACAAAACTTGCATTCATTTCCCACCCAAGGCACGTATGCCCATGCTTGGTTCTGATAGCCAACTTTCTGCAATACGGGCATTTAAAAACAAAAATTGAAGCAATGCCAAAAGCTAACTGCCAAATAATAATACATCCCAACCATTCAGACTCTTTGCTATTAGAGAGAAGGACAATGGATAAAAGTATGCCCCCTATCATAAAGGAAGAAATAAACAACATTAGCTTTGAGGACATTTTCATTTGGAGTTAGGTTTCAGCCTTCGATTTGGCCGAGAAGCGCAGACCAATCCAGAAGTTAGGCTGCGCCTGTTTGAGCAGAGCGAGTTGCGCAGCCGCTGGATTGGGCGAGCATCGCAGGGTATCCGAAGGACCACATCGGGCGAAAATGGTTTTGGGTCCTTTGGCCGAAACAAAAGGACCTCGTCCGCCGGGGCGAAACCCGGACCTACGACGAACAGCTGACAACAATATGCTTCCCCCAATCAGGTGGCGGAGCGGCATAGTCATTCATCTCAGGTTGGTCATCGAAGGGATGGCGAAGCAGCTCCAGAAGACGATCAATTTCGGAATAGTCATGTTGCTCAGTAGCGCGTTGAATAGCCACCTGGACAAGATAGTTTCGTAATATATATTTGGGATTGCATCGGTCCATGCGAATCTTTCGATCCGCATCGACACTACGTTCAGCCTTTAGTCTGGCTTGATACCGCTCGGCCCACCAGTCAAACCCTTCACGATCTAAGAATTGATCTCGAATCTCTGCATTGGCTTCAGGGACATTTTGTGTAAAGTTCCCCAACGCCCTGAAGAAATTGGTGTAATCCACATGATTAGTG
>JAJDBO010000209.1 GCA_029261305.1 Nitrospirales bacterium
CTACCATGTTTGGCAGAGCCCCGATTAAAAAAGAAGGGGATAAACGGGAAGCGTTGACCGTGGCGGAATGGGCTCCGTTAGTGGACATCGTCGAAGATGATCAAAATTATGTCATCAAAGCCGAAATCCCCGGTGTAAAGAAAGAAGATATTAAAGTGGGAGTGCAAGATGATGTCTTAACTGTCTCAGGCCATCGACATTATGAGAAAGAAGAAAAAGACAAAAAGTTTCACCGGATTGAACGATCCTATGGAAGTTTTGCCAGAAGCTTTACGCTCCCCGAAGATTCGGATGGTGAAAAGGTCTCGGCTGAATTTAAGGACGGGATGCTCAAAGTGCTGTTGCCCAAAACTGAACGCGTCAAACCAAAACACGTTGAGGTGAAGGTAGGATAGGAAGACCCAGGATGGCCCCCTTTCCAGAAAAGGGGGCCATCTTTGCAAGGGAACTCTTGTTATGATATTCAAAAAATTCTTTTTCCTCATGGCGGTTGTCTTGGGACTTCCCTCCATGGCCTTCACTGAAGGGCCGCATCACATGGCCCCGAGGGTTCCTCTTGACCAGATCGAAAAAGCTCGAGCCTTAACCAACCCACTAGAGTTTTCTTCCGAAATAGTGGAACGCGGGAAAACGCTGTATGAAGGAAAAGGTACCTGCATAAATTGTCATGGAGCACGAGGAAACGGGAGGGGACCCGGCGCAAAAGATTTAGACCCCTCTCCGAGAAATTTTCAACACACGGGATTTTGGCGACATCGGACAGAAGGTGAAATTTTTTGGGTCATCAAACACGGGAGCTCCGGAACGGCAATGATCCCGTTCGGAGGATTACTCACTGACAAAGAGATTTGGACCATCATTCGCTACGAGCAAGCCTTCTCGCATGGGCCGGTGGGCCCACGAGGAAAAGGACGACGCGGTGGGATGGGGATGAGACCGCACCGTAACGGACCACACCACCAATAAGGGGGGCACGAACCATGTTGTTAAGAAGTAAGCGTTATTCCACACGTCACTGGCTCACAGGCTTCCTCCTTGGGATTTTAGTGCTTGGCACCCTTCCACAAGCCCTCGCACAACCCGAGCAGCAAATCATCATCAATATTCGAAACTATACATTTGAAACGACTCAAATGCCGTTGCAACTACACGTTCCCACCGTCATTCACCTCCAGAACAGTGATGACGTTCGACATGATTTTGGATCACTCGTATTTGAGGGAAGCCATACACGAATTGAAACCCCCACCTCGATTTCCTATGGGAATGGAATTGGCGGCGTGTATATCGAGCCAGGTGGGGAGGTCTCCATACGGTTCACGATTGATCGTCCCGGACACTATCAATTCAAATGCTCGATCCATAAAGGCATGGAGGGTGAAATTTTATTAATGTCAGCTGGGGCAGTTTAATCCAGAGACAACCACCACTTGAAACGGGGAAATACTTTCATGCGATCCCTCATCAATCAAATTCTCTTTGCCACTGACTTCTCCCCTTGTTCCGAGGAGGCACTGGGCCATGCTCTCCATTGGGGAAAAGTTTGTGAAGCCCAAGTCGATTGTATTTCCGTCCTTCCAATCCATCATCACCTGGATATGGAAGGAGCTGTTCTTCAAATGTATTTAGATGAACAACGAAAAATTATTCATCCCAAGCTTGAGACCCTCACCAAGTACATACAAGAGGCCCATGGGCCCTGTGTAAGCCATGAATTGTCTGGAATACCCCATACCAGCATCTGTGAAGTGGCCAATGAGATCGGGGCGGACTTGATCGTGTTGGGAACTCATGGGTGGAGTGCAATAGATCGATTCTTATTGGGGAGCACGGCGGAACGGGTGGTGGCTAAAGCTCCGTGTCCCGTACTCACAGTCAGAAACTCATCTCCCCAAGACCCTGCGATCTCCTATCCCACGGACACGGAAACTCACAATCTCCGCACCCAAGCACCACCAGATGGATGTTCGCCACGTCATGTGGTCGTCGCGGTTGATTTTTCCGATTGCTCACAAGATGCGGTGGAATATGCCTTCCAAATTGCGAAAGAATTCGATGTGCATATTACACTCGTTCACGTTGAGGAATTACCCTCGTACAGTTTGGATTTCAATCTGACCTATCTTGAAACCCAAAAAGAAAAACGGATACAGGCTGACAAACACATGAAGGAATTATGCGCTCTATTTGAAGACAAAGGAATTACCGCCGCATGTGTCCAGAAAGTGCCGCCCGTACAAGAGGCAATTCTGAAAACTATTCAAGACAATAATGCCAACCTTCTGGTTATGGGAACCCATGGACGAACCGGATTGCCACGCCTGTTGATGGGTAGTGTAGCCTCTGGACTTTTGCGAAAAGCCAGCGTCCCCATTGTCACGGTGCATGCCGGAAAGTATAACCCTGACCATCCCCATCGGCACGGAAAAGCCACACAAGAAGCATCGTGAACCCATGAGCAAGCTACTCCATGACGTCTCCTGAAAATCATTCACAAACGGGAACCAACGCCCTTTCCCCTTTCTACTCCCTCCTAGCTCGCTTAGAGGCTTTTTCCCAAGAACCCGACTTCCTGTTTCAACGGGAATTAGCGTTCAGTCAATTTCTTCGTCCCTATCTAGCGAGAGGCCAAGGGTCCACCTTGAACCCCTTACCAGCAGAAACTGATTTGGCCAAGCTCTACCTCTATAGCGACTATGTGCCCAACGACGGCCACCTCTTATTGGTCGAACAGGCTCGTGACGAGATCATGCAACATGTACCCGAAGAAGAACGGGTATGGCTCGATCCAATCCGTCACTCCTTTATGGATATATTAGAAATTTCAGCTCTCGGGACAACAGGATCACCCAATGAAGTCAGACTGAAATCCCTTGGGGATGGCATTGAATATGGCGTGACGAGTGAAGAGCTCGTGAAAGAATATCAACCTGGTCAGATTCTGCTCACCCGTTTAATCCGAAGGCCGGAGTATACCTTCTTTCCAGGAGTAGCCGTTGGGCTTTCGCACAAACGGGGACAACAAGTGTATGACTATGTTCGAGATTTGCAACGCGAAATGGAAGTAGAAGCCGGAGCCTTTGAACTAGGTGAATGGCAGGAGTTTACCAAACGATACGGCCATATCTTGATTTGGGCATTGGCGCAGCTTCGGTTGCAATGGCTTCTTGATGTGGAAGATCACATTGAATTTCAAACTTCTGACCAAAACCCATACCTGTACTGCATCGGGATCTATGAACACCATGAACCCAAATTTATGAATGAGATGCTTCAAGAGGCTGAAGATTGGAAATCTGAACCGATTGAACAATCCTTTCACCCTGATTCCTGGCGCAATCATTCGTCAGAAATGGCTCCCTTGTCAGTATGGGTGCAGGTTTCCAAAAATCCATCTCAAAAAACCCCTAGAGTGATCAGTCGTTTGACTATCACGCCCACGCAAATTTTTGCGGAGTCGGACTCCCTCGACCATTTTAATGACGTAAAACACTTTCTGGCTGGAACCTTCGGCTTTTCCCTTCATTTCAAAGGAGAAACTACGGACCCACCCTTTCACACCATTCCAGGTCTGGATCTGCTTTCGAATGATGTTCCTCCACTCAATCCGATCGTCTCCAAGGACGAGGAACATGAAAGGCTCGCGCAATTGCTGGAATCCGTGTACCTCGGTTGGGCAGAACATTCATGCCCCGCCTTGAAAAAAGAAGCGCCTCGTCAAAAGGCCCGTGACACCAATGGGAAAACCCAAGTCGCCACATTGATTGACGAACTCGAACAGAATGACCTGGCCTTTCTGCGAACCGGAAAACGAGGATTTGAATACCAAACTTTACGTGACCATATCGGACTGGAGTAAAGACGGCATATCTTTTCTTTCCCTTAGAAGAGTAGAATATTTTTCTTTATCCCTTTCTCAGCCTTTGCTTCACGATACTAATGGAGAACTCTTCAACTCATCCTCTCCCCACACCCCACGTGTTGCCCAAGGAATCCTTTCAGCAACTCCTCCAAGCATTACAAAACAAGGGATATCATATACTTGGTCCTGTCGTTGGGGACGGTTCAATTAAATGGGGAAATATTGAGCGAGTCGAAGACCTTCCTCTTGGTTGGAAAGATGAACAGCAGCCCGGTCATTACCGTTTAGAGCAAACACCCTCTGGAATGTTTTTTGATATCGTGCATGGTCCAGAATCATTAAAACGCCAAACCTTTGCCCCCAAAGAACCTCTATTACAGATCGAAAAAAGGAACAAGGGATTCTCAGTTCAGGAGATTGCACCTCCATCTGATCGGGTCGCAATGATCGGAGTACGTTCCTGCGATCTATCTGGACTTCACATTCAAGATCGTATTTTTCTGCAAGACCAATTTTCTGATCCCTATTACCAAGCCAGACGCCAAAATTTATTTTTAGTCGCAGTCAATTGCACACGAGCCCATGCCACCTGTTTTTGCGCGTCGATGGGAACGGGGCCAAAAGCCGAATCCGGATATGACCTTGTCCTGACCGAGTCGGACCAGGATTTCCTAATCCAAGCCGGAACTCCGGAAGGTGTTGAAATTTTAGATTCATTGCCTTTGTCACAGGCAACTGACTCACGGATTCAAAACGACGACGCACGAATCACCGATTGTGCCTCGTCTCAAACGCGAAGTGTGGATCAGTCTTCGCTCCCACAGAGTTTATATGATGCCCACGATCACAAGAGATGGGATAACGTGGCCGCTCGCTGCCTTGCTTGTACTAATTGCACCATGGTCTGTCCTACGTGCTTTTGTCATGCGGTAGAAGAAACACCGGATTTGAATCAACAGACGACCGAACATGTTCGAGTGTGGGATTCCTGTTTCACACCCGACCACGGTTATATTCATGGGAAAAACTTCAGGCCCACTATCAAAGATCGGTACCGCATGTGGCTTACCCACAAAATGGCTTCGTGGATCGATCAGTTTGGTTCATCAGGGTGCGTAGGTTGCGGTCGCTGTATCACCTGGTGCCCCGTGGGCATTGATGTGACAGAAGAATTACACGCTCTTCTCAGCGAGAACGAAACATGACCTGCGACACACTCACTCCTCCACAAGCCAATCCCTTCCTCATTCATCCTGCCACTATTGTAGAAAAAACGCAGGAATCGCCAGACATCGTCAGCCTTCGCCTACAATTTGAAGATCCTGAAATTCGCCAGACCTATCGGTTCGATGCCGGACAATTCAATATGCTCTATGTATTCGGCGTGGGTGAAGTGGCAATTTCAATTGTCTCTGATCCTGATGAACCGCAATTCCTCGACCACACCATACGAATCGTCGGTCGCGTCACAAACGTGATCGGGCAAATGGATCTTGGTGACACCTTGGGCATCCGTGGTCCGTTTGGCAAAGGTTGGCCCATGGAGCACGCAAAAGGTAAGGATGTCATTGTGGTTACAGGCGGATTAGGCTGCGCGCCAGTCGTTGGAGCCATCGAATATATGTTTCGGAGGCGAGAAGAATATGGCACTATCAAAATCATCCATGGGGTCAAGACACCGCAGGACCTTTTGTATCGTGAACGCTTTGACCAATGGCGACAGCACCCTAACACCGAAGTCTTATTAGCTAGTGATGAACCTGGCAAGACCTGGCATTATCATGTCGGAGTGGTCACGGAATTATTCGATGAAGTCGAGGTCCATCCTGACAAGACCCTCGTGATGATGTGCGGACCGGAAATTATGATGCGCGTGGCCCTCAATATGTTATCGCACCGAGGACTTCGTCCTGATGAAATGTACGTATCACTCGAGCGACACATGGAATGCGGGATCGGACTCTGTGGACATTGCCAATTGGGTCCGTTCTTTCTATGCAAGGATGGTCCCGTCATGCGCCTAGATAAAGTTCTTTCCTTCCTCGGAAAAAGTGGCGTGTGAAATATGACCACTGCTGAACGAACTAAACGCGCTACACAGCGACCTCGATTGGGAGTGTTTAAGTTCACATCTTGTGATGGATGCCAGTTAAGCATCTTAAATTTGGAAGAAGACCTCTTGACCCTCGGTGAACAATTGGACATTGCTTTTTTCCCGGAGGCCTCTAGTCGAATGCAACCTGGACCGTATGATATTGCCTTGATAGAAGGTTCCATTAGCATGCCTGAGCATGCACACCAATTGGCCGATATTCGCATGCAGGCAAAACTGCTGATAACAATCGGGGCATGCGCCACAAGTGGTGGCATACAGGCCTTACGAAATTGGGCCGATGTCGAAGCCTTCAAACAAGCGGTGTACCCAAGTCCTGAACACATTCATAGTCTGAGCACATCTACCCCAATCTCGGAACATGTCAATGTGGACTATGAACTGTGGGGCTGTCCCATTGATAAACACCAACTCTTAACAGTGCTCACAGATCTGCTCGCCGGCGTCCAACCCAACCTTCCCACTCACAGCGTATGTATGGATTGCAAACGACAAGGGAATATCTGCGTGCTAGTAGCCAAAGGCATCCCATGTTTGGGACCGGTCACACGAACAGGGTGCGGAGCGATTTGCCCAAGTATGGGCCGCGATTGTTACGGCTGCTTCGGACCGGCAGAAGGCGTACCGCAGGGACCTGGGCTTCCACCGAATACAGCATCGCTGAGCAATCAATTCCACACCCAACTTCAATTGATCCCGATCGACGTTCTACGTCGCTTTCGAGGAATTAACGGCAACGTTCGACCATTTAATGAGGAAAGCCGTGCCTGGGAAAACGCCTGAGACTCGAACCATTAAGGTCGATTTGGTTGCCCGCGTTGAAGGGGAAGGCGCGCTTCACGTCACGGTGAAAGACGGCGTGGTCGATGACGTTCAATTGCGAATCTTCGAGCCACCAAGATTTTTTGAAGCGTTTTTGCAAGGCAGACATTACAGTGAAGTGCCGGACATTGTCGCACGGATCTGTGGCATCTGCCCGGTGGCCTACCAAATGAGTGCGGTGCATGCCTTAGAGTCGATATTCGGGGTGACCGTCGATGGACCAATTCGAGATTTACGACGATTGCTGTACTGCGCCGAATGGATCGAAAGCCACACCCTGCACATTTATATGCTACACGGACCTGACTTTCTTGGATTCGAAAGCGGGATCGAAATGGCGAAAAAACATCCTGATATTGTCAAACGAGGTCTTCGCCTGAAAAAAACTGGGAACGATTTACTGGCGTTGTTGGGAGGCCGTTCGGTTCATCCCGTGTCCGTCAAAGTCGGAGGCTTTTCCAAAGTTCCCTCCAAAAATGATTTTACAACCATTAAAGAAGACCTCTTGTGGGCCCGAGACGCCGCAATCGAAACCGTGAAATGGGTTGCGGGATTCGAATTCCGAGACCCTGAACAAGACTACACGTTCGTCTCTCTCCGCTCTTCGACCGAGTACCCGCTGAACGAAGGCCGCATTGTTTCAAACAGGGGAGTGGATATTTCCCCGAATAAATTCGAACACCATTTTTCGGAAAACCAAGTGCCCTACTCTCACGCATTGCAATGCACGTTGAATGGGGCTTCATATTTTGTTGGACCATTGGCGCGCATTCATTTAAATTACGCACAATTACCAACGGTGGCCAAACAGACTTTAGAAGAAACCGGATTACGGCTTCCCTTAAACCGCGCTTCAATGAGCATTGTCGCCAGAGCCGTCGAGGTATTATTTGCTGTGGAGGAGTCATTACGAATCATTGAAGGCTACAAGGCTCCTTCAGACCCAGCCGTTCCCATTGAGGTAATCCCCGGAGAAGGAATGGCTGCCACCGAAGCACCACGGGGAATCTTGTATCACCGCTATCAAGTTCAAGAAGACGGCAGCATACAAGAGGCGAAAATCGTTCCGCCAACCTCACAGAATCAGGGGCAAATTGAACAAGATTTGCGCACCTATCTTCCGGAGGTGTTGCATTTATCGAATAAAGAAGCGGCCATCAATTGTGAGAAAATCATTCGAAGCTACGATCCTTGTATTTCCTGCGCCACTCATTTCTTGAAATTAGATATTGAACGCGTAAGCGGAACACCGCAATGAAACCCATTCGAGTCATTGGCATTGGCAACACCATGGCTGGGGATGATGCCATTGGGCCCTTGATTATCAAGGCCATGAAGGCCAATCCACTAGAGGATGTGGAACTGATTGAAGCAGGAATGTTAGGACTAGGAATCTTAGACTTCATGAAAGGGGCCGACGCCGTCATTGTGATTGATGCCGTACAAAGTCGTCAGGCACCAGGGACAATTCATCGTTTGGTCATTCCAGATGATTTAGGATTGCTAATGCAATCTGCCTGGAATTCAGGGACAACGTCTACTCATGGATTTGGTCTCGGTGAAACCCTTACCCTGAGTCATACCTTAGGCACCTTACCACCAACCACCCTGGTGTATGGAATTGAATTAGACCAAACGGAAATGGGAACTGAAGTTTCCTCCACCGTGATAGAGGCAATAGAAGCCGTAGTCTCGGCCATTGAAAAGGATGTGGAAGCGTACCTATGCACGAACTCCAATTCATGACCAATTTGGTTCGGATGGTTGAAGAGGTATGTGGAAAGGAATCTAGGATTTCACCTTCAGTCATCACACTGGAAGTCGCGAGTGATTCACATTTGGCGCAGCATACCCTTGAGGACCTGCAAATGATGTTTGATTTTGTCACCAGAGACACTTTGGCTCAGGGCGCAAAACTGGCCGTGACCACGAAAATCGCCAAAGCCACATGCCATGCCTGTCAAACATCCATTGAATGTCAACAAGAAACCTTACTATGCCCCAACTGCGAGTCAGGAGATCTCGAAAGGGACGAAACGCCTGAGGTCTTGCTCAAAAATATAAAATATACCGACCGTTCTTCCTGAATATGTCCACCTCCCTTGACCAGCTGGCCACCTTCCATCATCGGTTAAGATTGGAGGTGCAGGGCAGAGTGCAAGGCGTCGGCTTTCGACCATTTGTCTTTCAGTTAGCCAAGCAATGCCGCGTTGCTGGCTGGATCGAAAATACTCCACAAGGCGCTACCATCGAGATCGAAGGCCCTTGGGCGGATCTCGAAGTATTCAAGCGTCGGCTTCCCATTCAAGCTCCCCAGTCAGCCAAAATTGAAACCATCAATTCATCCGCCATCTCTCTTCAACAAGAAAAGAAATTTTCCATACGGACCAGTCAACATAACGGCCCAAGGCTCTCCGTCATTCCTCCCGACCTCGCGACTTGCCAAAATTGTTTAGAAGACATCAACGATCCAACCTCCCGCCGCTATCACTATCCCTTTACCACCTGCACCCAATGCGGTCCGCGATACAGCATCGTCGAAGGGATTCCCTTCGATCGTGTCCACACAACCATGAAGAAGTTCCCGTTGTGTGAAGCCTGTCAAAGAGAATACGAAAACATGGCCGATCGCCGCTTTCATGCCGAAGCCATCGCCTGTCCCACCTGCGGCCCTCAGTTGACACTATGGGATAGCGAAGGAACAGTCTTGACCAAAAAAGAAGAAGGTCTACAGCAAGCATGTTCAATGGTTCGAGAGGGAAAAATCCTCGCCGTCAAAGGTCTAGGCGGGTTTCAACTTTGGGCTGATGGGGAGTCGGAAAAATCTGTCCAAACATTACGGAATCGTAAACACCGGCCTCGTAAACCTTTCGCGGTATTGTTCCCTTCACTAGAAGTTCTGAAAACACATTGTGAGTGTTCAAGAGATGAAGAAACTCTTCTTACATCTCCTGAAAGCCCAATTGTCCTCCTTCGACGTAAAAAGAAATCCTCACTGGCATCTGCTGTCGCGCCGGATAATCCCTACCTTGGAGCCATGTTGCCATACACCCCGCTTCACCACCTTCTCATGGCTAAAATTCAAACACCAATTGTGGCGACAAGCGGAAATCGTTCCGAAGAACCCATCGTTATAGATGAAAGCGAAGCACTCACTCGACTTTCAGAAATAGCTGATGCATATCTAGTCCACGATCGGCCAATAGCAAGACCGGTCGATGACTCGGTGGTTCGAATGGTCAATGGCGAACTCATGATGCTTCGACGCGCACGCGGCTATGCGCCAGCTCCAATAACCATCAAGTCACCAGGATCAAAACAAAACCATCTTCCACCGATCTTGGCGGTCGGTGGCCATCTCAAAAACACCGTGGCCGTAACGACCCATGATCAAGTCGTCCTGAGTCAACATATTGGTGACCTTTCAACTCCCGAAGCCTATGCCCAATTCAAACGTACCCTCTCTGACCAATTAAAGCTCTTTGATGTCCAGCCGCAAGCCATCGCCTGCGACCTGCACCCTGATTACCGATCAACCACCTTTGCCAAAAAGCTTGGCAAAGAAATGAACATCCCGGTCATTCTGGTACAACACCACTACGCACATATCCTATCGTGCATGGCCGAACATGGATTGGAAGGCCCGGCATTAGGAGTCGCGTGGGATGGAGCAGGATATGGAACAGACGAAACAATATGGGGCGGAGAATTTTTACTGGCAGACTATTCTGGTTTTGAACGTGTAGGACATCTAAGACCCTTTCGCCTACCTGGAGGCGAGATCTGCATGCGGGAACCCAGACGCGTCGCCCTTTCCTTATTATATGAGATCTTTGGGGATAAATGTTTGAGCATGGACCTGCCCCCCATTCATTCACTAGGCCCTGACCTAGCCCAATCTCTAGTAGAACTCTTGAAAAAAGATGTGAATTGTCCGGCGACCACCAGTATGGGCCGCCTCTTTGATGGCATCAGCTCGATTCTCAGCCTCTGTCACATCAACACCTTCGAAGGCGAAGCCGCCATGGCGTTGGAGTTTAGGGCGGAGAAATCGAACAGCGATTCTCAGGACACAAGCTACTCAATGCCTTTAACCACCTTCGCCCCCGAGGGGAGAGAAAATGGTGAGGGGTTACCTCCTGAACTAATTCCACTCATTGCCGATTGGCAACCTCTTATAGGATCAATTGTCCAGGATGTGACTAAGGGAAAATCGTCAAACGATATCGGCCTACATTTTCATCAAGCTTTAAGCAGATTGATTGTGAATGGAGCAAAAATTCTAAATAGCTCCAATATCATTCTCACCGGGGGTGTTTTTCAGAATACTCTCCTTATGAAACTTACCCAAGACCAACTTCAAAATGCCAATTACCAGGTTTTCACTCATCATCATATTCCGCCCAACGATGGTGGCTTAACCTTTGGCCAGACCACGGTCACGACCTATAGATTTTCTTAAAACTTCCTATCGTTTAACGACCAATCTCGCTTGCGCCACCATTGAATTTGCAGAAAACTGAACGGCCCTTCCGATCCTCCGGTAAAGCGTTTGGTTTGGCATTTTTGGCCATCACAGAGGAGAACCTACCGACCAGTGATGTTCTTCCTGCCTTATCTCGGAAAATATCTTTGTGTTCTGAGGCAAAACTTTACCAGCATCAACATCAACGGCACTTCAATAAGCACCCCGACAACCGTTGCCAGGGCGGCTCCAGAAGAAAGTCCAAACAGCATGGTTGAGGTGGCAATAGCCACTTCAAAATGGTTCGAAGCACCAATCATGGCAGCTGGGGCTGCGTCTTCATACGACAGCTTCATCATTTTGGCAGCAGCATATCCCAGTCCAAACACAAGGACAGTTTGCAGAAAGAGGGGGACGGCAATCCAAACAATGGTCAAAGGGTTGTTCAAAATAACTTCGCCCTTGAAACTGAAGAGGAGCACTAGTGTTGTCAAAAGGGCAATAATGGTAACCGGCGTGAGAACGCGTAGGAATTTTTCTTTAAACCATTCTTCCCCTTTTGATCCAATAATCCATCTCCGTGAGAGATGCCCGGCGACAAGAGGCAAAACCACATAGATGGAGATAGAAAGCAGAAGGGCTTGCCAAGGCACCGGAAGCCTGCCAACCCCAAGCAGAAAGCCACCCAAAATCCCATAGAGCAACAGCATGGTTAAGGAGTTAATGGCCACCATGACAAGAGTCAGGCCATCGTTCCCACGAGAGAGATACCCCCATACCAGAACCATAGCCGTGCAGGGAGCAATACCCAAAAGAATACAGCCCGCCAAGTAACTGCGCCATAAAGGTATTTCCAATACCTTCACCCCTTCTGACAACACCACGCTCCCAGCTCCGTACACCGCACCAACAGGCAGGTCTAATCCAAACGGCATCTTCACCAGATCAGTGGCATCGGGGCCAATCAGTTTATTGAAAACAACTCCTAGAAATAAAAGAGCAATGCCATACATGGTAAACGGCTTGATCGCCCAATTGATAAACAAGGTTAAAAAAACAGGCTTTCCACTCTTGCCGGCCTTGATGACCTCGCTGAAATCAATTTTCACCATAATCGGATACATCATGAAAAATAGGCAAACCGCAATGGGAATGGAAACCACTGGCGCTCCATTAACGGTGAGAGACATACTGTCGAGTGTGCTTGCTAAATTTGGAGCTATTTTTCCTACGAAGATGCCACCGATAATGCATAATCCAATCCATAAGGTGAGATATCGCTCAAAGACACTGCTCATTTGTCGGTTTTTAGCCGGATCGGTTTTGCTTATCATGTAATTTGTCCTCGTGTTGGTACAGACACCCGAACTACGTATTATCTAGTTCCCTATAGTGACTCGATTCCATTGTTTCCCTAGGATAACACTCTGGCAATGGCTTAGAAATTGAGTTGCCTCGTGTCACTGTCTACTAGATTTTCCGCCTTATTTCCATCTATCACTTTGGGGGGCATACCGTTTCCCCATCCTTCGAAATATGACATGATAATAGAAACCTTCGGAACCTTTTCCCATGTGCCTAGCTATTCCTGGACAAATTCAAAGCGTTGAAGATGGCGAACTTCGGAACGGCCGTGTTTCGTTTGGCGGCATGGTCAAGGATGTGTGCTTGGCGTTTGTTCCGGATGCCCAAGTTGGGGATTATGTGATTGTCCATGTGGGATTTGCAATTAGTAAAGTAGATGAGGTCGCAGCTCGGGAAACCCTCGCATTGTATGACGGACTAGAAGGGCCAGATGAAGTACCTTGATGAATTTCGAGATGGCACTGCTGTTCAGCGCGTAGCCAAAACCATCAAAGGAACTGTCCATCATCCCTGGAATATTATGGAGGTGTGTGGCGGGCAGACGCATTCTATTGTTCGATACGGATTAGACCGGCTTCTTCCTTCCGAGATTACGTTGATCCATGGACCTGGTTGTCCGGTTTGCGTGACACCGATTGAATTGATTGATGCCGCCATTCACCTTGCGAGTCACTCGGATATCATCTTGTGTTCGTTTGGGGATATGTTGCGAGTGCCTGGGTCCGCAGGGGACCTGTTAGGTGTGAAAGCGCAGGGTGGTGACATTCGCATCGTCTACTCGCCTTTGGATGCTCTCGACATTGCCCAAGCCAATCCCGACCGCCAGGTCGTGAGCTTTGCTGTAGGTTTTGAGACCACGGCCCCGACGCATGCGATGGCCGTCCTGCAAGCGAAACAACGTGGCCTCCAAAACTACAGCATGATTGTCTCGCATGTTTTGGTGCCCCCA
>JAJDBO010000210.1 GCA_029261305.1 Nitrospirales bacterium
TTTGTGAAGATCAACGGCAAGATCCACTATCTGTGGCGGGCGGTTGATCATGAAGGCGAAGTGCTTGAAGTAGTTGCTACGAAACGCTGGGACCGCGAGGCGCCGCTGGCGTTTCTGACGCGTGCGTTGAAGAGATATGGCCGGCCGCATGAGATCGTGACTGACCGGCTCAAATCCTATCGAGCGGCGATGAAGGTGATCGGCAACGCTTCACGCCAGATATGCGGGAGATGGCTCAACAACAGGGTTGAGAACTCCCATCAACGGTTTCGACGAAGCGAAGGGGCCACGTCGAAATTTAGAGACATCAAGACCGCACCTTCCGCAGCAACCTCTGCGCCGATCGGGCGCAGCGTCTTGGCTGAACCAGGAAGTCCAGAACTTCACCTTCACCGTCGACCGCCCGCCACAGCCACTGTCTCCGTCCGAGGACCCTGATGACCATTTCGTCAAGGTGCCAGTTCGAACTCGGTCGCGGGCGGCCGCGGCGGAGATTGCCCGAAATCAGCCGCCCGAACTTCAGGAACCAGGGTCGTAACGTCTCGTTCGAAACATCGATGCCACGCTCGACGATTAGGTCCTCGACATCGCGAAATGACAGCGTGAACCGGCCATAGAGCCAAACCGCATGTTGGATGGTCTCCGGCGGAAAACGATGTCGCTTGAAGGGGTATCGGGGTCATGCGCCGACGGTAGCGGCACCTGATTGAGACAGCCACCGACTTAACGCGTCAACGCCTTCGCGACTAATCTGTGCCAATGAGGAGGCTGCCCCGAGCCCTCGGCGCGCTGGATGCTTGCGTGATCAAGCGTTCTTGCGCGTCCCGGCGTTTTTGCAGCGCCGCGCGGAACTGCTGCTTCTGCTTGGCGCCGGCGTCGTCGAACATAAACGACAAGATCACGAACCGCCGGCCGCGCCGCACATCGGCGACCTGATGTAGCAGGTCGCACGAGAACACAACCGCCGCCCCAGTCGGCGGCGTATACGTCGCCCCGCCGAATTCCGGAAAGGTCAGCTCACCGCCGTCAAAGTCTTCGGCGTTCAGGATCAGCGTCAGCGCGAAGCGGCGATGCAATGTCTGCGGTGTAGTATTGTCGCGGTGCATCCGAAAGTAGCCGCCCACATCCGCGTCGTAGCAAACGATTTTGAACTCCTCGTTCCGGGTTATTTGGAAATGAAACGCCCGCTTGACCTCCGGAATGACCCGCCTCTCGAATACCCCCCTCAGCAGAACTTTTAAGTCCTCGTCCAAGATGTGGTGATCGCGCCGCCGCTTCGCGTTGTAGTTGGTTTGCAACACTGGCTCGCCGTCGATCACCCGGTAGGTACCACTGTCTTCGTTGCCGCGCGCCCAGTACTGGGCAATCAGGTATTGACAGGTCTTGCGGTCGAGCACGTTGGGGATGATCAGGATCGGTGGATGGATCGGCCCCGCGAATGGCACAGTCGCCGGCAGGCCTTGGGCCTGCGCCGCGATGCCTGCAAAATCTTCGGGCGCGGTCAGTGCCCGGCTGGCGGTGACCCGCTGGTTGGGGTCGAGGATGAACGCGGCGCGAATGCCATCGGCGACACCGAACCTTCCGGCAACTTTGCCGTCAACATCGGCCACAACAAAGAATGCGGCGCGGCTGTCAATGGCCCGCGCCCGCATTGCCGCTTCGTCGCAGCCAATGACGCAGAATACGTGCACGCCGCCGTCAGCTAATGCCGGCTCCCGCGCCACCAAATCGTTGAGCACCGCCACGTCCATATCGGCGTCGGCATTGGCCAGGAAAACCGCCAGGATCGGTCCGCCTTTGACCTTGTCATACAAGCTGATCACCAGTTCGCGTTGGTCGGGCAAAAAGAAATTTGGTGCCCGATCGCCTGGCTGCAAAAGTTGCTTTGTCTCCATCATTTTCTCGCACGGTTCCCCTAGTCGGAGCCGGCCGGAATCAGGCCACCCGATCGGCTGTCGCGACACTGTGCTGGCGCAAACGCGCTCCGATCGCCGTGTTTACGGCATCGGAATCGGTGAAATGCGACAAGCGGCGCGCATTTTAGATCTGTACCACTCCGACATGCGCCAGATCGCGCCCAGGGTCGTTGATACAGGTCAATCTGGTCGTCGGTTTCTTGATTATTCCTTGCCCATAGAACGGGCTCAGCGGAGGGTCATGGAGCGCTTGGCCGCATGGTCGCGACCGGCTTCCTGTTGGTACGAACCGCCTGAGTCATCCCACATCCCCCAACGTAGCAAACCAAGGGAGAGACAGCGATCATGGCCTACGATCTCGTGATTCAATCCGCCCAGTTACGGGGCTCACCCGCGCTCACGGATATCGGCATCGTCGGAGCGCGGATCGCGACCGTTGGCACCGGATTGGATACCGAGGGCAGCACGGTGATCGAAGCGGACGGCCGGCTCGTCGTGCCGGGCTTCATCGACTCGCACGTCCACATCGGCAAGTCGTTCTACGGGCGTGATACCGGCCGGTGGGACTACGCTCGGACCGAGTGGGCACCGACCGGACTCGAGGAGCGCTACAGGCGGCGGTCCAAGTCGGCCAT
>JAJDBO010000022.1 GCA_029261305.1 Nitrospirales bacterium
ACTTCATCGGCCAGGCGAGCAAAGTCTGCAGCAAGAATGGATGGAGCAATTTTCACGGAGCTGATACTCATGAGTTAGGTCTTTCGAAGTCGGGAGGCAAAAAATCCATCCATGCCATAGATTGAGCCAAGTGTCAAAAGATTTCCATCAGAACTCGTCAGATTTGCAGCTTCTTGAGGAAGAAATGGAGCCGCATGTTCCTGGTGAAATTCCGGATGGTCAAGACAAAATCTGGAGATCACTTGCGTGCTTTCTTCTGGTTCCGTCGAGCAGGCACTATAGACCATGACTCCGCCAGGTCTCAAGTAAGTACTCACCCGAGTCAAGATTTCTAATTGTGATTGTTGGTGTTGCGGCAATTGTTCGGGACACTTTTGCCACTTCGCCTCAGGGTGTCGACGCAAGACCCCCAATCCTGAACATGGGGCATCGACTAAAATACGATCGAATCCGTTTTCCAGAAGTGAGGCGGTGTGCGAGGAAAAGGATTCTTGTTTGGCCCATGTGGTTACCATGGTATGAATGCAAGATATGCCCAATCGGTTAGTATTGGCTTTGAGGACGAGTAGACGGTTTTCACTTCGATCCACCGCGATAATTTCCCCCTGATCCTTCATGAGTGCGGCTATATGTGTGGCTTTTCCCCCAGGTGCTGCACAGGCATCCAACACTCGGTGCCCGGGTTGGACATCTAAAAGCAGAGGGACCAATTGAGCGGCTTCATCCTCAACATAGCACCAACCTTCTTGCAATGCCCTCAGGGTGGTGAGTGCGCCACATTTATCCAGCGTGAGTCCCAGCGGGCTTATATTGGTGAGGGTCGCAACATGGCCTTCTTCTTCTATTCGGTGTTTCAGTTCTTCCTGGGAGCAACGAAGGGTATTTGTGCGAAGCGTTAACGGAGGGATCTGAATGGTTTGTTGGCACATACGCTCGGCTTGATCGAAACCGAAGCGATCAATCCACCGTTGAGTAAGCCAGGTTGGGCAGGAGTAAGTGACCGAAAGTGCCTGAAATGGGTTCTCTGAAGTGTCAGGCGTTTGAGGCCCCGTTTGCCGGATCAAATTCCGCAACACGCCATTGACCACTCCACTCCAATCTCGACCTTTGACACGTTTGGCCAGCTTGACCGATTCATTGACAGCGGCTGATTCTGGGATTCGGTCTAAGTGGAGTAGCTGGTAGGCGCCAAGGCGAAGAATCACGACGATGACGGTTGGTAGGCCCGACAGGGGTTTTTTCGTCAGGGCATTGAGCCGCCAGTCCAGGTTCCCTTGGTGACGAAGCACGCCATACACCAGTTCAAAGGCCAATGCCCGATCCTCATAGGAAATTGGATTTTTGAGAATAACTTCATTGAACGCCTCATCCGCAAAAACATTGCGTCGCTCAACCGACAGCAAAGTTTGAAGGGCGACGGATCTACAAGAAGATTTTGTGGATGGAGATTGGCCAGAGGAGGGCATTTCGCACAGTCGTTTTGGGGTTGTCTCAGAGAAATATCGTTAGGTGATCGGTGTTCGTCAGGTCTTCTTTCCCAATCGAGCAGCTAATTTTATGGCGTGGATCAAGCTTTGTGGGTCGGCCGTGCCTTTTCCTGCGATGTCGTAGGCCGTCCCATGATCCACAGATGTTCTGATAATCGGCAATCCCACGGTCATGTTGATGCATTGTCCAAAGGCAATGGTCTTGAGCGGGATTAGGCCTTGGTCATGGTACATCGCGACAACGACGTCATGCGCCCCACGCACTGCGGCGCCGAATAGGGTATCCGCTGGTAATGGCCCCATCACTCGAATACCAGCTTCTTTAGCTTTTTTCACCGCAGGGGCAATGATGGTGTGCTCTTCATTCCCAAATAAGCCTTGTTCCCCGGCATGGGGGTTTAACGCCGCCACTCCTACACGGGGACGAGAAACCTGGAAATGTTCTCGCATAGCCTGGTGCGCCAGTTGAATGGCTTTGAAAATTCCCTTGGTCGTCAGGGCTTCGGGAACTTTTCGAATCGAGAGATGTGTGGTGACGAAGAGAATCTTGAGCGGGCCTCCCAATAACATCATCCCAAAGTTCTTGGTTTTGGTGAGATGTGCGAGAAGCTCCGTGTGTCCAGGGTGTGTACATCCAGCCAAATGGATGGCTTCTTTGTTGATCGGTGCAGTAACGATGCCATCCACACAATGATGTTGCGCTAAACGCACGGCCGTTTCAACACATCGTAAGGATGCGGCTCCCGACCCGCGTGTAGCCTTACTCATCCGAAATCGGCCCATGGGCTGTTCCAAAGGATCCAAAATAGGAAGGTGGCCTTTGGTGACCCATTTTCCATCGGTAGGTATGTGTCCTCCTTTCAGAGAAACAATTAATAGGTCAGAGTGTAGACGGCCAATTTCTTTTTCAAACACCGAGACAGAGCCCACCACAATGGGCCGACAGATTCGCCAAACCATGGGAGAGGCTAAGGCCTTGACGATAATTTCAGGGCCGATGCCAGCCGGGTCTCCCATGGTGATGGCCAGATGGGGTTTGGGTGGTGTTGTGGGACTTGGCATGCTGGGTAAAGGCTAAGAAAGCTTTCGAAGCACCGCTTCAATCACATCTTGAACGGGAATACCGGTCTTTTTACTAATGAATTGGCAGTCTTGAAATTCTGGTCGATGTTTGAGGGTGTCTCCGATTTGAACGGTTTTTACACGAACTTGGCCTTGTGGCAGGCGAACCGTTTTCATGGATCGCGAGAGTGTCAATCGATCAATAATTTGTCGCCGCACTCCGATAGAGGTCGTTTCCCGAAATATCGTTTGAACGAGAGTCCCAGCGTGTTCTGCTTGGGCCAAGACGGTCAGAATAATCCCTGGACGATGACGCTTCATCATCGTCGGCGTAAGACTGACATCAAGGGCACCTTCCTCAAATAGTCGTTCCATGACGGATTCGTATATTTGGGGATTCATGTCGTCGATATTGGTTTCCAATTGAATAATTTGGTCGGACTCAAACGATTCAGTGGTTGGAGTGAGAGCCAGAAAGACTCGCAACACATTGGGCCAATCATGTGGGTCTGCCGTTCCAGCTCCATACCCAATCGCACTCGGAATGACCGGTGGAAGCTCACCAAACGTTTGAGCCAATGCCGTCACCAACGCCATCCCTGTCGGCGTTGTCATTTCCATAGCCGGGCCTTTGGAATAAATAGGATACCCTTTGGCCAACTCGGCAACGGCTGGTCCGGGAACGGGTAGCGAGCCATGCGTGCAGTCGATGGTTCCAGCTCCTACGTTGACTGGAGTTGCACTGAAAGTCTCGATACCCAGCTCATGGCATCCCAATAGGGTTCCCACGACATCAACCAGGGAATCAATCACTCCCACTTCATGGAAATGGATAGTGCTTGAATCTTGCCCATGCACAGCTCCCTCGGCTTGAGCCAATTGTTCGAAGACGAAAAGCGCTTGACGCTTAACTGAGGACGGGATCGTACTTTTAGACAAGAGCCGTCGAATTTGTGGCCAAGAAAGAGGTTTATCGTGATCCTTGGCTATAACAACATCAATTTTCGTCGCATGAATCGCTCCACGGTAAACTTTTGAGACTTTGAGTCGGTATCCGGCGACGGGCAGTGCTTTGAGGCCTTTTCGAAGGGTCTGTGGAGAAAGCCCTACATCAACCAAGGCTCCGAGAGTCATGTCTCCGCTTATTCCAGAAAAGCAATCAAAGTGAAGGTGCATGGTTCCCTTTCTTCATCCCATCAGCCGGTGCGTGTACCTGAATGAAGCACATACGAAATTTTACCCAAAATAACAAGGACTTTCAGTGTCTGGGATGATATTAACACTGCGAAAAACTTTTTCAGGATTCCTGCTAGACTCTGGGTGCTTTTTGTGTACAATCAAAAGAAGCATATCAGAAATATTGAAATGTCCAGCGATCAAGGTGTTTACGTTCGGGTCTAGGACGACCTGTTGACCAATTTGTGATTGAACAGAATCGGACTCGTTTATTTATTATGAAACGGTTGATTATTTTCATCGTGATGATTGCCCTGGCTTCACCGGTTATGCTGGTGGGCGATGTGGATGCCAAACGCAAAAAAAGACGGTATAGCCCGCCATCGTTAAAAATTCTGGATATCTCCACGTCCCCCATGCCGTTTGCCCCAGGGACTGGGCCTCTTACCATTACGGTGGATGTGGCGTTGCCCAAAAATCTCTCGAATGTGGATCTGCTTGAAGTGTCTTCCATGATCAGTTTTCCTACCAAACGCTCCATTCGATTTTTGTACAATCGGCTTCCGATTGAGGAAATCCAAGCTTCAGAAAATTCACGGAAGATTAGCACCACATTCTTGTGGGATGGAAAAGATCATACCGATCAACTCGTGAGTGCTGGAACGTATAAATACGAAATTCGCGCCAAGTTGATGTCCAAGAAGGATGGCCCGGCTCGTGTGAAAACCGTATCCCTTCGGGCGCGTGGAGATTTGGAAGTTTCCCCGCCAGAGTCTTTGGCAGCCAGTAAGGCCCATTTGGAACATGTGCCGTTTCAATCCGACGACGATCCCTCGGAAAACATCGATGATGGCAGTGAAACCAGAGAAACCTCTGTGGCTGAGGTTCCAGAAAATGGAGAGGGTTCAGAGGCTCAGGAGTCTGCTGTCATGGAGGAGGTTGTTACCGGCGTCGGGGACGTTTCGGCGGGAACAACGCCGGAAGCACGTTAATTCGATGAGCCAGATGTCCTGCCCCAAATCCATTATCGATATTCATTACCCCGATTCCCCCTGAGCAGGCATTCAGCATTGTAAGTAGCGGTGCGACACCTCCAAAGTTGGCCCCATACCCTCGGCTGGTCGGCACGGCAATCAGCGGTGTTTTCACCAGTCCTCCCACAACACTCGGTAAGACCCCATCCATTCCAGCGATGACAATCAATACGCGGGCACGTTGAAGGCGGTCCAAGTGATCGAGCAAGCGATGCATCCCCGCCACACCAACATCGAAGAGCGTTTCTACGGCACTTCCCATGGTGCTGGCTGTGACTCTTGCTTCCTCGGCAACTGGAATGTCCGAAGTGCCAGCGGTGACAATTACTACATCACCTTGTGGGATTGGGATAGTTGACTGAATAACCACCATGCGAGCCTCTTTCTCATATACCGCGCGGCGGCTCACACGTTTCAATGCCCGCGCAATATCGGGAGTGACTCGTGTTGCCAACACTGGGACCTTGTGTTTGAGGAGCCCCTTGGCAATGGAGAGAATCTGAGCTTCCGTCTTGCCTTCACAGAGAATGGCTTCGGGTACACCTTGGCGAAGCGTTCGATGATGATCGACTTTCGCGAATCCCAGATTTCCATAGGGGAGTGTTCGAAGTTGGTCCAGCGCCTTCGGGACAGACAACGTTCCTTGCTGAACGTGTTGAAGAAGCTGTTTCAGTGCCAAAGGATCCATAGTATTTATCCGTGGAGTGAGGACTTTCTCGGGGAATCCGAATT
>JAJDBO010000211.1 GCA_029261305.1 Nitrospirales bacterium
ATCAGCAAACATCGCTCCCAGGAGGGGGCTGCCCACCTCTTTCCAATTCGTATCATCCTTTGGGAAAGAAACTGGGTTTTTCTGGCAGGAGGCAAGACTTGATGAGACCGATCCGTGTATGTCGTATGGCTGTACTCTTTCTGCCCTTCCTACTCCTTTGTACCCCCATCACAAACGCAGCTGAGGAAGAGGAAGAGGACAACCAATTACTCAATGAATTGTTTCAAAGTGAAACGGTTTACCCACAGGACCAAGGAGAAATCCAGTTCACTTTTGTGCCCGAATTTCGAGCAGGCATGACCCGCAACCGTTTTCTGTTCCCCTTCCTTGTTGAATTTGGACTGACCGATGCCTGGCAAGTCGAATTAGAATGGACTGCACATTCCATCATCACGGATCCCAGAAAACAGGGAATTGGGGAGTTGGCCTTTGGCACGATGTACAGCTTTTTGAATATCGGCGGATCAACGTCTCATGCGGCAGCGGGCTTCGAAGTCGAGATCCCCCTAGGAGATGTGGATAAGGAGCTCAGTGAAGGGTTTTTGGAATATGAAACATTTGTCGTACTCGCACACGATTTCCCCCAGTTCTATCGCGTCCAAGTCTTCACCCAATTTGGACTGACCTTCGTGCAACGTGTGGATAGTCCAATGGACCCGGATGACAAAGAACCGGCAGCCCATGAATTCCTCTTCAACACTGGCTTCATCGTGCCCTGGGAATGCATGGTGTTCACCGGGGAATTTAACTGGACGACGAATGAATGGAACCACGACGGCACCGAAAGTCAACAATTTTTCACGCCTGGAGTGAAATGGGTTCCGAGTACGTCTCGGGAAATCGGGATTGGCGTACCCATTGGTTTAAATAGTGAAACCGATGACTACCGAATTATTGTGCACTTTTTACAAGAATTTGACCTCTTATAACATCCGGAACAGTTAGAGTATGAGCGTCAAGCAAAAACTCACGCTATTCGTCACCGTTGTCTGCATGGCTTTGGCCGTGAGCGCCGGACTATTCATCTGGGGGTTTTACCAAAATGTGCAATACCTCAATAGGGTCGAATATGCGTTGGAAGACATCCAAGCCATTGCCAAAGCCCGCACGGCCCTCCAAAGACAAATGAAGGAAACGTTGGATTACTTGGTAGCAGGTGAGGAATCAGAAAAGGATCAATATTTTCAATTCAACCGAACCGTCAATGAAGGGTTTCAGGAATGGGTCATCTCGTCCCAACGAACCTATGAACATGGCATGATAGGGGAAAAAGAAGAAATTTCGGAGGCCAGGGAATTTCAAGAACAGCATCAGCAAGCTCAAAACCAAATAGCGACGGTTTTTGAATTGTTCGAAGGAGGAAAGAGAGCCGAAGCGATCAAAATAATGGACCAGTTAGAACCCGCCATGGATCAAATGATAGAAACGCTAGGAAAGAGCATTGAAGAAGAAGTCGAAGAGGCCAATGTGGCGTATTCCAAATTGATCTTTCGATTGGGGATCTTGCCATGGATTGGAGACACCATCCTCGCTCAGGTTCAAAAAGCCCAATTGGCTCTCTCCTTCATGCTGTCAGCTGAAGATGTCAGTACCCATGCCATTAAAACCATCAGGGAATTGGAGGATTTCTGGGTGACCGAAGGTGAGTATAGGCATCAAGCGGGGTTTGAAGTGGCCAGGGAAAAAAGCCAAGAAGCCATGGCGGGATGGCTCACAATTATTACCGAACAAAGGGAATTGGACGTAGAAGGGAAAGAACTCGATAACAAACTCGCCAAGAGGATTGAGACCTTACTGCACACGATCGATGGTCTCAGTCAAGATGTCATTTCCTTAATCCAAACAGGGGACCGTGAGGCGATCACCGATATATTTGAAGACCAACTTGAAGTGCTCCTTGACGACACATTGCTTCCAGCATTGGAAACCGCATCCCGTGACGGCCACCAAGAAATCGCCGATCATCATGAGGAATTGAAGAGCTTAGTCATTAGTACTGGCGCCCGAGTCATTGGCGTGCTCAGCATCCTCACACTAATCCTCATTATCGGTTTACGAAAAGTCCTGCATGGCATGGTGACGTCTCTGGACTTGCTAAGACAAGGCACCGAAGCGATTGGGAGTGGACAATTATCACATCGCATCCCTATAAAATCCTCAAATGAATTTGGACAACTCGCTGAAGCGTTTAATCACATGTGTCAGGGGCTTGAAGACACACAACACGCACTCGTTTCTGAAAAAGCCCATATTGACAATATCATCGCATCCGTGAGCCAGATGATCTTTGTCTTGTCAAACGACTACCGTATTCAACGGGCAAACCCTTGTGCCTACCTCACGTTGGGATATGACCGGGCCGAACTTGTGGGGCAACATATTCAAAGCATCTTTATTTCTCCGTATAAAGGATTAACCAGCGCTAACTATGAGGACGTGTTGAGGGCAAAACTCGGTTGGGAATTTCCGGCCATGGTGTCGGTCGCCCCCTTACTCAACACGGAAAAGCACGTGACCGGGTATGTGCTTATAGCCATCGACATCACCCAACGTAAACAAGAAGAAGTCGAACTACTAACTGCGAAAAATCAAGCCGAGGCCGCCGCCGAAGCCAAGGCGGCCTTTCTCGCCACTATGAGTCATGAAATTCGCACGCCGATGAATGGCGTCATTGGCATGACGACGATATTGCTCAACACTACCTTGTCGGAGGATCAACAGCGATACGTGGAAATCCTTCGCTCCTCGGGGAAATCACTCCTCTCCATCATCAATGATATTCTCGATTTTTCGAAAATTGAATCCGGAAAGTTAGAAATGGAAGTCCTGGACTTCAATCTAGGCACAACCATTGAGGAAACCCTTGATCTTCTGTCCGAAAAAGCCGCGGCCAAACAGTTGGAACTCACATCTTATGTATTCGCCGATGTCCCAACGTTACTTCGGGGCGATGCCAGTCGCTTACGACAAATCCTGCTCAATCTCGTTGGCAATGCGATTAAGTTTACCCCTGCGGGGGAAGTCAGTATCCGTGTTTTACGAATGAAGGAAACCACTGACACCGTCGAGCTACGTATTCAGGTAGCGGATACGGGCATTGGAATCCCCTACCACGCACAAGCCAAATTATTTCAACCATTCAACCAGGCAGACACCTCAACGACTCGCAAATATGGGGGAACCGGACTCGGCCTGGCAATATCCCAACAAATAGTCAGACTCATGGGCGGAACGATCAACCTGGAAAGTACACCTGGGAAAGGAAGCATCTTTTGGTTTACGGTTCCCCTCAACAAACAGACCAAGAACACAGATGCGGAGGTGGAATCTCCTACTGGCTTAGAAGGCATTCGAATTTGCTGCGTTGATGATCATGAAACCAATCGCACGTTGCTCATGCATTATTGTGTACAGTGGGGCATGGACACCACCGTCGTTGGGAGCCCCAAAGAAGCGTTGGAATGCATCCGTTCAGCTGCGGCAAGCGGAACCCCATACGATGTAGCTATTTTAGACCAAGCCATGCCGGAAATGGATGGCTTGGCTTTGAGCCAGACCATTACATCGGACCCGTCTATTCCCGACATAAAATTAATCTTATTGACGTCCTTGGGCCAATCCCAAAGCATCGAAGATGTGCATGAGGTAGGCTTTGCCGCTTCCTTGACGAAGCCACTGCACAAAGCGCAACTGCTCACATGCCTCAAACACCTCATTCACCCTTCAGCCTTGGGCTCTGTTCAGGGGCTGACAATTTCCCACAACCCTCCTACGACAAAACAGGGACCACCGCGCTCGGCCTCACTCCTTGTCGTAGATGACCACTCCGTCAATCAACAATTGGCACAAATGATGTTGGAACAAATGGGACACCGGGTCAATGTGGTTGGCGACGGACAAGAGGCGTTAGATGCACTGGAACAACAGTCCTATGATGTCGTATTCATGGATTGTCAAATGCCCGAAATGGATGGCTTTACCGCAACGCGAGAAATTCGTCGTCGCGAAGGAGAAGGGCGGCATACGCCCATTATTGCCATGACAGCAAATGCCATGACTGGGGATCGGGAACGTTGCCTTGAGGCAGGCATGGATGATTATGTGAGCAAACCCATCAATATTGAACGATTACAGGAAGCTCTCGAACGGCAATTTTCCACGATCGCTCCAGTAGAAGAAACAAACACGACACCGTCCAGCCATAAAGTACCATCGGATCAAGAGCCTAACGGCTCAGACATCAATCGTATTGATCCAGCCGTATTAGACGAATGGCAGATACTCTCTGGCTCTGGGTATCCTGCTTTTCTGAAGAAAATCGTAGGGCAATTCGTGAAAGATTCCACAACATGCGTCAGCCAAATACAGGAAGCGGTGGCCTCTCGGGATATAGACGCATTAGTGGCGGCTACGCATGGACTCAAAGGCATTTCCAGTAATATGGGAGCGCGAAAACTTCAGACACGTTCTGCCGAATGGGAAGAGCGCGCCCGTCAAAATCTCATAGAAGATTGGGATATGATCGTCGAGCAGTTACAATCTGAAGTATCCCTGGCCAATCAAGTCCTCGAACAAGAAGTGGTCAAAAACGCTCCATCCTCATGAATGCCATCAGGCCAACCTGGCACTCTCCCTTCATTCACAAATTTTGGTTAAGATGGTAAAGGGGTCGCGTCCCTTTATTATCAATCCATTTCCTGATGTGATGCAAAAACAGTTCGAACAATGCCGGGCAGAAACAAACCATACCATTTTAAGAGAATCGTCCCCTTATTAGCCGGAAGATTATTCCGAAAGTATTTCGGAAACGATCGACGATTACGATTCATCTCATTGTCGGATAATATTCGGTGTCGCCATTCCCGAGTGATCTATTGCGACCAGGCTCTCTTCATTCGACAAAAGCTTTTTCAATAACTCGGTTTCCCCAATCAACCAATTTTAGAAGATGTGGCTTTCTGTGAAAAAATAATCGCACACCTCACACCCGTTCTCCTCAATCCCTCCGTCATCACCGACTCCCACAAGTTCGTCCAAATGGGCATCTGGCGAAGCCTCGCCCGCGTCTTCCTCATCATCCTCAGTGTGGAATTTCGCTTGCCACGCTTGCTAACACCTGCCTTCTTTCAAGACATTCGTTAAGACACCCGGCACTTCGAAAAAAACGGATAGCCAATTTGGACACTTCACTTTCACGGAGAGCCTAAAGAATTGGAGGCAATCTCTGGCAAAATTCCCAGACTTCCCTCTGGACTGAGCAAGAACGAGGATTCCATCGGTGGGCAGTAAAATTTAGCCAGTTGGAAGAGAACCATCTACTATAGAATCCGGAAAAAAAGGCATTAGATCAAGTCTTGACCTCATGCCCTAGGCCGGATCCCTGGCAAACAGCCAGGCACGCCTTTCTCGCAAGATGACCGCCCGCAGTTTAGACAGCACAAGCTGGCGATTGACCCCGCGCAAGGTCTTTGATACTTTCCGGTCCAGGCAAAAAGGCCTTTTAAAATTCCTATTCCCGCCCTCCTATCCCCTTTGGTGAAGTCTTATGGATAAACCAAAAAGAATATCCGTTCGAGTTGATGAATCCGTAGAGAATTTTTTGGGGTTTATCGTGCGATATTTTTCAACATTATTTGTAATTATTTTGCACCCGTTATCACCCCAAAAATTATTGAATCAAATTGATGCTGAACCACCGTTGTATGTTAGGCCATTAACTTTTCTCGCTATTGGCGCCTTTTCATTTTCATTAATTATCAATGTATTTCCAAAAGGTCTCGAAGGCTTGATTTATATCATGTGGGATGCTGACGGAGTCAAATCGCAAATCCGTGACAATTGGCAACAAGCATTTTCTCTTACTACACTGCTGATTTCAGGAATGCCAGTAATTTTTTCCGTGGTAGCGTTATCGAGCTTGTCCGGAAAATTTATTTTTAACGATCATCCCTTCCAAAAGAAGTGGTTTGAAATAAATTGTTATGTCTTTGGGTTCCAATCAGTTTCCTTTTTAATACTTTTTTCCTTGGATACTTTGCTAGAAAGTGTAGTGATTGTTGTTCCTTGGATTAGCGAGATTAAAGTTTCAGAGAATTCCCTTTCCTTTTTTTTCCTTATTTTACTTGGATTGTCGGCGATTGTGACATTGGTCTGGCCTGCAATTTTACTTTCTACTACATTTATTAAGTTAAAAGAGATTTATGCGTTTCGCAAAAAGGTTTTAAACGGTATTTTAATAGTGCTAGTTTATTATCCTTTGGGACTTTTTTTGTACCCGGGTTTTGCTAGCATATTGCCATCATTGGATGAAAGATATTTCACATCGCCTGAGCCTAGTATGTCGCTGGTAAGTTTCACATCAGATAAATTTGAACCAACGGTTAATTTCTATCGACTTAGAGTGGGACTTGAAATCACCAATCCTACTTCTGAAGATATTGTATATGCATTGGAAAACACTGATTTTAAGTTTCATTGGGGAGAGTCTGACACACCGCCCAAGAGCTACTGGGACTTACAAGATGCTGAAATTAAATTGGTCGAACCTCAGTCTGATGTAAAACGGTTGATCGTTCCTAAAAATTCGGTAAAGAAGTTTGTTGCTGAATTATATAACGTGGAACTAGCAAAAATTGCTTGTGAAGTTGTTCAACTTATGACGAGTCAAGATGCCAATATAGATTACAACAGCTCAAACAATGCCCCACTTAGCACATTTAATTTTATCTATGAATTAGGTGCAATTAAGGAAACTTTGTTAATTGATGTTGAGGATATCTTTGGTCTGGAATTCCATGAATCAGAAAAAATGCAAAAAATATGTGAAAGTAAACTCAATTAACATTTAATATTAAATAAGGGGTCAAGTTGCTTGCTTTATAATATATAATTAATTATGCATGCCCCATGCCTAGACCTACCCGCATCGAATACCAGGATGCCTATTACCATGTGATGAATCGGGGGCGAGGCTATGAGAAAAGGGGGGAAAGGTGTCAGATTGCTTTCTTTATAATATAGAAGTTAAGCCGCTGCATCATCTTTGCGAAGTCTCGGTTTTTATTGATGCACTTCTAAAACTGGAGCGTGATAATATTCACGGACCCCACATTATTTGCATTACCCCCTTGGAACCCCTTTTCCTTCAGATCGTTTCTCCCCATAAAAGTAGATGCAATTGGTTTTGCCTCATCCTTTTCAATTTTGTTAATACAAGACTGCTACCCATTCAATAGTTAAAACTTCACAGGAGATACTTCATGAAATTAGCAAAAGGAATTATCGCAATCTTGTTTGTATTCTGTTTATCCCCGGTGGCTTGGGCTGGCCAACAATTAGATGTCCATGATGGATCGGCTATTACCATCACGTCTCCTCAGAATGGGGAAACCGTTGGCAATACATTTGCCTTGCAATATTCAATGAGAAAGGGAGCCATGGCAGACCATGTCCATGTATTTATGGACGGAACCTACCAGAAAGGATTTAAGGGGCAACTCAATAATGTGCCCTCAGGACGCCACACCATTACCGTAAAAGTGGCGACACATGATCACGATATGGTGACAGTCTCTGACACAGTTAACATCATAGTGAAATAACGTCGAACAGATCTTGATTTTCTGCGGACAGCCCTTCAGCACCAGGAAGGACAGGAGGAAGTATATGCCAGCGTCATCCAAGGCAGGGGCAAGGGGTCGTTAGGGGTCAGGTGACCCCTAATTTTTAAGCTCTACTCCCACGGGACAATGGTCTGAGCCGTGGATGTCATTGAGGATAAAGGCATTATCGATTTTTGATATGAATTGTGCAGAAATCAAAAAGTAATCGATTCTCCAGCCAACATTTTTCTCTCTCGCATTCATCCTATAGCTCCACCACGAGTATTTCTCTGTTTCCGGATAAAAATGTCTGAAAGAATCTATGAATCCACTCTTGTGATAATTGTCCATTCCGTCGATCTCCTGCTGGGTATATCCGGCTGTCTTGTTATAGTTGGCCTTATCGTTTTTAAGATCAATTGGTTTGTGGGCGACATTCAAATCACCGCACCAAATCACGGGCTTCTTTGCTTCCAGCTCATTCAAATATGCCAACATGTCGTGATCCCACTGTTGTCGATACGGTAGGCGTTTTAATTCGTTCTGGGAATTAGGGACATAGGTATTGACCAGGAAGTAGTGATTAAACTCTGCCGTCAATACCCGTCCTTCTTGATCGTGTTCCTGTATCCCGATTCCGTTGGTCACGCAAAGCGGTTGTGTTTTTGTCAGAATGGCTGTCCCCGAATACCCCTTTTTTATGGCCGAGTTGGTATAAATATGAAAGCCGGAAGTATCTTGCAATACTTCCAATACCTGATCATTTTGGGCTTTGGTCTCTTGAAGACAGAGTATGTCAGGGTTCATGAGTGTCAGGGAGGCCGCAAATTCTTTTTTCATTGCGGCCCGAATTCCGTTCACGTTCCAGGATATTAGTTTCATAGTTCTTCGCATTCTCAACAGAAGGTGGAGAATTTGGTATTAGTCAATAAAAGAATTGATAATCATCTAGAAGGCTCCTCGCCTGGGCGGTACAGTTGGGAAACGGGTCAAGAGTTTCTCAACCTTCCAACCCAAGGAGGAGCCATGAACCAATTGTACGGTGGCATTGATCTGCATGCCAACAACAGTGTGCTTGTGCTGGTCGACGAAG
>JAJDBO010000212.1 GCA_029261305.1 Nitrospirales bacterium
TCATCCTCTATGGCATTGAGAAGATCGTCGAGTGTCTTTGGATCGCCAATCCCTGCTAAGGCTTTTGCAGCTTCTTCACGAGTCGCATCATCAACATCTTCTAAGGCCTCAAGCCAATCTTGCACACTTTGGGACATGGAAAATCCTTCTACCTACTTGGTACTGTTATAGTCGTAGTCACGCTCTTGCTTATAGGGTTGCGTGTGACTGCATTTAATGGTGAGTGTATGAGTACCCTGTCCGTGAACACATTGGTTCAACGATTCATCAAATTCTAATTGACCATCTAACGTCACACGAAATAAAAAATCAAAGGTGAAGGTGCCAAAACGATATTCGCCTGGTTTCAAGTTGATTTTATGAACGTCTGTCGTTCGAAATGATTCATAGGTCGTCGGGTCTTTGGTCCAAATAAGAGGAGTCACGCCGGGAACATGCCACCAGGTCGGCGGATTCAATGCTGTGGAATCAATGGTAATCGTATGTTCTCTGGTTAAAGGATTCACAGGATCCGCTGCGAGACTGAGATCTCCATGAAACAACCCGAATACCACACAAGAGATCGTGACGATCAATCCAACTACATTCGAAATATATTGAGAGGTCTGGTCTAATTTAGCGCCCAAAGCTTTCATTACCCGTGGTCTTTCGTTTTGGAGTTGCTATAAAAATTTCATTGACTGCTTGGCTCTGCCATTCGGTATGGGTTTCAAGCCCTAATGCTTCCATCACGGTAGCACCGGTATCCATCAGAGAGACTTCTGCTTTGATGTGATGGGCGGATTTAATATTCGCACCCCATGTGATCCAAGGGACAGTTGAGGCTTGTGGGGTCTTATCCTTGGAAGACCCGGATCCTTGACCATTCAGACTGGTCACCATCACCATGGTTTTGTCAAAAACTTTATGCCCTCGGTAAATCTCAAGAACCTTACCAATCGCGTTATCCACAGACGTAAGTGCTTTGGTATAGGCCTTAGAATCCCATCCTCGTTTCATGGCCGCATCTAACGGAGCAGGCAGATGCATGACCAAAAGACCTGGGATGGAAAACAACCTAAAACCATACCCACCCCTGCTGGTCACTTTATTGAGATAATCCTCCATGTGATCAACGACCTTGCTAGGATTACATTGGGGTTTGGATTTGCCGCATGTCTGCAGATCAACGTAAATTTCAGGTCGTGATAACTGATAAAACCGTTCATCCATGATGAAAAGCGCGGTATCAATTCCACCAGCGAGATCCAAATAATCAAACATCGTTGGGGATCGTAAAAACGATCGAGAAAAATCATATTTCTCCCATTCTTGAGTCACCCTATGCTTCGCAACGGGCAATCCCGTCAACAGCGACGCCATGGCTGAAACAGCGAGGGGAGGAGAAATAGACTGTGCCTCTAGCTTGGCGGATCCTTCTTTCGCCAGTTTTTGGACAACTGGCATGGCGTTGGTTTCAATGGCCTTTCGGTCAACACCCTCCAACACAAAAAGAAGAACATGCTCCGCCTCAGCCGCTATGGCCAAAGGTGAGCCCATGAATAGCCCACAGAAAAAGATAACCGATACCCTTAAAATTTGGGCAATCCTAAATAGCATTGAATGATTTTTCATAGATTTTATTTGGGTTAAAAGTTGAATAAAACAGGCGCGTATTCACCCTAACAATATAAAGGAAAACCCTCTCCAGTAGCTGAATTCAACTTACCACGCAATTTTTGAGACGGTCAACTATTGGCACATTTCTTAACCTTTCCACACGATGCCTGGAAAGGTCATCACCTTTATTAAAGACTCGCCGTTGCACCGATGTCCTGTTTCAAGGTATGAAACTGGCCTATCTTGTTTATATCTTTTTCCTTTATTTCCTTGAGACTCAAACGAGAGATATCTTATGCCGGAAGAAAATAACTTCCTCCACGCGAAATATTCCCGATCCGATCCTGGGGATCGAGTGAACTATCTGACCCTGGAAACTGGGGCGCAATCTTTTTCACCTGCATGGAAGGAAGCCCTAGGTAGCACGGGAAAAACCTTGCATGACTCGGGAGTTCGTGCCGTCCTGCTACTTTATGGTTCCTATTTAGGTGCAGATATCTTTGGTTCTAAGAGACTCGATGATGTCGGAGGATTGAAACGGGGCTATTCCCGTGGAATTCCTGGCTTAGAATCTTTACTCGCCATGGTCAGACCAGGGGATTTTGAAAAATCCCCGGATAGCCCCCCCTTCGCACCACCATTCTCTAATGACGAGGCAACTAGGGCACACATCGACCAACTGGTGCTGGATCGCGGAAATTTTACTGCTGAGTATCTAAAAGGGCTTGAAGAAGGCCTTTCTTCATCGGGTTCATCTATAACTTGCGTTCGCCACCTTTGGTCATCATTGCATCATCATTTAGGGAGGATGGAAGGGGCCCTTGACCTCCTACATGAATTGAGACTCCTTCAACAAAAACTCAATTTGGACCAAGGGCACCGGGTATTAATTATTGCCCATGGTCATGCAGGACAGGTGGCCGCATTGCTTTCCAATCTTGTGGCGCCTGTAGAATCATCGGTACGAGACGACCTCTTTGAAATTCTTGGACAATTTTATAGTCAATCAGACACACCACGGGCTGCGCTGGATCACCTTCAGGAATTAGACCAATTTCTTGCGACGAGCCAATACGAATCCTTCCCTGCCTTAGATGTCGTAACCTTGGGAACAGCTATTCGATATGGTTGGGACACGGGGGGCATCGGCAAGCTGCTTCACCTCGTCAACCATCGACCATTAAGAAGCGATGGCAAGCAATGGTTAGCCAAAATGGATTTACCTCAAATCGTGATGGAAATGCCTATGACCACGGGCGGTGACTACGTTCAGCAATTGGCGGTAGCCAGTACGGACGCGGTCCCAGACAATCTGTTAGAAGAGGAAATTAATCAAACACTCCGAGAGAATTTGGAACCCTACGATGGGTTTGAGCGTTGGCTAGAATGTGCCAGACGGGTGACCCGATGCCCAAATGATGGCCAATGCCTCCTGATCGATTATCAAGATGACGCATCAGGCACAGCCATGGCCCACCTGTATGGCCATGCCTGTTACACTCGGCTTCCTGCAATGCTTTTTCAAACCAGGCAAATTGCGAAGGCACTATACTCCTAGCACCTTTTCCCGTAATTTTGCAGTTACTAGGTCCTTTGGGGGCATTGACCCACCTTGAATACTTATGGTATCCCACCACAGTTTGTCCGAACTTGATCTTAGTTGCCAGCTACATTGCATCATGGCAGTCTGAATTGTTAAGTAGGACATGCATCGAAGAGCCCGAAGATTTTTTATTGTTTCATTAATTTTATTTTGAGTGCACACCATGATTGTAGGCGTTCCTAAAGAAACATATCCTGGAGAAAAAAGGGTAGCCCTCATTCCCGCCATTATTCCTTCGCTTATCAAGGGAGGATTAGAAGTGCAGATTGAAAGTGGCGCAGGTACGGAATCAGGGTATCCAGACTCGGCTTATACGGAGAAGGGTGCCAGCATTGCCACCTCTCGACTCCAGATATTCGAAAAAGCGAAAATTATTGTCCAAGTTCGACAGCTTGGAGCCAATCCTGAACAGGGCAAAACGGATTTGCCCTTTATGCAAGAAGGGCAAATCATTATTGGCATCGCCGAAGCCCTTTCGAACCCACACGCTCTTCGAGAATTGAATACCCGAAAAGTCATGGCCTTCTCGATGGAACTCATGCCAAGAATCACCCGGGCACAAAGCATGGATATCCTTTCGTCCATGGGCACCGTTGCCGGCTATAAAGCTGTATTGATGGCCGCCAATGCTTTACCCAAGATGTTTCCCATGCTCATGACTGCCGCCGGAACTGTTGCCCCGGCAAAAGTACTCATTATTGGCGCCGGAGTGGCTGGCCTACAGGCCATTTCCATGGCCCGTCGTTTGGGAGCTTCTGTGGAAGCCTATGACCTTCGCCCAGCAGTGAAGGAGCAAGTGTTAAGCCTTGGCGCAAAATTCGTTGACCTCCCCTTGGAAACTAGTGATTCCGAAGATAAAGGTGGGTATGCCAAAGCCCAAGATGAAGAATTTTATCGGAAACAACGAGAACTCCTTGGGAAGGTGATCGCCTCAAGTGATGTGGTGGTCACGACCGCAGCTGTCCCCGGTAAAAAGGCGCCAGTACTCATCACCGCCGATATGGTAGCTGCGATGGCTCCAGGGTCAGTTATTGTAGATTTAGCGGCTGAACGTGGCGGAAATTGTGAATTGACGAAAGAGAATCAAACGGTAGTGGCCCATGGGGTGACCATTATCGGGCAAGAGAATATTTCTTCGCTGGTTCCCTATCATGCGAGCCAAATGTATAGCAAAAATATCGCGACATTCCTTTTGCATTTAGTCAAAAAAGGAGAGTTGACTATCGATATGGAAGACGAAATTACCAAGGGAACCATGTTGACCAGAGAAGGCGAGATAGTTCATGAGCAAATCCGGGAAATTCTTGGACCCTTGGCGGGGATACGAGCAGAGGAGAAATAGACGGTCATGGATATTATTTCAGGAATCACAATTTTTGTGCTGGCGATTTTTGTCGGCTTTGAAATTATCACAAAAATTCCACCGACTCTGCATACCCCCCTGATGTCTGGGTCCAATGCCATTTCCGGCATTACTTTGGTAGGGGCGCTTCTCTCATCTGGATCTCAGCATACCATGGCCACGACAACTCTGGGATTCATTGCGTTACTCTTTGCCACGATTAACGCCGTTGGTGGATTCATGGTCACGAACAGAATGTTGGCAATGTTTAAAAGAAAAGCCTAAGTCATGACAGATATACTAATCAATATTGGATACCTAGTTTCAGCAACACTATTTATTTTGGGCCTCAAAGGTCTCACGCATCCTCGTACTGCGGTTCGTGGGAATCTTCTTGGTGCCTGCGGCATGCTGCTTGCTGTCGTCATTACACTGCTGGATAAAAACATCGTCAGTTTCGAGGTCATTTTGGCTGGACTGATCATCGGCGCCATCATCGGTGCTACATTGGCCATAAAAATTGAAATGACCTCTATGCCAGAACTTGTCGCCGCCTTTAATGGATTTGGAGGGATTGCGTCGGTTTTTGTCGCGGGTGCAGCGCTCATTGAAAGCACCTTGAATGGCGCAACCCCAATGACACAGGCCACGGTTGCTGTCGCCGCATCAGGACTTATCGGAGCCGTGACGTTTTGTGGAAGTCTCGTGGCATTTGGAAAACTCAAAGGTCTCATTGGTGATGGTGCCGTGTTGTTTTCCGGCCAGCAGATCATTAATGCAGTGCTGGCCATTATTGCACTGGCCTTAAGCGCCGGGATCGTGATGGATCCCACCAATGTCTTCTTCTATTGTCTCTTGGTTCTCGTCGCTTCTGCCCTTGGCGCACTACTAGTCATTCCCGTGGGTGGGGCTGATATGCCAGTTGTCGTCGCGCTATTGAATTCTTATTCAGGACTTGCCGCAGCCGCAACTGGATTTATCCTGTCGAATAATGTGCTGATCATCACGGGGTCTCTTGTTGGTGCATCAGGAATCATTCTTACACAGATCATGTGTAAAGCTATGAACCGTTCACTCTTCAACGTTCTCTTTGGAGTTCTCGCGCCATCCGGTGGAGGGGCCTCAGCAGATGAAGTATACGGTGGACGGGTCAAGTCCGCTTCACCAGAAGAAGTCGCCCTGTTATTTGATGCGGCTCGAAGGGTGGTCATTGTTCCAGGCTATGGCATGGCCGTTTCTCAAGCCCAACATTCGGTGGCTAATCTTGCCTCCATGTTGGAGGAACGAGGCATTCAAGTCGAGTATGCCGTACATCCCGTAGCTGGGCGAATGCCAGGACATATGAATGTCCTCTTAGCCGAGGCAGATGTCCCCTATGAATCACTCAAGGATATGGATGAAATTAATCAATATATCGATCAAATCGATGTGGCCCTGATCATTGGGGCTAATGATGTCGTGAATCCATTGGCCAGAACCGACCCCACGAGCGCCATAGCTGGCATGCCCATCATTGATGTTGATAAAGCCAAAACCGTTGTGAATATCAAACGAAGTCTGAGTCCAGGGTTTGCAGGCATTCCCAATCCTCTCTTTGCCCTTGATAACTCGTTGATGCTATTTGGGGATGGGAAAAAGGCTGTTTTAGATATCATTGCCGCACTAAAAGATTCATAATTCGCTATGACCTATTGACAAAATAGACGTAGTTGCACCTAGCTAAATACTTCCAATATTTGATTAGTTGTTCTTGAAAGTGACAAGGTGAATTTATTCATAACTTATTGAATTATATGAAATTTTAATTATTTATATTTTATCAATATTTGGTCTTGTCTGAACATCGGTTATTGTGCTAGATTCTAATGCTGTCGTAAATGAATCGACTATTATTCAAATCTTAGAAGAAATAGATCAGGTCTGAAATGGAAATAAAAGTCGTCAATAACAACGTTGAAAAAGCCTTACGAGTTGCCAAGAAAAAGTTGGCAGCAGATGGATTGTTTCGAGAGTTGAAACGCCGGCGCTTTTACGAGAAGCCAAGCGTGAAGAAAAAAGCCAAAGAACGTGAAGCTGCTAGACGTCGACAGAAATGGTTGTCCAAACGTACATTTCGATAATACTCTCTTATAGAACACACATATTTCCTCACCTCAATACCCCCTCTCAGTTATTATTATTCAACAAGTGTTTTTATGCGTGATTCCCAAATTCACGCTGTAGTAAAAATAATTAAGAAAACTATCCAACAATGGAAAGAGCCCGTTCTTGGAATCGTCGCGAGAGAATCACACGACCCCTTTCAGATTCTAATTGCCTGCCTCCTTAGCCTTCGAACCAAAGATCAAACTACAGCTGAAGCCAGTCATCGGTTGTTCACCTTGGCCGATACTCCACAGCAAATGAGCAAACTGCCTCTAAAGAAAATTGAACAGGCTATCTATCCCGTTGGGTTTTATAAAACCAAAGCCAAACAAATTATTGCGATCTGTAAAAGCCTCTTAGAAAACTTTGAGGGGTCCGTTCCCGATACCATCGATGAACTCATCACGCTGAAGGGCGTTGGACGAAAGACAGCGAACCTAGTCATCACCGTGGGGTTTAGTAAACCTGGCATTTGTGTGGATATTCATGTCCACCGAATCAGTAATCGTTGGGGATACCTTCAAACCAAAACCCCTGAAGAATCAGAGCAGGCCTTACGAAAAAAGTTACCAAAAAAATATTGGATTCAATTTAACGACTGGCTTGTCCCCTATGGACAAAACCTTTGTCGCCCAGTTTCCCCTTATTGTAGTCAATGCCCTGTTAGCAAATACTGTGAAGGAGTAGGAGTCACAACCTCTCGCTAGACATTGCAGGGTGAGCACCGCTCACCATTCCATCAAATATTTTTTCCAAAAAAAATTAATCGACGGTTTTATTATCAAGAGTTTCGCTCTTTCAGACGAAATCCTTTTTTTTTAAAAATGACTTCGTCGTGTGGAGCCAACTCCACTAAATAAAACACTGAAAAGTATATTAATGAAGAGAATTGGCAGAGGGGCGAGGCGAGAGAAATACTCCATGAAGCGGGAGGAATTCACGCTTCATGGATAACATTTACTTAGGCAGCAACTTTAGCTAAATCAGATTTAGCCATATCCGTCAGTGACTTAAAACCACTTTCGTCGTGGATAGCCATTTCAGAAAGCATCTTGCGGTTTAGGAGAACATTCGCGTTCTTTAACGCATTCATAAACTTGCTATAGGAAAGGCCGTGAGCCTTGACGGCTGCTGAGATACGCGTGATCCACAACCGACGAAAATCTCTTTTCCGATGTTTACGACCAGCATAGGCATAAGCCTGCCCTTTATCGACTGATTCTGTCGCTGTTCTAAATAGCTTGCTCTTTGCCCCATATTGGCCCTTCGCCAATTTCAACCTTTTTTTTCTGCGGCGCCGGGTTTGTGGGCCTCCTTTTACGCGTGGCATCTCTTACTCTCCTTCCTCACATCTTCGTTGAAAAACCTGCCAGCAACAATAACCGGCTATTCAACCAACATATTGAACTCAATGTATTATCAATGACGATTGCAACCTTGCAATTTCCCACCATTACGAATAGGGAAGCAACCGGGCCAAAGCAGTTTGGTCTGACTTGGCAACGACCGCAGACTTACCAAGCCGCATTTTACGCTTCGCATTCTTGGTGGTCAAAATATGCCTCACCCCTGCTTTGCGCCGTAAAAATTTTCCACTACTCGTCCTTTTAAAGCGCTTTGCAGCTCCTGAATGACTTTTTAATTTCTGTCCAGCCATGTTTTCCCCTTACAACAATCTTAATAAATGTGGGATGGGTATCAGGGGTTTGTATTTCGTTTTTTCACGAAATACGAACGACGAGATACGTTTCACATATTCCTAATGTTTTGGAGCCACAATCATGTACAAATTCCGGCCTTCCATTCTCGGAGGGCTTTCAATAACACCAAATTCACTCACCTCTTCCACAATTTTGCTCATGGCCGTTCGGCCAAGTTCCTGATTGGCCATTTCCCGGCCACGGAACATAACCGTAACTTTGGTTTTATTTTCCTCGGCAATAAAAGTGCGAATTTGCCGAATTTTTGTCTCTAGATCGTGCCTATCCGTTCGAGGCCTTAATTTTATTTCTTTGACTTGAGTCGACTTTTGGTGTTGCCGAATTTTGTGCTCTTTTTTACTTTGCTCATACTTAAACTTCCCAAAGTCCATGATCCGGCAAACAGGAGGTTCTGAATTCGGCGCGACCTCAACCAAATCAAAGCCTACATCTTTTGCCTGTTTCAGGGCCTCTGAGGTTTTCAGCACACCAAGCTGTTCCCCCTCGGCACCAATAACTCGGACTTCTGGATTCCGAATCAGGTGATTAACACGATGTTTCGCTACGACGATTCGACTCATCTTTGAATAGATGAAGGGGCCAATTCTTTTAAGGGCATATCTTTTCCAATCAGTTCAATCACATCTGTTATGCCCATCGCTCCAAGGTCCCCGTCACTTCGCTTTCTGACAGATACTTGATGGGCTTCACTTTCACGTTTCCCAACGACAAGCATGTAGGGGATTTTACCCTTTTCCGCTTCACGAATCTTGAGACCGACTTTTTCATTTCGGTCATCAAGCTCAACCCGAAACCCAGCGGCCCGCAATTGATCTCGAACCTGGCCAGCATATTCGGCTTGTTTATCCGTTATCGGCAATATCTTGATCTGGGTTGGCGCCAGCCAAGTGGGGAAGGCCCCAGCAAAATGTTCAACCAAAATTCCGAAGAAGCGTTCAATCGACCCCATGAGGGCTCGATGAATCATAATCGGTTGATGAGTTTTCCCATCTTCCCCAACGTACGTCAAGCCAAATCGTTCAGGATTGTTGAAGTCTATCTGAATGGTGGAGCATTGCCAAGCTCTGCCCAAGGCATCTCGAATTTTCAAATCAATCTTTGGGCCATAAAAAACGCCTTCGCCTGGATCAATTTTATAAGAAAATCCGCCACCTTTGAGCGCCGATTCTAAGGCATTTGTAGCTTGATCCCACTTTTCTAACTCCCCGACCGACTTTTCTGGCCTGGTAGACAGGTAGAGTTCAAACTCTGTAAAACCAAAATGTCCCAGAACAAAGAAGGTAAAATCTAAGACCTTTCGAACCTCTGACTCAATTTGATCAGGCCGACAGAAAATATGTGCATCATCTTGGGTAAATCCACGGACTCTCATCAATCCATGTAATACTCCAGAGCGCTCATACCGATAGACCGTCCCCAACTCTCCATAACGAATCGGCAAATCCCGGTAACTTCTCAAATGGGTCTTATAGACCATAATATGGAAGGGGCAATTCATTGGTTTGAGTTGATACTCGCTGGCCTCAACCGTCATCGGCGCGAACATATTGTCCTTGTAATAGTCCACATGTCCGCTGGTTTTCCATAAATCCAAACGAGCGACGTGAGGAGAGTAGACCATCTCATAGCCATTTTTGGTATGCTGCTCTCGCCAAAAGTTTTCAATCAAGAGTCGAATAAGAGCCCCCTTGGGATGCCAGAGAATTAAACCAGGCCCCGTTTCATCCTGCACACTAAAAAGGTCGAGTTCTTTACCTAACTTACGATGATCCCTGCGCTTGATCTCTTCTAACTTGGCAATGTGATCATCAAGCTCGGCTTGAGAGGGAAAGGACGTCCCATAAATACGCTGAAGCATGGGATTCCGTTCATCGCCTCGCCAATAAGCTCCGGCACTCGTTAGAAGCTTGAAGGCCTTGACCTGACCAGTCGATCCGACATGGGGACCTCGACAGAGGTCGACAAACTCCCCCTGTTGATAGAGAGACACTCGATCATCTTCAATCTGATTGATGATTTCGACTTTGAAAGACTCGTTCTTGTTCTCAAAAAACTGAACCGCCTCTTTCTTCGACATCTCAAGCCGCTTGACGGGTAAGTCAGCTTTCATGATTTCGTGGGCTCTTGCTTCGATTTTCTCTAAGTCTTCTGGAGTAAAGGGGCGCTCAAAGGCAAAATCGTAAAAAAAGCCTTCCTCAATGGCTGGACCAATTGTGACATTGGCCGAAGGAAAAACATCTTTCACCGCTTGAGCCATAATATGAGTACTGCTATGCCGGTATATTTCTTTGCCCTCGGGAGAAGAAAAACTGACAGGCTCAAGTGATCCGTTTTGAGTCAATGAAGCCGACAAGTCCATGGGAATTCCATTGAATAAAACCGCAAAAATTTCTGCACCATCAAGTCCACATTCCCTCAAGGCTTCACGCGCAATAATCCCAGTGGAAAAAGACTTAGCCTCTCCTCCAGATACTGAAATTTCGATTGTAGTAACGCCAGACTTTGAGGCCTCAGTGGAAACTGACATAGGTCTAACTTCGAAAAAGTCTTCTCGTAAATTTGAGGATCGATAAAGAGGGATACCGTTTAAAAATGGTAGGCGCGGGCGGTATTGAACCGCCGACCTCTACCGTGTCAAGGTAGCGCTCTCCCCCTGAGCTACGCGCCTATCAACAAGGGCGTTGTTCAAAAACGTCGTCCAGCAAGGCTTCAGTCTTGTTTATGCGCAGAGCGTACTTGGCGTACCTAAGCACAACAACAGACCGGGAACGCCGCTGGCGGCCTTTTTGAACAACGCCCCACAAGCTTATCATGCTAGTAGAGCAATGGCACTAATGTCAAGAAGTTATTGATTTGATGAAGAAAGTCATGAGGCGGGAAGAGACGCCTCCCAAATAGGTAATCCCAATTTTACTCTAATTTTCAGAGTTCTGGAATCTGGGGAGAGTAGTACTTAGGAAATCTCTTTGTCTCGCTGGGATTGGGACCGTCTTTTGACCGAAATCTTACATTCCACGATCTTTTTCCGCAGAGTATTTCGGTTCAATCCCAAAAGTTGGGCTGCCTGAATTTGATTCCCATGGGTTTCCCGAAGAGCTAATTCAATCAATGGGCGCTCAACGGCTTGAATCAGAGTTGAATATAAACTCCGGGAAGAACTCGCCTTCATAGCGCGAACAAATTCACTAAATTTTGACTCAACAAAATCCTCAAGGGTAACAGGCGTCAGCTCGGCCGATGGATTTTCTTTTTTTCCATTTTCTAAAAGACCCAGAATCGCGGTCACAGTCTTCACCAGCGGTAGGGGACCCGACAAGACCACGACCTTAGAAAGATCGAGGTCATCCCCTAGGGAGATCAAATCTTCGAGCTTACTCCCTTCACCCATTACCATGACATCAATGGGATACCTATCCGTGGATTGTCTGAAGTCCTGAAGATCCGATACCAGTAAAATTGTCTCGTCACCAAGGTTTTGGATTTGAGTTAGAACTGACGGATCATCGCTGCTGACCACAATATGAAGCGGTTTATTCATCGAATAGTGTGTTCCAGGAGAGCGTGAATTATCAAAAAGACCGAAGTTTAGTCAATGCGTGGTAGGGTTCTGGTCTCAACTTGACCATTCAATGGCCACCAGATGCTATTTATTCAGGAAGCGTCTGCCTCGAAGTAAATAATCGGCTCGTTCTCACGCCCCAATGGTGAAGTAGAAACCTCGTTAATACGCCAACGATGGACAGGGCATAACGCATGCTTTTCCAAAACGAGATTTGAGACGCTGATTCGAAGTATCTCGTGCTAATAGGAACCTCACGAATGGAGAGACCCTGGGCGATCCCCTGGACGATAATCTCGGTATCAAACACAAAATCATCCGAATTGGCCAGCAAATTCACTGACTGAAGGTATTGTTTGGAATAGGCTCTAAATCCGGAGTGGTATTCAGATAGAAAAATGCGCAACACCATGTTTTCTAGAGCCGTTAACATGACATTGCCATAGAATTTCCACAGCGGCATTCCCCCCTCAATAAATTTGCCCCCCATCATGCGAGATCCAAACACGGCATCCGATTCATTCCTCAGTAAGGGTTCAAGGAGTCTGGGAATAAGGGTGGGGTCATACTGGTAATCAGGATGCACCATCACCACAATGTCGGCGCCACGCTTAAGTGCCTCAGCGTAACAGGTTTTTTGATTGCCCCCGTACCCCCGATTTTCAGGATGCCTCGCGGTGGCAACGCCCAGCTGTTGAGCCAAGCGCCAGGTTCCATCCTGACTCGCATCGTCGACGAGGAGAATCTCATCCACCCATTCCCGAGGAATGTCTTTGAGGGTTTGCTCCAACGTTTGTTCGGCATTATAGGCCGGTAACACCGCAATAACCTTTTTATTTCTTTTCAGTTCGAGAAGCGAGTTCATGCTAATCCTAACAGTGGGCACAGGAGCCACAAGGTTGTCCACACCAGCACCGCCCCAATGATATCTAAAATGATTCCGGCGCGCAGCATATGCTGAATTGGGACTAATCCCGTTCCATACACAATCGCATTGGGAGGAGTCGAAACCGGCAACACAAAGGCCAAACTGGCAGCCAAACACACTCCCATGGTTGGTGGAACAGGGGACACCCCAGCCGCTTGAGCAATCGCGATGACCACCGG
>JAJDBO010000213.1 GCA_029261305.1 Nitrospirales bacterium
CTTCAATAATCGATTCAAGAATATTAATGAGCAAAAAACATGCCATCGAATAGATGGAGTTTCATTCTTTGTTTCCCAGAACAATTCTTTAATCTTTTTAAGATCTTGGAAACACTATGTAAATTTTCTGGGACTTCGGGAGATTGGATCTAGAGGCGGTTTATATCCAAACAGATACAACAGTGTATCCGATTGGAAAAACCTTGGCATGGCCGAGGTAGAGAAGGGTTAGCCACCGACTAGAAACTTAGAACCAGAAACAAAGGCCATTGGAGCCAAAGGATTGAAAAGCCGAAGGGTGGCTGACACGGCCAAGTCGATGAAGGGTTTGGGGTAGATGCCTAGAAGGAGGGTATCGGCGATGCCGATGTAGACTTCGGTTTTGAGTGGGACCGAGCCTACCTTAATTCGCCCTTACGACCAACTGCCAAAGTTGCACGTACAAGTTGAATCAACGGAATTTCCCATATTAATTCGAGCTTGCCCCTTTTTACTCTTTTTCCGGCGCATACACTGCGGGGCAGTGCTGCTACGACCCATTGAACACAAGACGGCTTCTATTTAAATTTCTCGATCTTCGGTGCCCCGCCCTAACTCTTGCTTCCAGCGACACACCTCATCCTTACGCTGGTTCCACATACCAGAGCCAGGAAACGCCCCCCTCCACGAATTTTTAGTTCGGTTTGCCACTTATACAACGGGTTGCGTTTGATCCCGAGGTCATGAGCAATTTTTGAGGCCGGGCGGCTCCCACTTTCTAATAACTTCATCACTTCCCGTTTGAAGTCCGCCGTAAACGTTCTGCGTTGGCCCATGCGACACCTCCTCGGGAAATCCTGTCCCATTGGTGTCTGTCAATTCCGGGCCACCTCAAATTATCCACAAACCCATAATACATTATTAAATAGGATTGACCCCTTTTTCTTGCATTTAGTCAGAAAGAGGGAAACAAGCATTTCTATATAACTTACATCTAGCAGGAGTCTCATTGATAAAGCACTTCATCGCGTTGCTGCGTATGAGGGATTAATGGCATTGGAATTATCATGCCAAATCAATTGAGCTCTTATCTTTATTGTTTTGAGGGGCGCAAGATAAAATTAACCGACTAAAACGTTCTCGATCTTTCCAACCAAAGCTTTATTAAAATTTCTGTGAACTTGGCCCGGTCAAAAAAGAAATCATATGATGAATTCATTACGGGAAGTGCATGATCAACACCTTCAACCTTAATAAATCGACTAGAGGATTCTTTTTCAGACTCAAGTAAAGCTGAATCAACTGGGACAAGACCATCATTCTCTAAGAGATCGCCATTTTCATTTTTCATTAGATCTCTGGATACCATCCATGTATCCGTGAAAAACCAGAACGTTGGATCTTTCCAACTCCCAAATGCAATAACTGGAATCGTTTCTGTAAGGTTTGAAATCACGGAGGCCGACGCGAGTTGACTCATCACCTCTCTTCGAACATCCAAGCGCATGGTAGCCAGAACAGGCTTATCGCCTTCAAGCAATTGTTCCATTACGAATCCGATTCCCTCTTCAGTTAATTTGCGGATGTCCTTACTTTCCGAATCGTCTGTGGTTAACCAATTGGCCACCGGCGTCCCCCAAAAGGGAGCTTGCATGGGTATCCAGCCAGCAATTTTATTTTGAATTAAACCTGGGTATTTCACTAAGGTTTCCAGAACATCAAGTCCACCTTTACTGTGGGAAATAATCAGAAATCTTTTTCCTGATGAGTCACTTTCAATCAATTTATTTAAATGGTCTGCATTCCTTTTGGGAAAAAACTCTGAATCAAACCCTGAATTCTCTTTATTAGCTACGATATAATCTATATCTACACTAGATTCAGCCAACCAATTCATCTGATCGTCAAAGTATTTTCCGTAAGCATTCACAACAGCATCTGATAGGTAGCCTCTAACAAATAAAATTTTATATTTACTTCTCAACTCCGCAAGATCCGAAAGGTTTAATATTAAATCTTCATTACTGCGCCAAAGCTCTTTGTAGCATGGTGTAATATTCGGATGGTGCGACTTTAAACATTCATCGGTCTTCATATGATTGACGACACTTTTAATAGAATCCCCTGTAGTGCATCCTGCTAAAAAGAAAATTGCTATTAAAAACGTTGCTAATATCTTATGAAATCCCATCCTTAACCCCCATGGCATATCGCCTCATTGGCCTAAGTCTTAATTCAGCTTATTAGTAAGGCATTAGGTGGATTTGTGCTAATTCGGTACGCAGCATAGTAAAATGGTCTGCAAATACTATTCGCCGTCAATTCTCTGGTGAACCCACTGTCTCAATAGATTTCTTTTTTATTAGTTCACAGAAGCCTCTTTCCCCCATCACTTCCGACCTTTCATAGCTGATCCTTCCCGTTTTTGATCAACCAGAATGCACTAACTTCCGAGGCCAATTTTGTAGGGGGAGTAACATATGCGTCTATAAAGCATAGGTAAAGAAGGCCAAATAAAAGTTGTCCTATTATTAGATTAAGGTTTTTCATCAAAGGTTTTCCTAATTTCAGTTTTATTTTATTTCAGTTCCAGCCTGATTTAGTGATGCTGCAAGAGGAGGATTTTGTTTCGGCACCTCATCCATTTGCCCCTCTCTAGCTATACCGCCAAGGATGAATTCGGAAACTTTTATTTTATGTCTTTTATAGGAATAATACCCTCCATAGACCAAGAGAAAGATCATAGCGCTTATCCAACCCCAGGTACCTGTTGGATAATTCTCAAGTCCTTTCGCTTTTAAATATTCACCAAAACAATAGGCAAAAATTACAAGGGGTATAATGAAATTTATCCCCGATTCCATGTAATTGTAATTAGCTGAAACAGTCTTCTGGTAATCCTCCTCTTTCAGCGCACCATACCCTAAAAAAAATTCATGACTTTTACCAGATTGTAATATAGTTTTTACAGGGTCCCGAACGGACCTACTCCCTTCTCTAGTACTCCATTTAAACATCCATTGAAAGATGTTATTCACAAAAATAGTTCTGGTGACTTGGGATAAGATAGGTCCAAACAAGAATGAAAAAAGAATCAATACCGCGAAATACCCTTCAAAGACGGAGAAGTTTTCCTTAATGGTTGATCTCTTTTTTATTTCTTTATCTAGTCCTTCAATTCGGCCCCCTTCTAATTCCAAATCTTTTCCAAGCTTTGTGATATTCCTCAAGTTATCCTCATGTTCTTTAGCAAGTCTAACTATTGCCCCCTGATATTCGTTCCTTAGAGAATGAATTCTCTTTATCGCCTGCAGGCTTTTTTTAATCTCTTGCTCCAGCTGAACTTTACCAGGGACTTGTTTGGGAAATATAGCAGCATTAATCTTATCGAACTGTTTGATCCAGGCTTCCATCATGATGAGGTTTTTTTCTAAACCTTGATCCTTTTCTGCAATCTTCTCAGTTTCCTTTCTGTATGCAGTGATCTTCTTTTCGATATCTGCTTTCTCCGCTTCCAGGCTTTTAACCATTTCAAACGGAAAAATATGTATTTCTCCACTCAATGAACCCAAAATTAAAAGTCCGCTTAATGCCAAAATAAATCCAGGGAACAGATCAGTGAAAATCTTTATGAATTTGACCTCACCAAAGAGCTTAGTCAAAAAGCTTGCAAACATGTCATTTCCTGAACTAGAAAAAATTAGACTATTTCAAATCGGGATTAACATTCTAATCTTGTGACCCACAAGTATTGTGTATTAAATCGCATATAGCTAGAGAATCTACTGAGTTAAAGCATTTTGCCCAAGTGCTAAAAGTTTATCGAAATCAAAGGTAAACCCAAAATTTCCCCGAACCTCTTCCTCATTTATAAATTCTGTTCTTGTCGCCCAAGTGACCGAGATGGGAAAGCTAATTCCTGCAGCGATTGGAATTTCAAGCTTCGCTTGACCAATTCCCATTTCGTCATTTTGATCTTCTAATCGCACGATACGAGCACTGGCGGAAATAGTTGCTTTGCTGAAGTTTGCTGAATTCAAATTCTGAATGAATTCAAAATTATCAAATTTACCCTCTACACTAACTGCTGCGCTATAATCCCTAATCGTGGATTGTCCCGCCATGCCATTGGGATCATGGCGCAGAGAGATGCCAGCATTCGCTACGATCTCGACTGGATCAATAAAACCCTCAAACAGAATCTTTCCTTCTGAATAATCTGAGCCGAGTTCCCCTTGATGCAATGTATATGCAATAGTCCCTACCATCGACCGATTATGTTCTTCTAGTAATTTAGCCAGTTTTTTCTGGGCATCTGTCACTGCTTGATTGTTAGGCGCGAGAGATCGGATTATTTCCTTTGTGATTAGGTTCTTTCTTTCTTCCGAAAGTAATAGGTTTTTCCCCTCGTCTTCTTTAACCGCATCATAAATCTCTTCTTTAAGAATAGTTAAAATTAACTTTACAAATTCATTCTTCTTGTCGGTTTCCTGTTGAGTGGTCATACTTGTCCCTCGGGACGGAAGAGAAACTTTAGATGCAGCAGTCATGATTTTTTTCCGGAAAACAATATACTCTGCATTCCATTTGTCATTTGCACCAAACCTCTTAACGTTGAAAGCTGCACTTAGAGCTTTCCCAATCTTGTTTACTTCATCCTGATAAGCCTGCTTAACCCCCTGATCCTCCCACTTTTTCACAAAATCTAACGTTCGCGTACTACGATCCCCATAAAACCGAAGTTTGACAGACAATTCCTGCAGGTCTTTAGAATCTAGCATTCCCATGGAGGTCGCCGTGTTATTTTTTGCGGTATCAAACGTCGCAGAAATACCCAATCTTCTCCAGTGCTGAAACCTTTCAAAATTCTTCGCTGTATCTACAAAATTAAACAACCTCATCAATGAATAAGGTGAAGTACTTAAAGTTAAGTTTGTTCCACTATCATCTTTTTGTATTGCACCGTGCTCAAAGGCAAAACCGAAAATCTCCGCAAACCCTGCCTTTTCCACTAGAGTTGTAGAACCAGATGAGGTTGGGGAGGTTCCCACTTGCTTGTCAGTTCGAATTGTGTCGAGAAGAGGACTAGATGATTTAAGCATTCGTACGGTAAATTCGTCTTTCTCTTCTCCATCCGTTTTTGGCAATATGAGGGCATCGGCAACTGTGTAAAGAACCATTTCATCTAATTGCGCACCCAATTCTTGAGAATCCCTTTTCTTGATTATATCTTGAGCTGTACCTTCGACAAGACTTTTAATCACTTCTGGTGGATTCGGATAACCTGCTCCCCCTGCTTCAAGTGATTGAAAACACATTAAAAAAGCACAGCCGCAGATTAAAGGCAGGTTTTTCATTTTCGTTTTCATAAATAGTCCCTTCTTTTTAATGAAGAGTTCGATTTAAACATTGTTACTTAAACAAGAAAAACGCCAATTTTCTAAGAAATATTTTCGTTGACCTACTCAACCTGAAAATTAAAACTACGCCTCCAATTGACATCTGTTTTTTCAACAGGATTTAGGTTTACGACCACCGTCCCGTTATCCTTTAGTTCAATTTCATATTTTGCGTCATCATCCGTATCTTGAAGAAACTTGAAATCGAATACTATGAATTGATAATTACCAGGGATTTCATCAACTTGGAATTGATAAATAGGCATATTCGGAGCTCCGGAGTTTTGAAGACTACTCCCGTTATTTGTGGAAACAATTAAGGGAGCTACCCCAATAGGAATTATGGTGAAAGTAATAATTTCCCCCCGCACTACTGTGTAAAAATAATTGTCAATCCTGGTCATAAACACTCTCCTTTCTTGTTATCAATTCCATAAGCGATAAAAGTTTACTGCTCCAGAAAGTGAAGTTTTCCCTTCCTCAAGGCTATAACTCTCAGATAACTTCGCCCGATAAACCAATTACGATGAAGTTCAGCAATTCATGTGCCATATAAAGGCAAAAGACCACCTACCCGACTTTGGTAAGGTCTAATCTGGCCTTCCAACGCAACTAATACTTTAAAGCCACTGAAAAATAGGTCCATTTACGTGCGCTGAATCTAAAATGTGTCAACGCCATTAACACATTTTGTCTACAAAAAATCTGGGCAAAAAAATGGCGCAACCACATGTCCCTTCATTCCTGTTTGGGAGACTCTGTGGCTACGCTTTTCATTCGTAAGCCTTTCGGGCTTTTCCAGCTAGCCTATTACAATGAAAATTTAATTCTTTTGTTAATTTGGCTTCATGATCTTCAGTCCCTCCTTGGACTTTCATTTGCAATTCTATCGAAATTTAAAATCCACAAAAGTTGTGTCCACAGTGCAAACTATCTCTTTGTATCCAATCGGATACAATAGTGTATCTGATTGGATACAACCACAAGACTTCGACTCAAACCTAAAGAAGAGGGAATCCCAAGTAGACACGCTTAAGAGAAAACCAGGAGTAAAATCACCCGCCAATAATTGCGCTAACAGCAGGAACTGCGGCAGTTGAATTTACCATATTGGAAAACATGAGAGTGGCGGAGACAGCCCAATCGATGAAGGGTTTGGGGTAGATGCCGAGGAGGAGGGTGCCGGCGATGCCGATGTAGACGGCGGTTTTGAGGGGGACCGAGACGGTGATGGGGGATGGGTCTGTGGGTTCATTGATGTACATTTTTTTGACGACGATGAGGTAGTAGTACATCGAGATGACAATATTGATAAGGCCTACGATTAAGAGCGTGTAGAGTTCCTGTTCCATCGCGGCTACGAAGATATATAGCTTGCCAATGAATCCCGCGAGTGGAGGGACTCCGGCTAACGACAACAAGAAGATCAACATGGCGGCTGCGAGGAATGGCGAGCGACGGTTGAGTCCGTTATAATCTTCTATCTCATCGCTTTTGATGAGGTTACTTACGCCGATCACCACAGCAAAGGCACCAAGGTTCGCAAACAAATAGGTCAGCAAGTAGAACAGAATTGCATCGCTGCCGCGCTTGGTTCCTGCGGCCATCCCAATCATGACATTGCCGATTTGTGCTATTCCAGAATACGCAAGCAACCGTTTTATATTGGTCTGGGCAATGGCGACAATATTACCGTAGGTCATTGATGCAATCGAGGCCACGACAAAGAGCAACACCCACATCGGCTTGAAGCTTGCGAGGGCCACAAAAAACATCCGGATCAGGATAGCCAATGCTGCGCCTTTTGGGGCAATGGAGAGAAAGGCAGTGACCGGTGTTGGGGCTCCCTGATAGGTATCGGGAATCCAGGAATGAAATGGTACGGCGCCAATTTTGAAGCCGAGGGCTGCAAAGATGAGGATGAACCCAATCGCTAAGCCGTAGCTTCCGGGCATCGAAGTCATCTCGGAGAACACAAGAGTGCCCGTTTCGCCGTAGACTAAACTGATCCCGTAGGCTAACAGTCCTGCGGCAAAGACTCCGAGAATGAAAAATTTTAATCCGGCTTCGCTGGACCGCGCATCTTCTCTGAGGTACGCGACCAGCACGTAGAAGCCGAAAGTCGAAAATTCTAAGGTAACGAACACCGACAACAAATCTTGAGCCGAAGACATAAACATCATGCCCAACGCCGACATCATGACCAGGAAATAGTATTCGCCCTTGAAATAGCGGAACGTCTTGACGTAATCGATGGAGATCAACAGGACGAGCAGGGTGGCAATGAGAATGATAATTTTGAAAAATATTGCCATGCCATCGAGGACATACATGTCCTTAAACAGCGAACCATGGACTCCGATGTAATCAAACCAAATCAAATTGAGGAGTGTCGTGATGATGCCACCAATAGAGAGATAAGCGAGGTTTTCATGATCAATATTCTTGATGGAAAAATCGACAATCAGCACCACACACATCCAGATCGTGAGAAAAATCTCTGGCGCAAGGAGCAAGAGGTCTGAGCCGGTAAGTGTGAGATCAAACGTCATCATGGGTTACGGCAAAATTCCTGTGGTGCTCTGCGCAATCACCGGCGCCACTTGGTTGATTCGATCGAGCATGGGTTCCACGGTTGATCGCACCACGTTATAAAAATGCATGGGGAAAATTCCAAAGAAAATACTGGTTGAAATCATGATCAGTAGTGGCAGACGATCCACCCAATTTCGGGTATCACTGACATGCTCATATGCCGGATCCAATTTCCCGTAAAATAGTCCACGCATCATTTTGAACAAATAGGCCAACGTCAGCACAATTCCCAATGCGGCCACAATCACTTGGAAGGGATATTTATCCCAACTCCCCACGATGATCATTACTTCGGCGATAAAGTTCACCGTGCCTGGCATCCCAATGGAGGCCATACAGCCGATCACAAACGCCCCAGCAAGAAACGGCATTTTTTTGGCCAACCCTCCGAGCGACGGAATATCACGCGTATGGGTTTGTTCATAGATCCAACCCACCATGGCAAAGAGCATGCCTGTGGCCATGGCATGGGCAAACATATAAATGATCGCTCCCGTCAAACTAATGTAGTCCAACGCGGCCATCCCCAAAAATATATAGCCCATGTGGCTTGAGCTGGAGTAGCCAATGACATACTTCGTGTCCTTAGCGTAATAGGAGACAAAGCCACCATAGACGATACTAAAGACACAGAGAACTGCCGCGATGGGCATAAGTTCGCGTGTGATCTCTGGCATGATTTCAAACGCCACGCGAATGATGGAGAAGTGACCGAGCTTCATCAGCACCCCGGCATGCAACATGCTGGTGGCCGCAGGCGCTGCCGCATGGCCAACAGGAGACCAAGAATGCAACGGCCAAATGGGCGCAATCGACGCGAATCCAAAAAAGATTAGCAGCCAAATGATATTACCGAGCATGCCATCAAACTTAGCTTGTTCTCGAAGGACAAGAATGTCGAAGGTATGCACGGGGGAGAAGTGGTAAATCAGCAGGATGCCCATGAGTGCCAGCACAGCACCCGCCGACAAAAACAGGACCAACTTCATCGCCGCATATTCTTTACTGTTCGCCCCAAAGTTCAAAAAGAACTTGACCGAATCCCGAAGCTTCAACCCTGCTTCGTCCGTCATACTCAAATAGCCTTTGGTATGACTCCCCCACATGCCCAACAGCAAGTACATGGGCAACACCGACATTTCATAGAAGAAGTAGAGGAAGAACAGGTCGAGCGACATGAACACACCAATAGTCGCTGCCGCGAGGATTAACAAAAAGATATAAAATTCTTTGATTCGATCTTTGATGTGCCAGGAAATAAAAATACCCGCGAAGAGTAAGATCCCCGACGCAAACACCAACGGAGCACCAATGCCATCCACCCCAACATAAAACGCAATGCCTAGCTCCTCTGACCACCACCAATGGGTCATCATCTGGAACCCACCGACGTTCGGATCGTAGGCCATAAACACATACAACGACGCCAGCAAGGCAATGCCCGCCGACGCGGCTGCCACCATACGTACCAGGAGTGCTTGCCGGGTTGGGACAAAGATGAGCGCAATTGCGCCAACAAATGGCGCAAACAAGACTGTGAGTAAGGCTAAGGAACCCATACGATCTACTCTTTTACCGTGATGCGACTCGCCGCATCCATTGCAAAGCGTTTATCAAATTCAATACTTGCCACCGACCCACGCTC
>JAJDBO010000214.1 GCA_029261305.1 Nitrospirales bacterium
GAAGGCGTCGCGCTCCTGGTGACGACTCACTATATGAGCGAGGCCGAACATTGTGACCATCTTGCCCTGATGCATGCCGGACGTGTGATTTCAGAAGGAGCACCTTCTTTCATGAAGGCTCAAGTAGAAAAGGAAGCAGGTGTGTTGTTGGAATTAAACACGAGTCAATCTGCCCTGGCACTGTCTTCCCTCAAAAAAGCTGGATTTCCCGGGGCCGCTCTTTTCGGAACGAATGTACACCTACTATCTCTGAATCCAGAACAAGACAAGGCTCGCATTCACCAGGTCTGTGAATCGAGCGGCGTCGTCTACACGGGAATATCACAACGCCCTCTCAGTTTGGAGGATGTGTTTGTGTATCGCATTGTCGAACAAGAACAGCGCGACAAGCATCTGGCCGCGACAGGATAACCATGAATCTCAACCGTGTGGCCACATTGGCCTATAAGGAATGGCGGGAAACGACTCGAGATCGAATGTTTCTCTCGTTAGCCTTTTTGTTGCCAGTCTTATGGATGGTCGTGTTTGGCTACGGGTTAGTCTTGGATGTTGAGGACATTCCTTTTGCCAGTGTGGATCGCGATCGAACCACTCTCAGCCGAGATTATCTCTATCGTTTTATGGAATCACGATATTTTTCCTATCAAGGTGCGCTCTCCAATGAGAAGGATGCTGATGCCCTGTTAGAAACGGGCAAGGTACGGGCAGTCATTATCGTTCCAGACAAATTTGAAGAACGTCTTCTTGCCGGGACACCGGCAAACGTTCAAATTTTAATTGATGGCACGTTTCCCATGCGGACGGATATCACCAAGGGGTATGTCATTGCCATCAATAACGATTTCAGCGAAGAATTGATTATAGACTTTCTAATGCGAACCCGTGGCCTGACACGTCAACAAGCTTCCGTCCTCATCAAGCCAATTACCTTAGAAGTACGATACCTCTACAATCAGGAAGTGAAGAGTATTTGGGGGTTGGGGCCGGCGTTGGTGATGTTCTCATTGATCTTTTCCACGCCGATGTTAACCGCATTGGGAATTGTCCGTGAAAAAGAACGTGGGTCCATCTACAACATTTTTAGCTCGACCGTCACCAGACTGGAATTTTTAATTGGGAAGCTCTCTCCCTTTATTTTTATTGCCACGATCAATGCCATGATTCTGTGGACATTGACGACCTACCTCTTTGAGGTTCCCTTCAAAGGCAACTTTTTGTTTTTTGCCGTGGCCTCTCTGATTTTTGTCGTATGTTGCGCGGCAATAGGCCTCTTGGTGTCGTTGTTGGTCAACACCCAAATGGCTGCGCTCATTATCACCATTGTGTTGACGACGGTTCCCACCTTTCTCTTCTCGGGGTTTATTACGCCGGTCTCCTCACTCAGTCCTGGCGCCCAGGTTCAAGCGCATTTCTTTCCTGCCATGTATTACACGGACATAGTGCGTGGCGCATTTCTGAAGGGCGCAGGGTTTGAGGAGTTAGCCTCTAAACTCTTGGCATTGACGTTGTACACTGTTGTCCTGTTGGTTTGCGGCTATTCCCTATTCCACAAAAGACCAAAAGCATGAGTTCTTTTTTTCAAAAAACTTTTGGTCTACGTCTCGCGTGGTGGCGTCGTCTTTACGTCATGAGCAAGAAAGAGCTGTTGCAACTCTCTCGAGACATCCCGTTACTTATTTTTTTCATCTATTCGTTTACGTTGGCGATCTATATCACAGGAACCGGGATGTCTGCCCAACTCAAGAATGCCAGCTTGATGGTATACGATTCCGATCATAGTCTCTCATCCCGTGAACTGATCCACCGCTTTCGTCCACCGTACTTTCGTCTCGATGGAGAGATTGCTCATCCCGATGAAGGACTACGACTCCTAGATCAAGGCCAAACCATGATCGTGTTAGATATTCCTCCACGCTTTCATGAGTTCTTGACCAAAGGCGAACAGACCCATGTGCAAATCCAAGTAGATACCACCAATTCGCCACAGGGGCTGTCAGCGGCGAGCTACGCGGCGCAGATTGTTGGAAAGTATGGCCAAGAAATTACCAGGAAGCGATTGGGCATCCCTTCGGATGCACAGAAACCTCTACCGCAAGTAACCAGTGAGCACCGTGTGTGGTTTAACCCCGAACAAAAGGATTCGTGGTTCGAGTCCACCTCGCACATACTTCGCATGATCACGCTGTTCGCTATACTTTTGCCCGCCGCAGCCATGGTCAGAGAAAAAGAACATGGGACTGTGGAGCAGTTGCTCGTCTCGCCACTCACCCCATTTCAGATCATGTTCTCCAAAGTCATCGCGATGACTATTGTGATCCTTCTCGCAGCGGCGGTGAGCATTTTTGGCGTGATGCAACCGATTTTAGGCGTACCCATCAAAGGTAGTCTTGTGTTGTTTTTTTTGATCACGATTGTCTATGCCTTTACGACTGCCGGGATTGGCTTGTTTGCAGCCACTCTTGCTCGGAATCAAGCCCAAGTGGGGATGATGACAATCCTGGTTCTGGTTCCCATGCTGCTGCTATCAGGCATTACAAGTCCGATGGAAGCCATGCCCGAGTGGGTACAATACATGATGGTTCTCTCACCGTTACGATATTACATTGAAATTACTCATGGCATATTTTTTAAGGGCGCAGGATTAGACAGTCTTTGGGAGTTGGTATTGGCTATGGGTGTGTTAGGAAGTGCCACCTTTGGCATTGGCATGTGGAGATTTCGCAAACAATTTGATTGATTGGATTTATCTTGCGCGTAGAAGGGATTCAGCAACCACACTTCTCAATATTCACTAGCCTGTTTTTCGCATTATTCTTGTCCAAAAGATCGCACGTACAGCAGCACATACCAGGCTTCGTCTTCCGTCAGTACGAGTGGAACAAAAGAGGCCATGTCCGTTCCCGGACTACCGTTTTTCAAAATCCAAAATAATTCGCCATCCGCCCGTGCGACTTGCCAGGCTTTGTCCGTGAAGTTTCGAGGGAGTTTGCCCCGCAGACCTGGAATGTTACCTAACCCTTTTCCATCTTTTCCATGACAGGTCACACAAAAGGCTTTCCCAGTAAAAATCTTTTTTCCTTTTTCAATATTTTCAGGTCTGCTAGTGAAAGGATTTTGCCATGTTTTTGCTTCTTCGATTTGATCGGCAGGAACTCGTGGCTTTAAGACTTTGGGGTCGGCGGCGAATAGGAGATTGAAACTTGAAACAGTCAGGCAAATAATTCCTGCAATCAACGCACTCGACCGAACCGTTACCATGACATTTTCCTTTCACAATAAAAAAGGGGGATCCAGGATGGATCCCCCTATCAACTCATCGTTGATTACTCTGGTTGTGGGAAACTGTGCCCTAACGATTGCGGGAAGCTTACCGAGCCATCTGGAAATGGCAAACCTTTTTTCCACAAGTGGTAAATGACGCCATCCGTTGCTGAGGCAGCTTCGGCAATGGCTTTCACTTTGGCCGGATCGTCAATGTCTAAGATTTGAACACGGCCAGTAGCAATTTCTACTTTGTGATCATGAAAATAGCGATGCCATTGGATGACCGGAAGGGTCCGTGCTAAATCTTTGGCCACAAAATATTCGATAGCTACCAGTGGTGCATTCGCGGCTGTAGTTTCGAATAACAGACATTGTAGAATTTTGTCTGAAATTCCTTTGCAATAATGATGAAATGGTCCACCCGGAGTCCCATCTGCCATCATGTGTGGAGCTTGGACGTGGATGTCATACCCAACAGCGGGACTGCCCCCACCCATATCGTGGCTGGAGCTTGAAGCGCTCTGGCTAGATATATCTTGGCTGGGACTAGAAGAGGCCCCGCCGGGAGTAAAATATTGAACTTCCCCAAAGGCCTGACCTGAAAACAACAGAAACACAAATGCACTCGCTACGCTGAATAATCGAACGGGGTGTATCATTGCAACCTCCTTTTGAGAATAAATGAAAAAAAGAATCGATAAAAAGCTATCCTCGCATAATCGAGATTATACGCTTCTGCCCAATGGCTACGAAACCCTCCGTCTTTCTGAAGAATTACGGACGATTCAAAGGGCTGCGCACCCGATTGAACGGGAGTTTCGCCAGAATCATTCCCATTAAGCAGGAATCCGTATATCCAGCCTGAAACAGCCCAGCCCCGACACCAGCGGGTATGAGTAAAAACCAGGAAGTCACAGTCACCCCGAGAATCGTTCCCAGAACAATCAAAGCACCAGCCACCATCCTGACCTGACCTTCAAGAGAAATCGCTCGCTGGCCTTGCACAATTGGATGTCCGGCAGCTTTCCATGCGGTAATCCCGCCTTCCAAAAGATGGCAATGAGGCATCTCGGATTGTTGGAATTGGTCATAGACGAGTTTAATCCGATTCTGGGTTCGGCACATCAAGACAATGGGTCTTTCTTCACTCTTCGCTTTCAATTCTGCGAGGTGACTAGGCACATCAGCCAAGGGAATATTTATGGCCCCTGGGACATGCACTTCTCCAAATTCCGCGGGAGTCCGGACATCAATGACTTGGAAATCCGTTCGGACTTTTCCCTCCTGCAGGATGTCCTGTGCTCGTACCCATGGATATACTTTTTCTTCCACCGCAATATCCGCCATCATGTCCTCCTCTGAACCTACTTAAACTTTACAGGCCGCTTGAGACGACACACCCTGCCGTCCCCATGTTTTTTCCCATGCTTCATAGCCACCAATGAGATCAATGGCCTCTGTCTTTTTATTTTTCTCCAATAGACTCGCCGCGATGGAGGAACGATATCCGCTCGCACAATGCACAACCAGTTTCTGCTCGGTAGGAACTTCACCGAGCCGCTCCAGTAAATGAGGAAGTGGGATGTTCACGCTATGATCGATATGCCCCTCATTCCATTCTCGTTCAGTCCGGACGTCCAGCACTCCAGGAGGATGAGTCGTGCAAAGCTCTGCAGCCAACGCCGCGGCTGTCATCCGAGGAGTTTCCTTTATGAGTTCAGGACGCGCAGCCACGGCAAGCATTCCACTTTCCAAATACCCGGCCACATGATCAAAACCAATGCGTCCAAGTCTGATCATGGCTTCTTCCTCACTACCTGGGTCGGCAATCAAAACAATGGGATTTTTCTGATGAAGAATAATCCCCGACCACGTGGCAAACTTGCCATTCAACCCAATATTAAGACTACCAGCCAAATGCCCTTCGGCAAAGGATTTAGGATCACGCACATCCACGACCTGAGCCCCACTGTCTTGAAGCAACAGCACATCATCTAGCGAAAGGGGCTTGAGACTTCGGTGCAAGGCATCCGTAAGAGTGGCATGTTCTTCCTTGTTCAACTTGGCATCATAGCCAAAGTATGAAGGAGCCTCAGGTTGTCCTTTTGTGATCATGCCGACAAATTCCTCTTGGCTCATGGACTGAAGGGCGTAATTCTCTGATCGCTGTGCGCCAATGGTGGAAACAGTTTCCGCACTAAGATTTCGCCCACACATCGACCCGGCTCCATGAGCGGGATAGACCAAAGTACCATCGGGGAGCCTTAACAATTTGTCGTGGAGAGAGTGATACAACATACCCGCCAATTCTTGTGCGCTGATTCCCGCCGAGGCCATAAGGTCTGGCCGTCCGACATCACCAATGAACAGCGTATCCCCCGTTAGCACGGCATGTGGCTTTGTTTGGCTTTTGGAAAGATTGTACACCACAAGAGATATGCCTTCCGGTGTGTGGCCTGGTGTCTCCAATGCCCGTATTCGCACGTGGCCAAATTCCACACTGCAGTCATCCCTCAAAGCCTTATGTGGATAGTCAGCCTGAGCTTTCGCTCCCAGACAGATCTGTGCACCCGTTCGTTCGCGCAACTCTATATGACCTGAGACAAAGTCTGCGTGAAAATGCGTAAGAAACACATACTTGATCTGCCACCCTTGCGTATCGGCCTCATCCAGGTATTGCTGGATATCTCGTTGGGGATCAACTACTGCGGCGATCTTTTTGTTTTCATCCGCCACCATATACGAGGCATGGGCAAGACATCCGAGGTAGAATTGCTTGAGAATCATGTTGGTCGCTCCTTATGGCTCCAATATTTCCTTGCTCAATAAGTATTATCCCATTTTCCGCAGTAAGTGAGAGCTCTATTTTAAGTATGTTAGGTTTTTCGTTTGAGAGGACAGGTGTTGATGCCCAAGACAGTCCACACAGGACAGTACCCCATACTCCCAGTCACCAGGGCAATTACTCCAACCACCCCCAGCACACCCGTGCCCCAGATGGGAAGATCGGCAAGCGCCGCAATCCCTAATGCCAAGAGCCCCAATAACCATCGAACTTTCTGATCGACACCTCCAACATTTTTTACCATGATGGCACCTCCTGTTTTTGAAAGAATTCGATCGTTTACCTATCTCTAACATAAGCAATCCTTATGCCAGAATTATTCTCAAAAGGTAGATTCTATTATTCTATTTATTTCAATTGGTTATGAGCTGAAGTACCAAAAGGCGCTGCGGAGAGGAGCTACTCGTTAAGCAGGTAACGTTAACGCGTTAAGTTAACGCGTTAACTGACAGGAAGGGGGATTTAGGGATTGATGCCGAGTTTATTGAGCTTTTTCCAAAGGGTCACCCGGCTCATACCCAATAACTTCGCCGCTTGGGTTTTGCTTCCCTTGGCTTGGTCTAGCGCCTCGAGAATGCCACGACGCTCTTCGATCTGCTCCGCAGTCAAGGACGCTGCAAGGGAATTAGGGATGGAAACTGGTTGGTGAGTCCGTAGTTCAGGAGGTAAATCAAGAATTGTCAAGACATCATCTGACACTGTCACAAATGCATGCTCCACCGCATTTTTTAATTCTCGAATATTTCCAGGCCACGCATGGTTCATTAAATGCTGCATCGCGTCCTTGGCAATATCCGTGATGGGGTGGCGATGGGTCTTGGATCCTTCGGAAATAAAGTGGTGGACAAGTAAGGGAATATCTTCGCGTCGTTCTCTCAAAGGAGGCAGGATAATTTCAAATACCCGGATCCGGTAATAAAAGTCTTCCCGCATGGCTCCGGTCGCCAACAAGTTCTTAAAATCTCTATTGGTGGCAGTGATGAGCCGCACATCCACTTTCATGGCTTTATCATCCCCGACTCGACGAATCTCACCTTCCTGTAACACACGGAGTAATTTTAATTGCAGAAGTTGGCTCGTATCCCCAATTTCATCGAGAAACAGCGTTCCGCCATCTGCGGCTTGAAATACTCCGACTTTGTCACGAACAGCTCCGGTGAACGCCCCTTTGACATGTCCAAACAATTCGCTTTCCAATAAGGTTTCTGGAATGGCTGAACAATTGATCGCGAAAAAGGGACGATCGCTTCTGGCACTTAACGCATGGATGGCTCGTGCGGCCAATTCTTTCCCAGTGCCCGATTCCCCGGTTAACAGCACGGTCACGTCACCTTGAGCCGCCAATCGCAATCGGCGAAAGACTTCCTGCATGACCGAACTCTTCCCAACCATTTTTTGGAACGCATCGCGAGACCGCGTTTGTTCTTCGAGCACTTGAATTTTTTCATTGGCCAGCACGAACGAGGTTAAATCCGCAAAAGTCCCCACGGCCCCAACGACGATGCCCTTTTCATCCCTCAAGACGGATACGTTTCCGAATAAATACAATTCTCGGCCATCCTTCCCTAACACCTTGCATTCCTGATTGCAGATACCCCAAGGATAGGGAGATGGGTTATCCAAAAATTCAGTCAACTTGCTGAACCCCTTGCAGTTTTGTCCTTCCAAAAGATGACAGGATTTTCCGACAGTATCCTCGCTAGAATACCCGGTAATTCGTGCCGCTCCCACGCTCCAGGCGACAATCGTCCCTTTCGCATCGACGGTAAACACCCCATCGGCGATGGCATCAATCATCGTACTCAAGAGATGGGGATTTTTTCGAAAATCTAATTCCATATTCTTTTCTTCTCAGGTTGGATTGATGTTGAAATCCGATATTCGCATTTCGAGTTTTTAGTGAATAAAGTCTTAAGATGCACAACCCAATTCCCGAAACAATCCTTAGTCTCGCGCATCATTTATCATTTACCATTCTAGAGACCTTATATGCCCGCCTCAACCAAGAAACCTACGGCCCACCAGGAAACTCCAACATGGATGGGTAGCAGCTCAGACGCTCGTTTGTGGCTCAGCTTTTGGCCGCAACATGAACCAGCCATCCACCGGCTCAAACTCACAAATCTGAAGATCCACCCCTTTGGCCTTCAATTCGAAACTGATCGAGAATTAGCACCAGGGACACCATTGGAACTCCGCCTTTTGCTACCTCCGATGACCGCCATTGCCCTCAAAGGCATGGTGACGTTTACAAACACCACTCTCACTAAATTCTTGACATCAATTCGTTTTACCACAATTCGAGACAGCGATCGAAAGCGATTAGCGGATTTCACCGCCAAACGTCGTATGGTTCGCCTGCGGGCTCGATGTTCTCCCACCAAAAACACCGCTGCTGGCAAGTCGTAGACCACCCCACAAACCAGAATTGACCACATTAATTTGGTATTTCGCGCTGGAATGAAAAAAGAGACGTGGCCTCAAAAGCCCCCTTACTCCACGATCATTGAGCAAGGATGACTCTTAAGGCCAGCCAAAAGGATATTACGAGTTGGAGGCGAGCAGAGATTGAAAGGCTGGATCGGTTTCCACCAAACCTTTCAACGTATCGTTTTCCAGCATGTACGCCCAGGACCGATTGCTTGCCCCTGGGATCTTCCGGTACCACTGACGAGCTTCAGTTAATAACTTGAGCATCGCATCATTATCTCGCTTGGGGCGAAAGGCCAAGCTATAGGCCTTGGCATAGCTTGCAGAAAATTTCACCAACGGCTCGCTGGAAAGTTGAAACGCTTCATCGGCCTCTTCATAACCTCGGATGATATCCGGATCATCAAAATGTCGATTCCAAGCCACCTTACTAATCCGAGACCAAGCAATGGCCATGAGAACTTTGGCTCGAAGCTGTGTCTGGCCACTCGGCACTTCTGCAAGCAATTGTTGAGGGGACATGATCGCCGTTTCTTGATCATTGGTCCATCGATACGCTGAGATGAGTTTCAGTCGCGTTTCAAAATCTCCTGGTTGCAAGTCTGCTAACGTTTCCATCACCGGAATAAGGCCGTACAAATAATCCGCCGGTGTTGGTTCAGATTTCCCACCCATCTCCATGTGTAAGGAAAGGTCCATACGATCCGTTTGAGACTGCACCGTCCAATACAATTCGTTAAATCCCTGATACAGCAAATCACTTGGGACGTCCACACCATGATTGCGCGCCGCATAGGCCAACAGGCCTTGGTAGTACTCATGCGTAATGGCTTGCAAGGCAGGCACATGTGACGGATTCACGGCAAGTACCCGATTGAGCATCGTAATGCGTTCTCGCCGCGACTCAAGTCCTTTGGCCCGCGCCACGCCTTCATCTAACATCTGCTGCGCTTCTTCCGGGTTCCAATACTCTGTGGTCTTTTGCTCAAAACCACCGGCATCCATCACAAAAGGAATAGACACCCCCATCGTTGACACCAAGGGGATGTTCAACACTGCAGAATCTGAAGGGAAGCCATGTTGCCTCAAACCTGAAAGAACTACCCATTTGACGGTCACGGCTTTGATCGGATGGATGGGCTTCTTATACGGTACCTTCCAATCCATCTCACCTGGAGCATTTGCTGCCGGAGAAGTCATGGGATTTGGGTAGGAAATTCGTGTCCGCACAAAGGAAGTAGGGACGGCAACCCCGTGGTCCTTCCCCTGAATCTGAAATGATGCATGAGGCAAGGGTCCAGCGCCAGCCATCTCCATGGTAAATCCAGGCGCACCGGACACAAACCCAATTTGAGGCATCACAAAAAATGAGCCCGCACGTTGGCCTGCCTGAGTTTCAGCGATTTCAAATCGCTTGAAATCGGCAAAATTTACGAGCTTCCCCACCCCAGGCCAGACTTCATCGAGAGCCCGATCACGACTCTCAATCACTTCTTCATGCGCCTGAGCCAATCGATCCCAACACCAGGAATACACTGGATCAGATTCAGCAGGGAAATTCCCTTCTACGACAGCCCCCAACTCCATCATCCTAAGCACGCAGACAAAATCATTTTGAGCCACCGCAATGGGGTCACTCGCTGCTATAGCTTGACTATACCGTTGCACCACCTGCTCGGCTGCTTGGGACATTTCTGTCGAGACTCCCTGGGCCGCACGGGCTTGCCCTTGCATTCCCACTACCACTAATAAGGCGGTCACAAAAAACCCGACTCCAATCCCTACCATCCACCACACAGAAAGCGGTTCTTTATATGGAACTGCTCTACTTCGATGTTGAGAGTTTCTCACACTGTACTTCATGGCCACTTCTCCTATACTCACACTATTGAGATTGAAACAC
>JAJDBO010000215.1 GCA_029261305.1 Nitrospirales bacterium
GGCAAGCCACCCATGGAATCCACAGGCACTGCTGAATTGAAAATGTTGCTAGACGGTCGCTTTCTCTATCAGGAAGTCACTGGCCAAATGATGGGACAACCCTTCTCCGGGATTGGGATCGACGGTTACGACAATATTCGAAAAAAATACGTCACGGCCTGGATGGACTCGATGGCCACGGGGATTTTCATCATGGAAGGCACCGCAAGTCCTGATGGAAAAACCATCACGCTCACGGGACAACACGAGGCACCCGGTGGTGGACACATGAGCCACCGGGCGGTGTGGACGTTGGTGGATACGAATACTCAAACGTATGTCATGTATGGGTCTCACCCAGGGGACAAGGAGGAGATGAAGATCATGGACATCACCTATACGAGAAACCAGTAGACAAACTGATGGGGAGGGGTAATTCGATTATTACAACTTTCTTCGGTTCGTTTGAGGAGGGAAAACACAACTATGTGACGAAGGTGATCCAAACAACATTGGGATCAAACCCAAGATCTGGTAGCCCTGTGAATTTTGAATGGTAGGCTGGTAACTTTTAACTTTGCGTCTGTGTTCATAGTCTTATCTCAACTCTTGCATCGCCTTATAGCCATGAGAAAAACATAGATTACTCATTTAACTCCAAATTTTTTCCCTGGGTGTGAGCCAACACCCAATCTTTACCCTTAAGAAAGCGATCTCCAAACATTCCCACCTCTAGTCCTTATTTTCAGAAAAGATACCTATTCAATCAATGACACTTATCTCCGTTCAAGCTAACCAATTTTTTACTCAGTATGCTAGAGTAGGAGCATAGGCAACAACGAAATTTCGTTGAATCCGTTAAATGTCGCAGAAATTCTATTTTCTCAGTACCGTAGTCATCAAAATAATCAATATGTTACATACAATCGGCATTGGCATGCTCTGTGCTACATATGTTAGTAGGCAAAGAGGTTCAAAGATAAACGTGTGTGAAATTGGAGTATGAACACAACAATGAACACGATGAAGCAAAATTGGAAAACCCACACCACTCTCCTACTGTTAGCTATCGCCCTCATTGTGGGGTTTGGTGGTGCAATTTTTTACTATATGACACAAGCCTACGCCTCAAAAGCCTCACAAGCACCAGGGCACATGCCAGCCCCTACCGTTGATGTCGTGAGACTACAACCACAGTCAATCCGTATGTGGAGGGAATTTTCTAGCCGCTTACGAGCTGTGGATTATGTTGAAGTACGTCCGCGGGTAGGAGGCACGATCACTCAAATATTGTTCGATGAAGGTGCCATCGTAAAGAAAGGTCACCCTCTCTTTATCATTGACCCTCGTCCCTTTGAAGCCGAATATTCTAGCGCACGAGCAGAACTAGAGTCGGCACAATCTCGAACCACGATGACTAGACAGGAACTCACCCGCGCCAAAGGATTAGTGAAAAAGAACGCCATTTCTCAAAGCCGTTTTGACGCTTCGAAGAACGATTTTCAAGTGGCGATGGCTTCGGTGAATTCGGCCAACGCCCGAATGAGACGAGCTGCACTGGATCTCGAATATGCACATATCAAGGCCCCAATCGCTGGTCGAATCAGCCGCGCGGAAATTACGGAAGGCAATGTCATCGAAGCTGGCCCCAATGCCCCAGTCCTGACCACGATTGTTTCAATTGATCAGCTCTATGCTGAATTTGATGTGGATGAACAGACCTATATCAAAACGAGGCGGCAGGCATCCGGAAACACCATGCCCGTGGAGTTGACACCCACGAGTGATGCCAGCGTGGTATATCAGGGCGTCATTCATTCTTTTGATAACCAACTCGACTCCACCTCCGGAACCATTCGTGCCCGTGCAATTTTTGAGAATACGGATGGAGTCCTGGTCCCTGGAATGTTTGCGACCGTGCGATTAGGTTCGCCCACCGAACAATCAATATTATTGGTGAGTGACCGGGCAGTTCGCACCGATCAAGACAAACGGTACGTGTACATTGTGACTCCTGACAGAAAAGTGGCATACCGCGAAGTCAAACTTGGACGAACAGTAGAAGGGCAGCGAGTGGTGCTGTCTGGCCTGGAGACAGGTGACCAAGTTCTCGTGAACAGCTTGCAACGTGTCCGCCCGGATATGGAAGTACAGCCTGTTGAAGTAATGAAAGCTGATTCATGAACATCGCAAAATTCTTCATCGACCGGCCAATTTTTGCTGGTGTGCTTTCGACTCTCATATTTCTTGGCGGACTGATTGCGATGTTTCAATTGCCGATCTCGGAATACCCAGAAGTCGTACCCCCTTCTGTCGTCGTCAACGCACAGTTCCCTGGCGCAAATCCAAAAGTCATTGCCGAAACCGTGGCCACTCCCCTTGAAGAACAGATCAACGGGGTAGACAACATGCTCTACATGTATTCCCAATCAACTTCCGATGGAAAGATGACGTTGACTGTCACGTTTGAACTGGGAACTGATGCAGACCTGGCCCAGCAATTGGTACAAAACCGCATCTCCCGAGCCCTGCCTCGCCTACCGGCTGTCACCAGACAATTAGGAGTCACCACGGTCAAAAGCTCGCCCAACCTGACCATGGTCGTCCATTTGAAATCTCCCAATGATCGCTATGACATGCTCTATCTCAGAAATTATGCCGTCCTGAATGTCAAAGATGAATTAGCGAAGATTCGCGGGGTGGGACAGGTTCTTCTCTTTGGAGCAGGGGATTATGCCATGCGCATTTGGCTCAATCCTGAAAAAATTGCTGAGCGCAACCTTACCGCAAGCGATGTGGTCAACGCGGTTCGAGAACAAAATGTTCAGGTGGCAGCCGGGGTCATCGGGGGAGCGCCCTATGCTGATATTGTCGAGTTACAACTCCCCTTGAATGCAAAAGGCCGATTGGAAACCCCGGAAGAATTTGAGGACATCATCATTCGAACCGGAACCCAAGGACAGATCACCCGACTCAAAGATGTGGCCAAGGTCGAAATGGGAGCCTCAGAATATGCCTTACGTTCCTTACTCGATAATAAAAATGCGGCGGCGATTCCAATCTTTGCCTCACCTGGGGCCAACGCATTGGATATTTCGAATAATGTTCGCGCCAAAATGAAAGAACTGAAAAGAAATTTCCCTGAAGGCATCGACTATAGCGTCGTGTACGACCCTACGGTCTTTGTAAAAGGTTCAATCAAAGCGGTGATCAAAACACTGCTGGAAGCGCTCGCGCTCGTGGTGCTGGTCGTCATTCTTTTTCTTCAAACATGGCGTGCCTCCGTGATTCCACTCTTGGCAGTCCCCGTCTCCATCATCGGGACCTTCGCCGTCTTATATTTGTTTGGATTTTCTATCAATGTCCTGACCTTGTTCGGATTGATTCTCGCCATTGGAATTGTCGTGGATGA